>JACPGM010000144.1 GCA_016188985.1 Lentisphaerota bacterium | reverse complement strand
GTATGCGCGTAAAATCAAACGAAAATGGATGACGCTTACAGACTTCTATAGCGAAATGAGCGTCAATAATCAGCGCGGCGGATTCCTGCTCGTTTCCGCCCGCCAACCGAGTTTATGAGGCGCTTCATGAATAAACCGTGATGGCTTACCCGCCATTGAAAACCAACCTTGTCAAGCAAGCCCAAACGGCTTTATTATTAGAGCTAAAAATTTCCGTGCATTTATGCCAACCGATTTTCAACTTGGTTCGCCGCCCCATCTGCTGATTCTCGCGGCGATTCCCGCGCTGGCCGGAGCCTTAGCCTGGTGGGCGCGGCGCCAGTCCGCTTTCGCGGTGCGGCAAAGCGCCGTTACGGCGCGACGCTGGCCGGCCACAGCGCGTTGGATTGCTTGCGGTTTGGGCACGATCATCGCCCTTAACGAATTGATCTGGTATGGCCATGTTTTGCGGAGCGGTCTGTTCCGGTTTCCCGATGCCTTGCCGCTCGATCTTTGCGATCTTGTTCTGTGGCTTACGGTTCTGGCGCTCTTCACGCGCCGATCCTGGAGCTTCGAGCTTAGCTACTATTGGGGGCTGGCCGGAACCAGTATGGCGGTGCTGACGCCGGACTTATCCGGAGCGTTTCTATCCTATGCCAACCTGAAGTTCTTCCTGGCGCACGGCGGGGTGGTCATGGCCATATTATTCCTGACCTGGAGCCGTCAGGCCCGGCCGCGTTCCGGGTCGCTTTGGCGAGCTTTCCTGCTGTTAAACGGCTATGTCTTGCTCATGGCGCTTTTCAACGCCTTATTCAAAACAAATTATCTGTATTTGTGCGCCAAGCCGCAGGCGGTTTCGCTCCTGGATTATTGTGGGCCTTGGCCCTGGTATTTGCTTGCCGCGGATGGCTTGGCGCTCCTGCTCTTTACGCTCCTCTGGCTGCCATTTCGGTCATCGTCGCGCCGTAGCGGCGCTTTGCTGCGCCGCGAAGGCGGACCGTGCTCCAGCCGTGGTCCGCTAATTTGATAACCCCTTAGTTTTGTAGTGGTAACAGGTATAAGGGCGCGTTCGTCCAGCCTTCGTAGCCAGTAGGCTTACTACGGCGGAGTAGGCCCGAACGCGCCTGCCTGCGCCTAAGCGGCTTCGGCAGGCAGGCCGCGGACGGTCCCGCCGAGGCGGGATTCCGCCTTATGCGGATCCGCCTATGGCGGATCATGCCTGAGGCAGACCCGCCTCTGGCGGGAAACTCGGCGCCACGCCTTTGGCGTGGTAAACTTGTTTGCCACGCGCCACGCGTGGCCCCGCCCTGTGGCGGGGAGCCGTCCCTACCATCGTGCGACCACATCGTAGGCATTACCCAATTTGAAAATATCATCCTGTTATCCCATCAACATTTCTGGCAAACTTTTTTGCAGATGGCTGAAAAGATATAAGGGAGTGGAATGACTCGTTATTACAGATCGCGCCGTTACCGCCGCGAGGACCCGGCGCGTTGGCTCTTAACCCGCGAGCGGTTTCAACTGCCGAATCAAGCTCCGCCGGCGCCGGAACCCGACCTGACGTTGCGCGACACCGTTAAAAATATTTTCAAGAGCATTGACCAGCGCCGCCAGCCGGCCTTGCTCAATCAAATCCGCCAGGCCTGGCCGGAGCTCTCGGGAGCAAACGCCGCCGCCCACGCGCGGCCCGGCTACCTGGACGGTCCGACGCTGGTGATCTTCGTGGACAGCGCCGTCTGGTTAAATGAGCTCGCGCGCTACGAGCGCGCCGGGATTCTGGCGCGACTGCAGCAACGCTTCGGCGCTGCCATCATCAAAGCCGTGCGGCTACAAGCCGACCCGGGGGATAGACAAACTAACGCTCTCCCGAGATAAACTGCTTGGTCCCCCGATCCCGGCTTTGCGCTGTCAAAGCTCTTTTCAAATGTCCCCATAATTTACTCGTTTGCCGAGTTACGACATTTGCTGAATGCGGGCTTGACAAGTTTAGTGGAATTAGGCATGATGTTCGGCAATTAGTTATTTTATGCACAAGGGGTATGGCATGAGGCGAATGTTTTTCAAGCTGGCCATGGCTTTGGTGTTTTTCGCCGGTAGTCTCGCGGCGGATGTGCCCGGCGGGCGTAAATCGGTGGAACCGTGCTTGAGCGGCTTTACCATCGCGTCGGCGGCTGGCGGAAACAAATGGCCGGCCTTGGACCTTATTGGTCGTCAGGCGCTGGCTGATGCGACTGATCCGCTTGAGGCCGTGTTGGGCTTTTCCGTTGCCCAGGTCCCGATTGTTACTGCGGGATTGCCGCTGCCGCCGGCTGCCTCGCCGGAAAAGCCCAGCCTTGTTCCACCCGATTCGGCCGGCCAGGCCGACATGGCGGCCGTCATTTCCCGGTTGAAAGAAATTTTTGAAAAGGAGGGCGTGCCGCAAAAATGGGTCTGGATCGCGGAGGTTGAATCGGGCTTTGACCCCCAGGCGGAAAGTCCGGCCGGCGCGGCGGGTCTTTTCCAACTGATGCCCGCCACGGCGGAGCGTTTTGGCTTGAACATCGCGCCTTATGATGATCGCCTGATGCCGGAGAAAAGCGCCAGCGCCGCGGCGCAATACCTGAAACATCTGCGGAAGGAATTCGGCTCCTGGTCACTGGCCCTGGCGGCCTATAATGCCGGCGAAGGACGTCTCAAGCGAATTATGAACGACTATGGCGCCCGGACTTTTGAAGATGTTTCCCGCTATCTGCCGGCCGAAACCCGGGACTATGTCCCCAGGGTCCTGGCCATTGTCGCCCAGCGCGAAGACCAATCCTCCCGACTTTCCGGCATTCCCGGCGCCTTCTGACCGCCGCGCTATGGAAGGCAGTGTCGCCTTGGAGCAACTTTACAAACCGGATTACTTCCAATCGGGTTGACCTTATAACTTGCCGCTGATTGAGTTGCTGAACGTGGAATAATATGAACTGATGAAGATGCTGGGCACGCTGGATACCCCTTCATAGCAGAACCTGCACGCTCTTCGACCAGTTCGTCGAATGCTTCTTCATCCGTAGCCCATGCCCAGCCGTTACTCTTGCCATTCTCTAACGCATAGTTGTCTTTAGCGGCTTCGATATGCCGGAGGTTTCCGATGCAAGCGTTACTCATACTGATTGATTTTCTGATAGCGCATTGGCGAATCGCCAAAACAGACGCCATAAGCATCACCGCGATACAAGGAACAATAAATATTCTTCGCTTGATCATAAGTCGGCCATTTTCATCTCAGACGCTGGTTCAAGGTTAAGATCGGCAGCAGGATCGCCAGCACCACCAGCATGAACTCGTGGAAATCACCCTCTGTAACTGACGCTATAGGGATTACATGTGCCGCATTGCTCGATACATAGATGAAGCCGTGAGTGGGAGTCTTTTCGACACGCTCTATCCCAACCCAGCTAGTGGAATTGAATGCTGAATATGGTACTCGTTGAATGCCACGAGATCTTCAAGCGCAAGCGTGTAAGGCAATTTCATTTTTGCCCCCCAACGACTCAAATCACCGTTTCGAACCCGCCGCGGGTGATGAATACGGTGCATTTGTTGGTTGGGATATCCCTTTTGTTAACTGGGGTAATTCCACAAGTAGGGGCTTCCATTTACCATCTTCGTTTATTAGTGCGCTGAAAACCTCCCATTCTTTCGTTCTCCAGGATTTTCCTAGATAGAACACAACTACGCCACCCGAGCGGGGTCCTTCCGTAATCTTGGCTTCAATGCCCGTAACTTCTGTATATGGTCCAAGCGGAGGGTTGGGAAATCTCCATGTTATTCCGGTGAACTTATTTGATTCGTTCAGCCCGCCAATAAGTCCGTTATCCACCGCTTTTCTGGTAGCATTCAGCCTGTTTGTCATGCTCGCACAGCCTGAAAGTAGCAGTGCAATACAGCAGAGTACCAATTTTATTTTCATTATGTTCACCATCCCAACGAGTTGTTAGGCGGCGAAGCCGTACCGACCATTTACTGGTTGGAAGTTCTCCTATCTTGCCACCTGAATCGTGTCTCCGTTCTTCAGGATAGGGTCCTGGTGGGGTCTTGCGAGTCGAAAGGTCTTGCCGTCGATCCTGAACATAACCTTGCCATCCCGAATGATGCAGATCTCTGAGACCCTATCTGTGTATCCCCCAGCAGCGGCGATGCCGTATGTGAGTCTTGCATCCTGCGGCAAGACATACTCTCCTGGTCTCGCGACGGCGCCCTCGACATGGATGCTATGCGGGAGTGGATCGCTCATGTCGGGCGTACCGCATCCACACAGAACCCCGAGTAGCGCTATGGCGATGATATTCTTCATCTTCTGATGCTTCCAACGAGTTGTTAGGCGGCGTCTCCGCGCCGCCGCAACTCGTTGGCCTTGCAACTCTGCCCGTTAGGACGGCGCGGAGCGCCGTCCTAACGGGGCCGGTGAGGCGCGCGGTCTACCGTGTCGCCTGCACCTGCTTGTTGGCGCTCTCGACGTCTTCGTACAGGGCTTCCGGCGCGATATCCGCGCCGTTTGGCCACGAGATGGTCCCGCCCTCGATTCTTGCCTTCCGAAAATACGCCAGATCTTTTAAGGGCGAGAAGATGGGACCGCTTCCAATATACCCACTTAGGTCAATGTCCCCCCCTAAGCCGTCGTCGAACACTACGTGGTAAACGTACCCATTCCGGTATTCGATTGACGTTACCTCGTTCAAGTTCCACATGATTCACCTCATTTCAAAGGTTCAACCGGTTTCAACTCTCGGCCCGCTCTTGCGAGACTCCAGTCTTCCTCCAGCTCGGTCCCGTGCAAATCTATCCATTCGCGCACCAGCCTGAGCGCCGTCCTCGATCCGATCCCGCCACGGACGATATTTCCCCGGAAATCGAGGAGCACTTTCTCTCCTTGATACTCCGCATGCACGTGAGGCGGTGTATGATCGTTGTAGTACATACGGATGATGATACCAAAGAATCTCGATATCTCCGGCATTCTACCTCCTCTCTGACGCCAACAGTGTTATTGAGCCTGCTTCGCGCAGAGGACAATCACCTACGCAACGAAGATATGTTACGGATGCGGGCGGGAACTGTCAAGGGTCTAAATGCTTGCATGTAAAATTCAGATACCGGCTTCGGCAGACCGGTAAATTGCCGGACGCCGCGACGTTCAGGGAGCATTTGGAGTGGAAGAAGTCCTGTCTGGCTCCGGCTCCTTTCGCCGCGCTATGGGAGGCAGTGTCGCCGAGGAGCAACTTTACAAACCGCATTACTTCCAATCGGGTTTACCTTATAACTTGCCGCTGATTGAGTTGCTGAACGTGGAATAATATGAATTGATGAAGATGCTGGGCACACTTCATATGCCTTCATATACCATTCCTTCCCTTCGACCAGTTCATAGAACGCTTTTTCATCCGTAGCCCATGCCCAGCCGTTGCTCTTGCCATTCTCTAACGCATATTGGTCTTTAGCGGCTTCGATCCGCCGGAGGTTTCCGATGCAAGCCATACTGTGTGAATTGCTGGTATTGCATTGGCGAATCGCCAAAACAGATGCCATAAGCATCACCGCGATACAAGGAACAATAAATATTCTTCGCTTGATCATAAGTCGGCCATTTTCATCTCAGACGCTGGTTTAAGGTTAAGATCGGCAGCAGGATCGCCAGCACGACCAGCAGAACGAATACGCCGATAATCAGGATCAGGATTGGTTCCAGCACGCTCATCCGGCGGGTCAGGAACCGGTCCCACTGCTGTTCCAGGCGGTCGGCGGCGCTTTCCAGCAGCGGAGCGAGTTCGCCGCTGGCTTCGCCCACTTGCACCCAGCCGGCTAACGAACTAAACGGAGCAATCCGCCGGAGCATTTCGGCCAGGTTCCGGCCATGCCGCACCGCCTCGGCTTCCATGGCGACCTGGGAAGCCAACCAGCTACTGCCCGTGGCTTCGCCGGCCAGGGGCAGGGCCTCAACCAGGCTGACGCCGCCGTTGAGCAGCAGGGAGAGCGTCCGCGCAAACCGCAACGAAACCAGCATGGCGTAGCCCCGGCCGATTACCGGCAAGGCGAACAAGCGGCGATTGAAATTACGCGCGCGTTCGGGATCGCGCTTGGTGGCGCGCCACCAGAGGCCGGCGGCGGAAAGCGCCAGCGCCAAGGCGGGCAGGCCTCCACGCACCAGGAAATGACCGAAGCTAATCATGCCGCGCGTCAGCAGCGGCAAAGTGGTATGGCTGACTTCCAACATCACCTTGGCGATGCGGGGAACGCCGAAACCCAGGAGACCGACGGCGATGGCGACGGCAACTGACAAAACAATGGCGGGATAAATGAGCGCGGTAATTAACCGGTCGCGCAGGCGGGCCTGAGAGTCCATGAAATCGGCCAGCCGCCCGAGAACCGTATTCAGCGCCGCGGCCCGTTCGCCGGCGGCAATCACCGCTTTTTCGTAACTGCTGATGGTCGGGCAGACAATGGCCAGGGCGCCGGCGAGGGCGGCGCCTTCCTTGATTTTATCGCGCAGCGCCGCGAGGACCGGGCGGGTTAGACCTGAGTCCGGCGATTTGATCAGCAGGTCGAGGGCGGTAACCAGCGGCAAGCCGGCGCCCAGCAGGGCAACCAATTCGCGGTAAAAAATTGTCCTTTCGGCAACGGCAAAGGCCGCCGGACGAAACAGGGAGCGTTTCAATTCGCCGGCCGGGGCAATTTTTTCGGCCAAAAGACCATCGCGCGAGAGTTTCTCGCGTGCTTGTTTAATATCCAGGGCTTCCAGCAATCCTTTCTGGACGCGGCCGGCGGCATCAAAGGCCTGGTATTCAAAAGTCTTCATCAGCAAGCCGGCTGCGGGATTGTGCGCAAGAGTTCCGTAAAACTGGTCAAACCCTGAGAGAGTTTGGCCAAGCCGTCCTCCAGGAGCGTGGTCATGCCGCCGCGGACCGAGAGAGTCCGCAGAGTTGGCAAATTAGGCTGGGCCGCGCAGATCGCATCGGCCAGTTCCGGGGTGACAACCATAAGCTCAAAGAGGCCGGTCCGCCCCTTGTAACCTTCCAGGCAGGCCGGACAGCCTTGCGGCGCGTAGATGCTCTGGGGCGGTTTGCGGCGATAAGCCTCCGGCAAGGCGGCCAGCTCGGAGGCCGCGAGCGTAGTTGGCTTCCGGCACTTTTCGCAGAGCTTGCGGAGCAGGCGCTGGGCCAGGACGGCGCGCAGGCAGGAAGCCAATAGATACGGTTCTACGCCCATATCAATCATTCGGATCACGGCGCTGGGCGCGTCATTAGTGTGCAGCGTGGTGAAAACGAGATGACCGGTCAAGGAGGCCCGCACGGCGATGGCGGCGGTCTCCAGGTCGCGGATTTCGCCGACCAGGATGGTGTCGGGGTCCTGCCGGAGGATATGGCGCAGGCCGCTGGCGAAGGTCAAGCCGATTTTGGGTTTAACCTGCATCTGGCCGATATCGGGGATCTGATATTCAATCGGGTCTTCGATGGTCAGGATATTTGCGCGCGACTTGTTCAACTGCTGGAGCGCGGCGTAAAGGGTAGTGGTCTTGCCGCTGCCGGTTGGTCCGCTGACGATCATGATGCCGTTAGGCTCCTGCAGCACGCGCTCCAGGGCCGTGAGCATGGCCGGGGCCAGCCCGAGAGCGGCCAGGGGCAGCACGGTGGTATTGCGGTTCAGCAGGCGCAGGACGACGCGCTCGCCTTCCGCCACCGGGACGGTCGAAACGCGGATATCAATTTCGCGCTCGCCGACCCGCACGCGGGCGACGCCATCCTGCGGCAGACGCTTTTCGGCGATATCCATCCGGGCCATAACCTTGAGCCGCGACACAAGAGCGCTTTCCAGGTGTTTAGGCGGCGAGGTCTGCTCATAGAGCATGCCGTCAATGCGGAAGCGGACGCGCAGGCGCTCTTGAAAAGGCTCGACGTGGATATCGGAAGCGTTGGCCTTGATGGCCTCCAGCAGGATCAGGTTGATGAGCTGGGTAATCGGCGCGTGCTCGGCCACCTGCAACAGATCGTCGCTGCCGCGCGCGGCCTTGTCCGGGGCCGGCGCGCGTTGGTCGAGGTCGCGCAGGAACTCGCTGGCGGTGTCGGAGCGGTTGAAAAACCCGCGTTCGATGGCGTTCATGATCACGGCCTTGCTCGCCAGCACCGGCGGCAGTTCCTGGTTGAGCAGGAGTTCCAGGTGCTTGCGCGCGCTTAAGTCGGCGGGGTCGTTGAGCAGGAGCGCCGGGCGGCCGGCCTGACGGATCGGCAGCATCAGGTGGGAGCGCGCCCATTCCACCGGCAGATCGGCGGCCAGGTCGGGCGCGAGCATCTCGTCGGCCACGGCGGCTACCAGCGGCAGACTAAACTTACGCGCCAGTTCCGCCAGGGACGTCAGCTCGGCTGCGGTGGAGAGCGTCTCAGGTTCAGCGCTCATGGCAAATTCCAATGTAGAATGCAGAATGAAGAATGCAGAATGAAATACAGATAACAGACCACGGGCTCACGCCCGCAGCTACATGAAACCGCCGCCGTCTTTGGCGGCCTAATTCAATGCATAGGAATTTCAATCTGGGGTAGGGCGCGACCGCCGGGCGCGCCAGTTTCGAGGCGACCACGGCGGTTTCGGCGAAACCGCCCTACCTGTGAAACAGTTACCGCCTTCGGCGGCCTAACTTGATGTTAAGGAATTTCAAAGTTATCCGATAACGCCGCCCGGAGGTCGGCGTCCACCAGGGGCATTGATCTCCAAGGTGGCTCGCGACCTCCGGGCGCGAGCAGTTGCGGCTTTGCCGCCTAATTTACCGCTTGCTCTTCGGTTCGTCTTCTTTCAATGGCTCAATCAGCAGATTCGTGGTTGCCGGGAAGCCGGTTTGAGCTTTGATCATATCGGTCAAGGCCAGGGCGCTCGCGGCGTTGGTGGCCACGTGCGGCGTTACGAAGATCAGCAGATTGGTTCGCTCGATGGCTTCCTCCTTGGTGTGAAACAACCAGCCGATGAGCGGAATCGAACCCAGGAATGGAATCTTGCGATCCCGGGAAACCTCGTCTTCGCGCACCAGGCCGCTGATGACGATTGTGTCGCCATCCGGCACGGTCAGGGTGGTGGCAACTTCGCGCTTGGCAATCGTGGGCGTGAAGGGCTTGCCGCCGGTAGAACTTTCCAGGATGGCTTCAATGCTGGGATTCAGTTTCATCAGCACTTCGCGGTTGGGATTGACGTGGGGCGTGACGCTGAGCTTGATGCCCACGTCGGCGCGCTCAATGTTTTCAATGTAATCGCGGGCCGTGCCGGCCCCGCCGGAAACGGTTGATTTGAGGATCGGAATGTTCTTGCCGATGGTAACCGTGGCCGGCTGGTTATTCTGCGTCCAGAGCGGTACATTGGAGAGAATCTTGAACCGGCTCTTTTGCTGGAGGGCAATGATATTGACCAGGGCCGGGAAACGGGCCACCACGTTGCCCTGCGCATCGCGATAACTGCCGCGGGCCACGCCGAAGGTCAAGCCTTGGGGCACCACGCCGCTGATGATCTGCTCCATCAGTTTATCCTCGCCTTCGGCGGTGCGCATGCCCCCGACGGCGATCGTTGAGCCTTCGGACGGCTTGCCGCCCATGAGCGCTTCAGCCCCCAGGCTGCTGCCGTCGTTCAAGGTCAGTTCCGCGATCATGACTTCCACCAGGACCTGCTGGGGCGGCTGGTCGAGCTGCTCGATCAATTCCTTGACCATCTTGAAATCTTCCGGCGCGGCATCAACCAGCAGGGCATTATTGCCCAGGCTGGACTCAATCGAAATTTTCTGGTTCTGCGGTTTTTCAGCGCGCTTGGAAATTAGCGCGGTCAAGCTTTTGGCCGCTTCATCGGAAGAGAGATATTTGAGAAAAATGGCCTGCAGGTGCCCGTAACCGCTGCGCGGCTCGGTGTCCATGGCCATAATAATCCGTTTCAATTCGGCGATCTGTCCGGGCGTGCCCACCAGGATCAGGCTGTTGGAGTGCGGAGCGGCCACGACCACGGCATCGGAAGGGAGCGCCAAGGCGGCGCTCTCTACGGAGGGCTTGGGCAGGCGAGAGCGCAGTTGCTCGCCCGGCGACTCCGGCCGGCTGCCGACGCCGGCCATGGCCTTATTCAGCTCGTCGGCCATGGCTTGCGCATCGGCATACTTAAGAACGTAAATCTCGGTTGTCCGCGCCAGGCCGGGCTTGTCAATCTGGGCAATGATCTGTTCGATCCGGCGGATATTGGCGGCGGTATCGGTAATGATCAAGTGGTTGGTGGCCTCGAGGACGCCCAGCGCGCCGGTTTTGCCCTGATCCACCATCGGCTCAAGCACTTTGCGCAGGTCGGCCGCGCGCAGGTTATTTACGCGAAGTACCTTGGTGATTATCCCCTCAGCAGGCGCCGGTTCGGTTTCACCAACCACCGGGGCGATGGGCGTGGCGCGCTTTTCGCGCGCTACGATCCGGCTGACGCCTTCACGCTCCACCACGGCGCAACCGGAAGCCTCGAGGATGGAAATAAAAAGGGGATAGACTTCGCTGACCGGGATTTGCGGCGGGGTAACTACCGTGATTTTTCCCTCTATATCCTTATCAATCACAAAGCGTTTGCCCGTGAGGTCGCCGACCAGCTTGACCAGGAAACGCAGGTCCACCTGGTCGAAATTGAAGTTCACGAAGGCATCGCTGGCGCCGGCTTGAGGAGCGCTTTCTGATCGCGGCGGGGGCAAGCTCGTTTGCCCGGTGGAGGGCGTCGGCGCTGCGAATACCAACCAGCCCATCAGAAAGACCACTATGCTGCACTTTGTCATAGCGTAGTGAGGTTAACGCTTCTTTACATTTGTTGCGCTGCTGTCATTCCCGCGAAGGCGGGAATCCAGACAAGAAACCTGGATTCCGGGTCTCCTCCACAGGCGGATCCGCCCAAGGCCGAAAGCCCGGAATGACAATCAGCATAAAGTTATTTATGAGACACTACAGCATCATGAAATCTCAGCGGGCAATGCCGCGCTTATTGGCGGCGGCCACAAAAGCCATCAGGTGTTCGAGTTCAGGTCCCGCGGTCAATTCGGTCTTCATCTTTTCCAGCGCGGCTTTGGTCACCAGGTTTTCACGATAGAGAATGCGATAAGCTTCTTTCAGGGTCTGGCGGACCTTTTCGCTCACGGCATGGCGCTGCAGGCCGATGGTATTGATTCCCCGCACCTGGGCGGGGTTGCCATCGGCCATCATGAAAGGCGGAATATCATGGACGGCCTTGGAACAGCCGCCGATGATGCTCAAGCGCCCAACCCGCACAAACTGATGAATCCCGCACAATCCGCCGATGACGGCGTCATCCTCGATTATCACGTGGCCGGCCAGCGTGCCGGCGTTGGCAATGATGACGCCGTTGCCCACCAGGCATTGGTGGGCCACATGGGAATAGGCCATGATATGGCAGCGCGCGCCCACCCGGGTCACATCGCCCTCGTTGGTGCCGGCATTGACGGTAACATATTCGCGCATGGTCGTGTGGTCGCCGATTTCAACGAAGGTAACGCCGCCCTTGTATTTCAGGTCCTGAGTCTGGCTGCCGATACTGGCGAACGGAAAAACCGTACAACTTTCCCCGATGGTCGTCCAGCCATCCAGGAAGACGTGCGGCATGATACGGGTGGCGCGGCCGATTTTGACGTGCGCGCCGACAATGCTGTAGGCACCGACTTCCACATCCTGGTCCAGTTCGGCTTTGGGGTCCACGATGGCGGTGGGATGGATAGCCGTCATGTTTGCGCTTTCTGGGGCGGCGTCATGATTAACAGTTCCGCTTCGGACGCCAACTGCCCGTCTACCAGCACCTGGCCGCGCGCGCGGATCACGTTGCCCCGCGTGTTGATGATTTCAAGCTCGATGCGCATCTGGTCGCCCGGCGTAATCATTTTGCGAAACTTGACTTTGTCCAGGCCCATGAAAAGCGGCACCCCGCTGCCTTGCCCGCTCTTACGGCACTGCAAGATACCGGCCACCTGCGCCATGGCTTCCAACTGCAGAACGCCCGGCATGACGGGCGCGCCGGGAAAATGACCCTGGAAGAACGGCTCGTTGGCCGAGATGTTTTTAATCCCGACAATGCGCCGCTGGTCGTCGCCGTCAATAATACGATCCACCAGCAGCATGGGATAGCGGTGGGGGATCAGCTTCTGGATTTCCTGACTGGTCAGGGTGATAGCCATGAGACACCTTTGCCTTCAGCAAGAGTTTTATACACGGAAACGGTCTCGGCGCCAATGCCTAATTTACGCTGCAAAAGGGCTGGGACAAAGATGCTTTTAAGCCGTGAGGTAACTACTCAGCTACCTGAGAAAACAATTTCCGCCGTTAGCGGATCCGCCGCAGGTGGATCATGCCTTAGGCAGACCCGCCTCTGGCGGGAACTACGAAATGCGCGTCATGCCTGAGGCAGATCCGCCTCTGGCGGAAAATACACGAAATTTGAATACAAAGTCCATTCCCATTTTTAGCGCCTATCGCGTGTTTCGTAGTTCCATTTCTTGCTTACCTGAGCAATCACGCCGTGAGCACTTAGCTCGGCGGCCTCACGCCGCCGATGAGGTAAAGATGCTTTCAAGCTGCGACCAGTTAGTCAGCAATAAATCCGCCGGCGCGCGCCGCGCAGTTTCAGCGGTTCCGGCAAAGGACCTGACCGACCCGACCATCAGGGCCGTGCGGCAGCCGGCCCGGCGTGCCGGCGCAAGATCATTATTCCAGTCATTGCCAATCACCAGCACCTGGCGGGGGGTCAGCCCGTACTTTTGCCGCAGGCGTTGCAGGGCCAGTTTCAATAAATAGTCCGATGGCTTGGCCCGGCCCAGGCGATAGGACCAGACGCAGAGATCGCGATCAAAACCGGCGCGGTTCAGGCTCTTTCCCAGCAGGGCCTGCAGAATCAAAGGCGTATAAAACTGGGCGTTGGAAACAATTCCCAGGCGGAAACCGGCTTGGCGCAGTCGTTCCAGGGCTGCCGGCAGGCCGGGCATTAAGGCAACCGGATTCTGCAGGCTCTCAAAGGCGATGGCCACTCGCGCGACGAGCCCCGCCTTGATCCTTTGCCGGACCCATCCATTTTGCCGGGCAAGCTGCAAGGTTTGCCGCCAGATGCGGCGAATATCAACTTCCGGATAATCAATTCCCCGCGAGCCGCATAGCCGCCGGGCCTGGCGCAGGCATTGCCGCCAAGTATTGCAAATAGCCAGGGCGGCGCGTGGGCTGGACGCGTTCAATCCGGCCAGCCGCAGCGTGCTGCGTAGCTGACGCCGGAAAGTCCGGCGCGACCTATGAGTGCGATAATCCCGCGACGGCTTAGCGGTCGAATCCACCAACGTGCCGTAGACATCGAAAAGGACGGCACGCACGGCGGGCAACGTCCGCAAGTGCGGGGAAAGCTTTAGTGGGACAATGCGCCGCTGGCGATTCAGCGCCTGGATTCTACTGAGTAGACGCGGTAAATTCATGGTTCTTTCAAGCGCGCAACAGGCAAAAACGTTCCGGCGCCAGGAAATTATCAAGAATTATATCCGCCGCCAGGTGAGTGAGTGGCCCGGGCCGCTCGCGCAGTAACTGGCGGTAAACGGCCATTAAGCGCTCGCCATAGCGTTCGGAGTTGCAGGTTTTAGCGATTAAGGCGGCGTTGTTGCGGACGGTGGCGATTTTTGATCCCGCGGCCAGTTGGCCGGGCCGGATATGGCGCCGCTGCCGGGGAAACCGGCGCAGGGTATCAATGACGGCCAACTGCAGCGGCTCATTCAATTTCCCAAAATCCACGGCGCCATTCTGCACGGCGGCTTCGTAGGCGCGTTCAACGGCGTCCACGGGAAGGGAGCGGCCATAGACGCGGTAGGACTTGGCCAAGCCGCCTGCCAACGCCTGGCGTAATGGCCGGGCCCCGATCCAGCGCACGGGAATATCCAGTCTTTCGTACATAAACGGCAAGCGAATGCCGCCCCGGCGGAATTCGCTCGTAATCTCCGGCAGGTTCCGGCCCAGCACCGGCCGGTCGGCCAGCCATGGCTCCAGAAACGCCAGGCCGAAGCCTTCGGCCACGCTGGTGGTAATTACCGCCGTAGCCGCGCGCAGCCAGGCGGCTAATGACGCTCCGGGAGTCAGCCCGACTTCAAACTGAATCGGCAAACGCCAGCGCCGGGCATATTTTTTCCAAGTCGCATAGATCGCCCGGTCGGTTCGGGAGGCGGGCGCCAGGGTCAGCGCAAAGGCATCGCGCGTTTTACCCAGCAGGGCCCAGAGGATTACTTCGCCTATATTTTTACGACGGATTGCCCGAGTCGGATAGAGCAAGCGCCGCTGACCTTCCCAGCTAATTGCGGTGGCGGAGCGTTCGGCCGCCGGCGCTACGACCGGGTTCGGCAGCCAATGCGTGGCGGTTGGCTGGGCGCCGGCGGCGCGCAGGACGCGACTATCGCGCTCGCTGAGAGTGGCGTAATGCACATGCGCCGCTTGCGGATAGGCTATGGCGCCGAACTTTTCCATGTTTCCCTGGGCGATACCCGCAAGCATTGCATGGTATAGCTCCGGCCGGCCATCCTCGGCAAAATCATGAATGTGCAACAGGAGCCGTTGCCCTTCCGCCGCCAGGTAGTGAATGGCCTTGGTAAGCACGGGGTTTTTACCGAGGGTGTGATTGTGAATGTGCCACAGGTCGGGAGCATGTCCCAAAGCCCGGCGGGCAGCGCGTTTAAGCTCATTAACCAGAGTCCGGGCGGCGCGGTCGGTTACCGGCCCTTCCGTCGGATAATGCAATCCGGCCACGGCGGCCAGCGGGCAGCTCCAGGCCGCGGCGGGGATTGCGCCGGCTAACACCACGGCGTTCACCGGCTGCGCCAGCAATGCCCGGACGCTGTGCTCGATTACGCGGGTAACGCCACCGGCGCGAAGATGGTAGTGAACAATGGCAACGTGCATGGGCGCCTCAGGGGCAGCGCTTAAAGGCGCGCTGGTATTCCGGTGTGGTAATTATGGGCGGGAGTTCTTCTTCGCGCAGCGGGAATTCAATCTGTTCATAATGGTCTTCGCAATGCTGGAATTGGCGCAAGACCGCGGCCATGGCCGGCAAGGCCTTTGCGGCATCCGCGATTGGCCAACGCCGGAAAAAAGTCTGGAGAATGCCAAAGGCCATTTTGCCCAGGGCATGCGTGGATTGATTGCGGTGAATGCGCTGGTCCAGATCGGTCTGGGCGAAGGCCGCCAAACCACACCTTTGATAAATATCCAGGAGATGGGCGGTTTCCACGCCATAGCCGATAGGGAAGGGCAGCCGCTCCAAGGCAGCGCGCCGACCGGCGTATTCGCCGGACAACGGCTGAATTATGGCGGTCAATTCAGGAAAAAAAAGAGAAAAGAGCGGCCGCACCAGAATTTCCGTGACGCGCCCGCCGCCCGAAAGACGCGCGCCCTTGGCGGAAATCAACGGGCGGTCATAAAAGGCTTTGACATATTGCACCTCCGGCAGACGCAGCAGCGGCCCTACCAGACCATAGGCAAAATGGGGGCGGATATTGCTGATATCGGCATCTATATAAATGATGATATCGCCGCGCAACTGGTAGAGGGCCTTCCACAGGTTGACGCCCTTGCCTTGTTTGTCGCCGTATTGCGGCAGAATATCGCTGGCCGCGTAGATGCTGGCGCCGTAAGCAGCGGCAACCTCCATGGTTTGATCGGTAGAACCGGAATCAATCACGGCGAGCTCGTCCAGCAAAGGATAACGCGTCATCAACTCGGCTTTGAGCAAAATGATTTCCTTGCCGATGGTTTTGGCCTCGTTCAGGGCCGGCAGACAAAGAGAAATGCGCAGGTTTTGGCGTTCTTTTTCCTGCACCAGCGCTTTGAGGTCGGCGAATTGCGAATGATGAAAGGTGCGGGAGGACAGCCAGTCGGCCACGGCCAACTGGCGCCGGGGTTTAGCCGGGGCGTGGCGCAGCAACTGCCTTAACCAGCGCGGTGAACTCATTGCGCCTCGTCTTCGTCCATGGCTTGGAGGATGGCAACCACTTGCGCCAGCCCCGTGGTTAAAGGGTTAATCGTCACGGATTCGTCAATCTCATCCAGCTCGTAGCGGCGTTCTCCCAAGGTTAAGCCCACGGTCAACCCGGGAATTTTAGCGTCGCGCAAGGCCGAGAGTTGGGAAGTTGTAGAATACAGCATTGGTTGCAGTCCCAGCGCAGTCAGGACTTCCGAGGCGCGCCGCACCAAGGGGTGACCAATATCCAGGCCGCCGGGTTCACGCTGGGCAATGACATCCAGGGTTATATTCACGCCGCTGCGCGCGCCCACTTCCGCAATGATATCGCTGAGCTGTTGTTTGATCGCCTTGAGGATCTCCTGCGATTCGCTGCGGGCTTCAAAGGAGAGCACCGTTTCCCGGGCAATGTTGTTAGCGGTAATACCGCCCCGAATCATGCCGAGCACAATGGTTGACAAGGGCCGGCGCGGCAGGGAGATCTGGCTGATGCGGCTGATGATGTCGCTCATGGGGATAATGCTGCCGGTGGCCCCGTACTGGGACCAATTGTAATTTTCCGGCAGCCGGCACCAGACATCTCCTAATAAAAGGCCCATACAGTGATAATTCAATCGTCCCAACTGAACGCTTTCCAGGCACAGTCCCGCGGCAAAGGAGCGGCCGACCGTTGTCAGAAAATGTTTTAATCCTTGCAGATTGCCGCGGCCCAACGAGCGGGTTGAAGCCAGGAGAACAATATTGGCCTTGAACGTCAGGTTCAGTTTCTCCAGCAAGAGCGGCAGGGTCGTTAACGTTGCCAGGGCAATGCTGTTATCGCCGACGAACGGTCCGACCAGCCGGTCGGCGCGCACATCAACGGTTCGATCCTTAGGCTCCTTTACGAGCGTATCGGCATTGGTCAGCACCAGTAAGTTGCGGCGGCCTTCACGGCCCGGAATGGTGGCGGTGCCGTTGCCCTCCGTATCAATGGCGATATCCGCCAGGCCGATTTCGGCAAAGCGGTTAGCCATGAAACGAATGCGCGGTTCTTCCCCACCGGTTGGCGCCGGAATTTCACAGATATGAATCAGGTCAGCCAGCAGCAACTCGCGCACGTTTTCCGCCGCGGCCTTATATTGCTGGCATTGGGCCGTGAGCCCGCTGGTGGCTGCCGATGGATTTTCCGGGCTGGTGGTCATCGCGGTAATGTTATTAAGCGGAAGGGGAGGGATTCGAACCCCCGGCGCCTTGCGGCGCTCCGGTTTTCAAGACCGGCGCTATCGGCCACTCAGCCACCCTTCCTGGCTGGCGAATATATTCTCAACCCGATTATCTAAACATTAGGATTTGATCGGAACAACAAGAAAAACAGCCAAGCTCGGAGAAAGATGCCGGTCTACATTGGGCCAGGGAAGGTGCAAGCCTAAGCGCTCAGGTTCTAATGAGCAACCAGGCGAACATATGCCAGTGCGCTGACGATCGCCAGCCACGCTGGCTTAGGACAACCAGCCGCTAAGCAACATTGCCTGAAGATAAGGCGAGGACGAGCAGGTTGGCGGCCGTGGCAAAATCTTCGTCTTTCTTGAAAAATCCGGAGACACCCAGTGTTTCGGCCAGTTTCATGTCGCGGGAAGTGCCGTAAGCCGTAATCATAATCACCGGCAGCGTTTTATCCTTTTCCCGGATTTTAGTGAGGACTTCCAGGCCGTTCATCCCGGGCATCTTCATGTCCAGGTAGACGATGGTGGGCCGTTGGCGCTCGATCTCGGCCAGGCCGGCGGCGCCATTGTCCACGCCGCTGACCTGGTAGCCTCTGGCCTTCAGCCAGAACTCCATCGGGCGCCGAAATCCGTCTTCATCATCTATCAGTAAAATTCGAATGTCCTTGGGTTCCATCGCCTACCTCCTGGAAGCTGCCCATCCCTAAAAAAGTTAAAAGTTATTTAATACGAACTCGTCTCCGAATAACATCTCCTGTTTATTGCCTTCATATTATGAAGGCCTACAGAAAAACGGAACATAAAATTGTAGGCCGCCATAGTATGGCGGCGGTTTGCGGTCCAGCTCATCTCAGCGGGGCAGGGTAAAAGAGAACGTACTGCCCTTGCCGACTTCGCTTTTGACCTTAATATGGCCGCCATGTTTTTCTACGATCTCCTTGGCCAGCGGCAGGCCCAGTCCCGAGCCGTGCATGCCATTGGCCTGCGTGGCGGCAACTTGCTCGAACTTGTTGAAAATCCGCTCAAGGTCTTGAGCCGCAATGCCCGCTCCGGTATCAGCTACGGAAATTTCTACTTGTTTTAGCGGAGCCTGAGTCGCGCCATTCGCCGTGCTCAGGGCAACCTGAATCTTGCCTTTGCGCGGCGTGAACTTGAGCGCGTTGCTGAGCAGGTTGTTGATGACCTGCGTGATTTTGTCGGCGTCCAACTCCAATTCCAAGGATGTCTCCGGCACATCAAGCTCACAGGTGATGTTCTTTTCGCGGAACCAGCCGGTGAAGGCCGTAACGGCATTGCGGACTACAACGGTCAAATCGGCGTGAGCCTTATGCAACTCCATTTTGCCGGCCTCGATTTTGGAGAGGTCCAGGAGATCGTTAATCATCCGGGTCAGGCGCTCGGCGTTATTCTTGGCCAGCGCGAGAAACTCTTTCTGCTGCTCGCTGACGGCGCCCGCGCTCTGGTCCAGGATAAGGCCCAGATTTTTCTGAATGGCGATCAGGGGCGAGCGCAGCTCATGGGACACATTGGCCACGAAATCGGATTTCAGTTGCTCCACTTCCTTTATCTTGGTGACATCCGAGAGCACCGATACCATGCCGATGGTCCGGCCATCCTTGTCTTCGACGACCGCATTGGAGGAACGCAGCACTTTGCGCGTTTCCTCATTCTTGCCGTCCACCTCAATCTCCTTGATGGCATCCGGCGTGCCGCCGGAAAGGACCAGGGCATGTTCGTTGCGCAAGCTGTCTTTCAGCGAATGGCCCACGATGGCCCGGCCTTGAGCGCTCAACATCTTTTCGGCGGCGGGATTGGCCATCAGAATGTTGCCGTCGTTGCCGATCACCACCACGCCTTCGCCGACGTGGCGCATGACCGAGTCAATCGTTTCCTTTTCGAATTTTAGCCGCTTATTTTCCACTTCAAAATGCCGGGTAGTTTCTTCAACCCGCTTGTCCAATTCGGCTTTGAACCGTTCGCGGATGGCGTACAGCTCCTTCAGTTCTTCCTGGGAGGGCACCGGCAGGGGGCCTTCGGCGGCCGGTGTTTGTGGCGTGCGCTCCGCGGCCTTGGCCGGGGCAACGGATGCCATGCGAAAAGTCTTGAGATAATCATCGGCGGCCTCCGGCGCGACTTTGTCCTTGGTCTTGGCCTTTTCCTTTTCCTTTTCTTTTTCCTTTTCTTTTTCCTTTTCTTTGTCAATCCGCCCGTAGCGCACCTCGGTAACTTGAACGTGTTTCAGGTTGCGGTCAACCAAGGCCTTTTTCAGACCGCCGGTCTCGATTATTTTTTCCGGCTTGATCGCCAGGCATTCCAGCAGTGCGCGCAGTTCGGCCGCGGTCAGCCCGGACTGCAGCGCCAGCGTGCCGACCGTCAGGATTTCAAAATGGCGGGCCAGGTTCTTGGTCTGCCCCGGGTCGGCGGCCACCACCTGGCCGTTGACCATGAGTTTTGATTCCATGAGCCCGAAGGAGAATTCCTTGTGCTCGGCCAGCTCCGGCTGCAGGTGGCGGTAAAAATCGTCAATGCTTTCCTGCACCAACGAATGGGCCGGCGGATAAAACCGGACATTCTGTAATGCCAGGAATAGCTTATTGATTATGATTCCAAGGTCGGGCATAAAGAGACCTTTATCTGGTTAGCAATTCGCAAATGAAATTACCATTGAGTCGCTACCCGGTCAATGCTAAATTGCCTTTTTTCAAGTAAGGAATAACTGCTATGCGTACCGGAGTAGAATGTCTGCTGGACGGCCTGAAAAAGGCCGGGGTTGAAATAATTTACGGGTTGCCGGGCGGTTCCGTGCTGGATATTTTTCACAAATTATACCACGCGCCCTTCAAGTTCGTGTTGACCCGTCATGAACAGGGGGCCACCCACATGGCCGACGGCTACGCGCGCGCGACCGGCCGTGTCGGTTGCTGCCTGGTGACTTCGGGCCCCGGGGCCACCAACACCGTTACCGGGCTGGCCACCGCCTACATGGATTCCGTGCCCCTGGTTTGTATCGCCGGTCAGGTGCCGACCCCCATGATCGGCAACGACGCCTTCCAGGAGGCCGATACCACCGGCATTACCCGGCCGGTAACCAAGCACAATTACCTCGTGCGCAACGTGGATGACGTGCCGCGCATTGTGGCCGAAGCCTTCTACATCGCCGGCACCGGCCGGCCCGGGCCCGTGCTGATTGATTTGCCCAAAGACGTCCAGCGCAGCACCACCAAGGCGGCCACGCCGGAGAATGTGGTCATCCGCGGGTACAATCCGACCACCGCCGGCCACCCTAAACAGATTGCCAAGCTGGCCGAAGCCATCAATAAGGCCAAGCGGCCGTTGCTTTACGCCGGTGGCGGCGCCATCCTGGCGAACGCCGCCCCGGAGGTTACTCAGCTCGCCCGCAAGGCGAACATTCCGGTAACGACCACCCTACTGGGACTGGGCGCTTTTCCGGAAACCGACCCGCTGGCGCTGCGCATGCTCGGCATGCATGGCAGTGTTACGGCCAATTACGCTACCCATCATTGCGACTTGCTCGTTTCGATCGGAGCCCGTTTTGACGACCGCGTCACCGGCAAGATCAGCGAGTTTGCGCCCAAGGCCGATATCGCCCATATTGACATTGATCCCGCCGCTATCTCCAAGAGTGTACCCGTGGATATTCCGGTAGTCGGCGATGTCAAACAGGTGTTGCAAGCCCTGATCCCGCTGGTTGAAACCCGCGAGCGCACAGCCAGCCCGGCCAAAGAATGGCTGGAGCAACTCGCGGAATGGCAGGCCAAGTATCCCTTAACTTACGACCAGAACCCCGCTAAACTTATGCCGCAATACGTCATTGAACAGGTTTATGCCCTGACTAAGGGCGAAGCCATTATCGTGACCGAGGTGGGCCAGAGCCAGATGTGGGCGGCCCAGTATTACAAGTATACTCAGCCGCGCACGTTCATTTCCTCCGGCGGGCTGGGCACCATGGGCTTCGGTTTGCCCGCCGCCATAGGCGCCCAGATGGGCCGTCCCGACAAAATCGTGGTGGACATTTCCGGCGACGGCAGCGCCCAGATGAATTTCCAGGAGCTCGTGGTGGCGGTTGAACACCAAGTGCCGATCAAGATAGTGATTCTCAACAACGGCTGCCTCGGCATGGTCCGCCAGTGGCAGGAGTTGTT
>JACPGM010000139.1 GCA_016188985.1 Lentisphaerota bacterium | reverse complement strand
AATTCGGCGCGGCGCCAGGCAGCGGAAGAATCCAACTGCAGACGCGCTTCGTTGAGCGTGATATCATCCGGCTGATAATCATCATCGGCCAGGCGCACACCGCCGCGCCATTCGGCGAAACCGTGCACGGGTGGCAGCCCGCCTACAACGCTATGCGTAGCATTATGGGCAGGCCAACCGGCTGAAGCATTCAGGAGCCAGCCAGCGGCTAAGCTTAGACAAGCGATGCAGGACTTATTCATTCGCAACTCTATCAAGGAGGCGAACGGTCGACAGCATAAGACATCCGGCCAAAGACCATTCCCACACTTTATTAAGTGTGGGAATGCCATAATCGGGCTAACGCTCGCGCGGTTGATGAACTTCTAAGCAAACGGCGCCACCAGATCAGCGCGACCCCACGATCAGTGAGGCCGTGGCCACTCTTCGAATGCCCGTGCCGCTACTGCAATCACTTTCCGCCAGAGTCGGAGCCGCCTATGGCGGATGCCGGCGGCCGGCGCAAATAACGCTCCGTGAAAAGATCTTCGGTCAGGCCGACATTATAGCCGACCGACTTGACGGTAACTTCCGTGCGATGGCCGCTTTTGGCGTTGCGCATGGTGCGTTTGAGCACGGTGGGAATCGCCGGGCCGCCCACCCCCACGGCAACATCCTCAATTCGTTCGGCGGTAAAGACCCGGGCCAGTTCTTTGTGCAAGTCATAGTATTCTTCTTTCAGCGGCAGCCAGTTGGTTTTGTAAATCCAGGCAATCCGCCGGGCATAGTCCAGGGTTTCCCTCGGAACACTCTCGATCACGAAGCAATCGCGACCATCAAATTTCTCTTCGCGCAACAGCTTATGAGTATCCGCGGCCAAGTCGCGGCCGGAGATATCCTCATAGGTAAAATCGGAGCCGACGAAACTCGAACGCTTGTCGCTGGCCGCCACGCGCCGCACCAGGTCCAGGGCCGGCAGATAAATCCAGCGGTCATCTTCCTTCTCCGGAAATTTCCAGACCAGAAAGGTCATCCGGCGCACATCGGACGGCTCATGGAAATAGAGCAGATATTTCTGCTCGGTGGCGCGCTGGACGCCATTCAGGCGCAGCATGGTCAGGACACGGATTCTTTTCTTGCCATCCGCGGCGATAAGCTCCATCGCCACCTCGGCCTTCATGTCGGCGCCGGCGGCATAGAATGCCGCCAGCGATTTTTCCATGATCGCCGTGGCGTCTATCGGCTCTCCGGCCCTGGCTGCTTGTTGCGCCGCTCCCGCAACCGCCAGCGCCAGTCCCACTACTCCAACCAATCGCAACGGCACATTGCTATTTTTCACAGGATGTTCCTTGCGCCCGGCATTTCAACTCTTCTTCGGCGCTTTTGACGCCACAGAGCTTGAGAACCGTCATCATCGGGCACCAGTTGGAAAAGGCTGACTGGAACAGGTTTAGCCCGACAAAGGCGGTCAGCAGCAACCACCACTTCGAGAGCCACACGGCCAGCAGCAGCGACACCAATATCACGGTTCCGGCAATTCCGCGCAAGCATCGTTCCATGTACATGACTTGTCCCTCCCATTTATGAACGCCGACCCCGGCGTTTGGGTTTCGGTCAACTTTTGCGGCCAAGCGTCCAGCGTGCCGCAAAGCGCATGAGCGCGGGCAGCAGCGCGAGGGTAGCCAAAGCGCTAAAGGTCATGAGCAGCGCGAAGAACAACCCGACGGTCACGTAGGGCGTGAGCGTAGAGCCGGCCATGGGCAGAAAACCCAGAATGATCACAATGGCGCTGCGCAAATTCGCCCGGGCTGGCCCGGCAAAGTAGAGACGGTTGGCTTCTGCGGCCACGCCGCAACTCACAAACCCCTGGCGGAACCGTTCCATGAAGTGGATGGCAAAATCAATGCCCTGCCCCAAGGCCAGCGCCGAGCAGACCGCCACGGGCATGTCATAATCCTTACCCAGCCAGCCGACCACGCCGTAGGCTCCGACGATCGCCACCGATACCGGCAACATTGAAAAAAGCCCCAGGGTCAGCGAACGCAACTCGATAATCATCAGCAGCAAAACCCAGACAAAGCTGGAAAGAACCGCTTGCAGCATACCGGAAACCATAATCCCCTGCCAGACTTTGTTGATGTAGGTCAGCCCCGACCAGCGGACCTTGACGCCTTGCGGCGGCGGCTGCCGGCGCTGGAAGTCTTTCACGAGGTTTTCAACCCGTGCCATCTGCAGGTTATCGCCGCCCTTCATCTGCACCCAGATGTTGGCTTGAGCCGCGTCGGCAGTAACAAAGTTATCCAGATCATTGGGATCGCCCGAAGACTGCACCAGGAAAAGCAGTTGGCCGGAGGCCTCGGCGCTGGCCGGAACCACATCGAACTCTGAACGCTCATCGTGGAGGACAAAGTTGGTCCGCTTGAGAATATCGGCAATCGAGGAAGTTTTGCCCACGATGGGGTCGGCTTCCAGCGCCGCTTGCAACTCATCAATGTAGCGCAACACGGCCGGCTGTTTAATCGCATCGGGCGCGCCGCCATCAATCACCAGATTAGCCATATAAGTGCCGCCAAAGAGCTGGTTCATCGCACGGTCGGCCACGCGCATGCGATGGCCTTCGCGAAACCATTTCACCGGGTTATCATTCACCTGGATGCGCCGAATGCCCAGCAAGCCGGCCGCCAGCAGGACGGCAAACGCCAGGATCATGAGCGGCGCGCGGCGGAATACACCGCGGCCCAAGGGCGCCAGCACGCGATCAAGCGCCGATGACTTCGTGCTCCTGGCGGCCGCCCAGGAGCGCAGGCGCTCTTCGTTCATCAGCATGATGCAGGCCGGCACTACCATCATCGAGAAAAGCCAGGCGGCCATTACCCCGAAAGCCACAAAGGCCCCGAACACGCGCACCGGCGGAATAGAAGAGAGCGCCAACGAGACAAACCCGACCGCGGTAGTGATCGAGGTGAAGAAACAGGGCTGGTAGAGATCATCCATTACCGCCAGGAGCGTCGCGCGCCGGTCGCCCGCGGTCCGATAGCGGTCGCTAAACTCGCTCAACAGATGGATGTTGTCGAGAATCGCTATGGGCATGAGGAAAACGGGAATCATGGAACTCATGATATGCACGGTATGGCCCGTCCCAATCAAAAGGCCCATCGCCCACATAATGGCAAACATTATGGTCAGCGAGATCGGCATAAGAAAGCCGACGCGCCGCAGCAAGAGATAGACCAGCCCAAGAATTGCCATAAAAGCAATGGGCGCGGTAACGCCCATCTGCAGGAACATTTCAAAGCCAAAGGTATCTTCCGCAACCGGCAGACCCGCCAGGTAAAAACGCTGGCCCGGCAGAAGGTGGCCGCGCACGATTGTCTCCATCTCCCGGCTGATCCGGTGAGCCTGGTCCTTGCGCTCAATCGGCACATAGATGGCCGTCCCGCGGCCATCGGCCGAAGCCAATTTCTCATGCAAAAACCTGTTGGCCGCAATCTCCCGGCGTAGCTCGGCAATGGCCTCGCTCGTCGCCGGAACGCTCGCCAGGGGCGGATGAACATCGAGAACTCCGTCCCGGGCCTTGACATTGTCCGTGGTGGCCAAACTCACCATGTCGGCGGCGATTACCCCGCGAATCGCGGCGATCTCAGCGGCAATCTGCTTGATCTTTTCAAGGGTCTCCCGCCGCCAGATGCTGTCCTCATCCGTAATTCCCAGGACGATCAGATCGTGGATGCCGAAGTCGCTTTTGACCTTGTTGTAGAAGACGCGGTCGGATTGCTTGGCTTCGAGCATGTTTTCCGGGTCAGTATCAATTTTCATCCGCGCGAACTGTGAGCCGAACGCCAAGGTGAGCAGAACCGCAAGGGTCAGCGTCCAGCGGGGATGATTAACCGCCCAGATAGTCAGCGGCCGCACCGCCCGCGCCACTAATGAATCAACTTTTCCCAAAGGCATCGGCACCTCCTTTACTTTATTTTTCGCCCATAGCAACCGGCAGCCGCTTGGCGCGCCAGTCGGGAATGCCATCCGCCAACCTTATCGCCTGAAAACCATTTTTACCGAGCAGTTCAATCGCTTTAAGCGCCAGGACACAATAAGGGCCGCGGCAATAAGCCACAATTGTGCGGCCACGGGGCAATTCCCTGAGACGCCGGCCAAGCTGCGAAAGCGGAATTGATACGGCTCCCGGAATGTGCCCGGCCAGATATTCCTCCCGCGGGCGCACATCCAAGACGGTCACTGTGCCGGAGCGCACCCGCTTGAGCAGTTCCTTGCCGTCCACCGGCTCCAAGCCCTCACGGCCATCCAGGTAGCGCCGCGTAACGTCGGCAATCTCGGCCAGACGCTCTTCCGCCAGCCGCCGCAAAGCCCGTGAGAACATGGTCACTGTCAGGCTGCTGACCCGGTAGCTCACGTAAAGACCATTTTTTCTGGCCGCTACCAGGCGCACGGCGCGCAGCGCTTGCAGATGCTTGGAGGCATTGGCCAGGTTGAGGCCCGCCGCCTGCGCCAGAGCCTCGACTGTGCGCGGCGCCTGGGCCAGCAAGTCCAGCAATTCCAGGCGCTTGGGGCTGCCCAGAGCCTTGCCCAGGCGCCCCAGTTGCACGTAGACTTGGTCCTTGAATTGACGGTCAGCGCGGCCCATGGCCTCTCCTTTTTATTCAACCAATTAGTAGAATAGTGTTGAGTTTATTCAGGTCAAGCACATTGTTTATCTATCCTCCTTTTCTGGCGCCTGTTCCCAACGCTTATGGGCGTCGTAGATCTGCTTCACTTCGCCCGCGGACAGCCCGCGGTTGAAAATCATGATCTCGTCCAGGACGCCGTTGAAGAACACCGGCTCGTAACTTCTGCGTCCGATGAAGACACTGGTCGCGCACTCGATGATGCTGCCGCTCGTGTTTGCCGTTGTCGAGTCCAGCGCGCCGTTGACGTAAAGTTGCATCTTGTCGCCGTCATACGTTCCGGCGACATGCACCCAGGTGTTCAAGGGGAGTGGATTTTTGGTGTTTACGCTCCCGATCCCCGCGCTCTCCAGTTTAACAGCCGATGACTCCGAGCACTGCAGCAGGGCGTACCCACTCCCTGGTTGGCCGCTCCTCTTCTCGACAACCGCCGGCCAACAGGCATAGGGCGGGATGGTTCGAAGCAAGATCCAAGCAGAGATCGTTATCCGGCGGGTAATATTCAATGACGGATTGTGTGGCGTTTCTATGTAACTGCGCCCCTCGAAACTGCAGGCGCCCCCCTTGGCCAGGGGAATCCATTTTGCGCCATGCACGATGCCGTTGTTGGCTTTTCCGCTCAGGTCCGTCACGATGTTGCCCTCATCTCGGTCGAAAGCATAGTGCAAGACCAGTCCCTTCTCGAGCGCATGCGGCAGCGCCCCGCCGGCCAACAGCACGCTGAGACCTTTGATGTCTTCGATCGCCACCGACACTTTCCCGAACACGGTCCGGAGCTCCAGCGTTTTGAGAATCATCGCGCCCTTGATCCTGTCGCCGTTGCGTATTTCGAACACGGCCATCTCACGATCCGGCTCCCATTTCATGGTCTGCACCTGTTTCAGGGGTAGATCCATTTTGGCATACACGGTCTGCACGGGAATGGACGCGATGTCCGGCACGCCAACAAGGCGCGAGCCATCCACGAGGTCAACGGCCAGGCTGAGAGGCGCTTCATTTGTTGAGGGTGGTTCATTCGTTGCGATCTGACCCCAAGCCACGGGACTCAGCGCCAGTATGGCCAACAGGACCGACACACGTTTGACGGTGTTCATCTTATCCTCCTTTATGAGTTTTGTGATTGAAGGCATTAGGGTCGCTCATCAAAGGCTCGTTGTCAATAGACATAGTGCCCCCCTTGAATTGACGGTCAGCGCGCCGCATGGCTCTCCTCTGCTATTCAACCAGTCAGTAGAATGGCAGCCGGATTATTTCGCGCAAGCTCTTTTTTATGGTTTTTGTATTGTCATTCCCGACCTGATGCTACTCTGCGAAGTTCCGCCATAGCGGATCCGCCTTCTGGCGGAAAGCCTCCCTGCTCTGCGAAGCCGCTACGCAGGGCGTAGAAGAGTCGCTACGAAGCACGAGTCGGGAATCCAGAAAGATCTCATGCCATAGGCAGATCCGCCTCTGGCGGTCATGCCTAAGGCAGATCCGCCTCAGGCGGAAAATGCTGGATTCCCGCTTTCGCGGGAATGACAGCGTTGATGTTCACGACCTACCCACAAGACTGAGGCCTTACTGGTTTTTACCATAGCCTGGCGATTTCATTAACGGTATCCCACACTTTATAAAGTGTGGGATAATCGATAATCGCGTGGCAGCGCGCAGTTTACCATGGCCGCCAGCCCGCCGGCCAAGCTTTCTCGACGCGCCTGGCAATTGGCATCGTCCTCAATTCAACGCAGCCCTAACGGCTCCACCCGGCAAGCCGATTCATCCAGGTAAAAGCGCGCGCCCTGCCGCGGACTTAAACCGATCGTTACAAAACCGTTGGTTTCACTATCGTGTGCCTCGCCAAACTCAAGACAGCGAATGCGCCAGCGCGCGGCCCGACCGGACGCAACGGAATATTCAACGGTCGCCGCCTCCGGCGCATCCTGCCCCCACGGAATTGTCAGAACCGTCGGCCCAAGCCGGACCAGAAACTTGTTGGAAAGAGCTTGATATTGCCAGCGCAGGTTGCCGCTCCAGACGCCCTGCTCATCATCGGCAAGCACTCTCAGCAAGACGTCTTTGTCCCGGGCCTTGGCGAGCGCCTGCCGGAAGACCCTCGAGTGCGCATTGGTGGAAGCGCACCAGAACTCTTTGACGCGCAAACCCTCCAGCAGCTCCAGCGCTCCGCCGGCGTGTTGCGCATCGGCCGCCGGCAAGACCAACGCCGCTAACCGATTGATACCCCGGCGTTGCAGGCTTTGCAAAGTCTGGCGTCCGTAAAACCGCGCGCCGGCATGAACCAGCACCGGCGCCATCCGCGGGGCTTTGATCAGCCAAATCGGCGTATCGCCAACCCGGATTACCTCGGCATAGGCCCGATTCCAGTTGACGAATACAGCAACGCACAAGGCAATTATCAATATGACCGGCCCAATGAGCCAGAGCCGCCGCGGACACCAGCCCGGCCGCCAGGCGAGGAGCGTGCCAAACCATACCAGCACGGCCCAGGCCGGCGGCGACTCGACAAAAAAATGGCCCCAGGGAATCCGAGCCAAGCCATCGGTCAGAGCGATCAGCAACGTCACCAAGGCCACATTGGCAAAGTTGAACACTTCACCCAACCAGGGCAGGACAACACCGCACAGGACAGAAAGGCAACTGGCTAAGAGAACCAGCGTGCTCAACGGTATTACAACGAGGTTAGCCAGCAAGGCGATTGGCGAAACCAGATTGAACCAGCGGGCCACCAGCGGCGTCGAAACCAGCCAGGCCGCCAGCGACGAAACCAGCAACAGGGCCAGGAAGCGCGCCGCATTACGCCAGAAACAGACGGCGGGCCGCTCCGGTTGCAGTCGCCAAGGGTCGGGCTTCAGCCGCGCTTCCACTCCTTTCAACAGCGGCGGACATAAGACAATCAGGCCAGCTACCACGCCAAACGACAGGAGAAATCCGTAATCGAAGAGTTGAAACGGCGCCACCGCCAGAACCAGGATGGCGGCCAGGGCCATCGCCGAGGGCAAATCCGGCTGGCGATGCAGCAAGGGAGCGAAGAAAACCACGAGGGCCATCAGGCAGCCGCGCACGGCGCTGGAACTTAAGCCCGTGGAAAGCGTAAAGAGAATCAAGAGCGGCGCCACGTAGAAAAACCAGCGCAACCGACACACCCGCCAGGTCTGCAGCACGGCAATCATAAACAAGGCCAGAATCGCGATGTGCTGGCCGGAAATTGCAAAGATATGATAAGTGCCCGTGGCAACAAAATCGTTCCTGAGCTTGTCGGCCAACTCGTGACGATAGCCCAGCAACAACGACCGCACCAGGCCGACGATCTCCGGGCGGTGCTCAATGCCACGCGCTAGGTAATCGGCTGCTTTGCGGCGCGCGTGAAAGCACCAGGTCATAATCCGGGCGCCCTGGTTCATGGTCAGGCAACGGCTCTCGGCCGGCATCGCCGCAAAAGAATAACGATTTTTCATCCATTCCCTGGCCGGGCGCTCTTGCGGAAAGCGGGCGTTATCAATGAGCACGCCGCTTAAATGCCAGCGTGCGCCGTACTGTGGCGCCATTCCCGGGAAACGGTCAGGCAAAGCGACTCGCACCGTGCCGCGCGCGGTCTGCCAAATGGGCTCGCGGCGGATTATTTCCACGCGCAGCGGGAAACTCCATGTAAGGTTGGTCCCACCCGGCGCCCGACGGGCAAAGGGATCGTCGCTAATAACGCCGATCAGTTCCACACCCTCGCGCGGCTTAGCCATGAGCGCAGCCAACTCGCGGCTGGAAACCACGCGCAAGTTCAAGCCGGCATTCAGCCAGCCACTTGAGCCTATGGCTATGTAAAGCAACAGCGTGGAAAATACGGAAACAATCGGCGCGGCAGGTTTGGCGCCGGCCACGCGGTGCTCTAGCAAGTTGCCGGCCAGTGAGAGCAGCAGCGCCGCCATTGCCACCCAGAAAAGCACCTGCCACGCAACGGCGGACCTTACAAGCGCGCCGACAATCCCAAGGATATAAAAAGCGGCTATACCCAGTAATGGGCGGCGTATCAGGGGCTCGTCGGGATGCCGGTCAGTCATGCGCCAATAGTAGCAGACCGCTCATGGCAACCCAAGCGCTGCGCTCCTGGCCACCGGCCGGACGAAAGCATCGTCTTGCCGGCGGCGGTGGACACTACTTTAACCACGGCGGTCCTGGAGAACACAGAGGCGAAGGCGGAACTGAAGCGGCCCAAGACAATTATAGCCGTAGGAAACCTGATAAGCGGGAGCAGGCTCGGACACGGCAGTCCCGCTCAAAACGGGGTAAACTCCATGCTGTGGCTAACAAGGCAACCCAATGAGTCATAAGAGCGTTTAATGACGCCGGGCACGGCTTGAAGAAGCCAAGTCCAGCCCCTGAAGACTCCCTTTCCAATCTGGTCCGGTTTTCGGGGCTCAGATTAGACCTATGCACCCCTCCCATCCCTCGTCACGCCACAAGAGGCACCGAGCTTGTCTCGGTGCACGATGAGTTACCCCAATCTACTAAAGTTTATGTGAATAGGACCCGATTCCTCTTTCCGACGCCTTTCTGAGTCTCAGGGTGTTTGCGGACGGGCAGCGCTCAGCAACTCGACGGACACGCGACTTGCCGGGAGCAGAGTTCGGCCCGTCACGTAGCGCAACATGCTGTCGAGGAGATGCCGGGCGGCCGGTTCGGTTGCATATTGATCCTCCAGCTTGAGGCTGCACGCGAGCAAGCGGCCCTGGCCGACCCTGGCTTCGAACAGATACGCCTTGTCTTTGAACGTCAGGTGATGGCCTATTGAACGAATAATCGGATCAATGCGGACAGGGTGGAACACCGATAAATCCATGGGACGAATACCGTTGATCAGTAGCGCAAACGCGAAGTCGCACCACGTTTCTCCGTTAAACACGCCGAGGGCGGGATGCGCGCGCATCATGGTTCCCATATTGCCGTCAGTTCCGTAATTGATCGGTTCCGTCCGGTACTTGGTTCCTTCCGCCTCACGCAACGCGCCACGGGAAAGCAGAAGAACCCTGCCGCCGGCAACCAGGAAATCAATGACCCGGTCATCCATGGTTCCTGTCACAAGCACGCTGCAGTCCGCGGAAGACTTGGGCGCGTTCTTGACCGGTTTTATGCCCGGATACGCTTCGGCGAGAAACGTTTTGTCGGTCCACACAGCCGGCGGCAGCTCTGCGCCCAGAATTTTTGGAACGAGCCACAGGTTCCAGCGGTTCCAGCAGACGTTACGTCCACCGCTCGACATTTCACACCGAAGCTCCATCTTGCCGACAGGCCCATGATCGGGAAGCCGGATGTCAAGCGCTCGTGAAATCAACGCGCCGCACTTCACGCCGTCAAGCGGCACATGTCCCTCAGCCAGGAGCGTTCGGTCCTTGCAAAGGCGCCATTGGATCGTTACCCGCTTCAGCGGCAGACGGCCGAAGTGTGATACCATCACGCCGAGGGGTATTTTTCCGCGATACTCAAAACACCGCTGGTCATAATCGTTCAGCAGCAGAACCGTATCGTCGTTGTAGGTTCTAAACTCCTCGGCGCTTAAACCCCGCGGTTCATCCCAGAATTCATTGAATACGCCTTCAGGGCAATGGGCCATAAAGTCCTGAATCAGCCAATGGTGATACCCCGCAATTTTTGGATGGCGCCTTGCCAGTTCCAGACAGTATTTTCTAAAGGCATGTTTCAGCAGGCGGGAACACTCAACAAAAACATCGAGCTGATTCCGCACGCCTTCCCGACGGGCCGCCGCGATCATCTCGCGCACTCCGATGAGTTTCAACGGAATCCCCCTGTATCGTTCGGCCGCCTTTGGATTCGGCAGCGACGTAATCCAGTCCCACTCGTGCAGCACAAACGGCAAATCCACCTTTTCCAATCCGGGGATCGGTCCCGTGAGGGGACAAAGGGGGTCCTGTCCCGGCACGAGTTCCTCGATCAAATCGGTGTTGCGCTTGCCGAACGGGGTCATGCGCCCGATGCCGCACGAATGGTTCAATTGCGCCGTGCTCGTCGAGTCAAACAGCAAAGCGCCCGGCGCCAGTTTTCGCGTGGTCGCCGGCAGTTCGCGCTGAAATATCTCGAAACTGGATTTGGACTGTTCGGAGACGACAAGCTCGCTGGTCATGGAATAGGCTACCACGGAAGGATGGTTTCGGCATGATTTGACGATGTTCGCCAACTGCCCGCGCCACAGACGAACGAAGGCGGGCGTGGGATTCAGGCGTGTTTGGCGGATTTTGGCTCGCAGACCAAAGGGCATTTCCTGGCAAACCAGGTAGCCGAGTTCGTCGGCCGCATTCAGGAACTCCGCGGTAAATATCTCGCAGCAGCTTTTCGTATAATTGAACCCGTATTGCTTGGCCTTCCGGATGTGTTCGGCGAAGTACGCTTTGTCGGCGGGCGGACAGATCGTCCACGGGTAGAGCTGGTCATCACATCCCCCGCGCAAGAATATCGGTTTCCGGTTCAACAGGACTTTATGGCCGTCCGTCCTGATTTCCCGCAGACCGAAACGGCAACCGGCCTCGTCGAGGAGCGTTTCGCCGTCGAAAAGCAACACGTCGGCCCGGTACATAGTCGGCGCCTCCGGGCTCCAAAGACGCGCGCCCGGCATCGCCACAGGCAAGTCTGTCCGATAACCCTCTCCGGCTGATCGCAGCTCAGCGCAGCCGTGGAATTTCTGCGCCCCATGTTGCTCGGTGACCTTACAGACTACCCGCAAGGGTTTGGCCGCCGTCTTTGAGCCGCAAATACTCACCTGGATTTTCGCGGCAGGCGGACTGATCGAGGAATCCACGTGAATCTCGCCGATATGCATCCGCGGGACGGCCTCGATCCACACGTTCCGGTAGAGGCCGCTCCAGGCCACCATGCAATCGAACATGCCGTCCAGGCGCACCGGCGGCCAGTACAAGCGCAGCGCTAGCGTATTTTGTGCGCCGAATTTGGCAATCGGGGTTAACCGGCATCTGATCGGGGAACGCGAGGTCAACGTGCTACCGAACGACCGGCCGTTGACCCATATTTCCACGGCCGGCTTGACGCCGCCGATGTGGAGCCAGACTTCGCGGCCTTGCCAATCGGCCGGGATCCTGAACGTCCGCTTGTACCAGGATGGATACAGGCACGCATATTTCAGGCCGATCGTGGCCGAATGCTCGGGCAGCGCAACTTTTCTCTCCCGCAATCGCGAGCCGGCCGAACGGTAGGCACGGACCTGCGAACACCCGGGAACGCGAATGCGTTCAGGCAAAGAAAAATCAGGCGCGAACCAGCGCACTTTCTTGCCACGGTCATCCGGGTCGTAGCAGAATTCCCAGACACCGTTCAAAATCACTTTTGGTCTTGACGTTTCAAATTCCTGGCACGGAATAATTTTAGTCATGACGTTTACTACTCAAATCGAAGTTGACCGAAATTTTCCGGAACAGGAGGATGGCGGGGGGGCCACTTCAGAGCGTATTTACCCTAATCAGGAAAGACGAGCTTATTCGGCGCTAAGAAGCGCCTCCGAATGACAATTCCTTTGTTTTTGTGCCTATTTTGAAATTGTCATGCTGAGCAAAGCGAAGCATCCCTATTTGGGCAATAAACCCTTCATAATAAACTTTAGGGGGTCGTTTTACGTTTCTTAGGATATTCCGTTTTCACTATCCGCAACCTGTCTTCGGCCTGTTGGAATTGCTGACACAGACGACGGTTGCCAGACATCTTGGCGGGCATCCAATCTGATCCAGTTTGCGTGATCCAGGTTAAACCTGTTCACCCATCCCATCCCTGGCAAGCATCTATTTCTTCAGGAACAGCTCAATGACCGGGACGGTTGTGGGTGGTTTCTGGATTGGCAGGGTCAGGGTCAATGTCGTTTTCATTCGTTGGCGAAGTTGCGAACCCAACTGACTTAGATGCCACTCGTCCATACCTTGAAGCGAAAGTTCGGAGGCGTCATTCAGAAGCTGGGCGTATTCCACCTTGCCGGCGAACCCTTCCAGGTGCAAGTGCTTGAAAGGCCAGGCAAAGACATGGACATAGATGCGCTTGGTCTGCGGATTATAGGTCAGGCGGCAATCCTGCGGCGCCTTAAATTCGTCCGGCGCCTGGGTGCACCCGTAAATCGAGCGGCTATGGCGCTGCATCCACGCGCCCATGCCGGCCAGGCGATCCAGCGCGCGCTGATCGAACTCGCCGCGGCCGGTTGGCCCGACGTTCAGCAGGAGGTTGCCGCCCTTGCTGACCGAATCAATCAGCATCTGCACGAGTTGTTCCACGCTTTTCCAACTGGCTTCGTCGCGGTGGTAACCCCACGAGCCGGAAAAAGTCTGGCAGGCCTCCCAGACCACCCGCTGGCCGTTCACCCGCACCCATTCGAGAGGCTGGATCTGCTCGGGGGTCTTGACGTCAAACTTGTCGGGCAAATCCAGACGGTCATTGAGGATAACCTTGGGGGAGAGCTTGCGGATCAGGGCATAGAGTTTTTCGCTTTGCCAGTCCTTGCGCCCCTTGCCGCTGCCATCCGCCTTGGGATAACTGAAGTCGAGCCAGAGAATATCCACCCGACCGAACTTGGTCAGGAGCTCGCGCACCTGGCCATGCAGGTATTTGGCATACTTGGCCTGGTCGCGCCCCTTGTTCATCTGGGCGCGGTCGGGCTGATTACGATAAGGCCCGATATGCGGGTCAATGACATAATGCGGATGATGCCAATCAATCAGTGAATGATAGAAGCCAACGCGCAGATTCTGATCGCGAAAGGCTTTGACCATGGGATTAAGCAGATCACGGTGAGTCGGAGTGTTCGGCGCCTTGTAGTCGGTCAGTTTTGTATCCCACAGACAGAAGCCCTCATGGTGCTTGGTGGTAACCACAAAATACTTCATGCCGGCTTGGGCGGCGGCTTTAGCCCACAACTCGGGATTATAGAGGTCGGGATCAAAATGCCGGAAATAGCTATCATAGCGGTCGTCCGGAATTTGCTCGTTATGCTTGACCCATTCATGACGGGCGCCCAGAGCATAAAGTCCCCAGTGAATGAACAGCCCGAACCGGTCGTGGATAAACCACGACGTATCGCCAGCGGTTGCCCTGACTTTTTCCATTGTTACACTCCTTGCTTCACGCTTTGGATGTTCTGAAAAACGCGGCATATCAGCAAGCTATGGCAAGAAAGTCAATAGTAAAAAGGCGGTTCCAAGTAATGGGGCAGTTATGATGTGGCTGCGTGAAGGTAGGGACGGCTCGCCGAGCCGTCCGCGGCGCGTTCGGCGAACGCGCCCTACCTGTTACCCCCACGAGGCCATACGGTTAAAATCCTCCGAGGTCCTGTAGCCGCGCCACGAAAGAGCACAGACGGCGCGGACTTCAGCCGCGCCCTCCCCGCCGATACGTGGTATGAAGGGCGGACCTCCGCGCTTGCCACGCTTTCAGCGTGGTCCGCCGCGCACGAAAGGAGTGCGTTATTCAGCGCATTGGGAACAATCGGCGGATGGTGGCGATGCGCTGCAGGACCGGCGGGTGGCTGTAGTCGCAGACGACCTTGAGCGGATGCGGCGTCAGGTTGACCAGATTATCCGCGCTCAGCTTCTTCAAGGCCGCGATCATGCTTTCCGGGTTGCCGGCGGTGGCCACGGCAAAAGCGTCGGCCTCGTATTCAAATGAGCGCGAAACCCAATTGCTGAAGATGGAAACCGTCAAGTCAATAGGCGTATAGAGCAACCCGAAAAACACAATCCCGGCGTAGACGGAAGGCCGGGCAAGGCCAAAGGCCTGGAAGAGCGCCGGAGAGCCAATCAGCAAGGAAAGGATAAAGAACATCAAGCCGGAAACCGCCAGCGAAAGCAACTGGAATTTAAGAATATGCCGGCGCTGGTAATGGCCGATCTCATGCGCCAGCACGCTGAGGAGTTCGGGCACGCTGTGCCGGCTAATCAGCGTGTCATAGAGCACAATGCGGCGGAACCGGCCAAGTCCGGTAAACAGGGCATTGGCCTTGGTGGAGCGGCGGGAGCCGTCCATGACATATACGCCCTGGATTGGGAAATTCCGGGCGCGCGCGTAACTTTCAATCGCCTGGCGCAACTCGCCGGATTCAAGCGGCACGAATTTATTGAAGAGCGGCAGGATGACAACCGGAGTAACAAACACCAGTAAAAGTTGCAGCCCGAAAAATCCCAGCCAGGCATAGACCCAGGCCCACGCGCCGGCACGCAAAAACAACCACTGCACCAACACCAGCAGCAAGGCGCCTAAGAAACTGAGCAAGGCCGCGCTTTTCAGCAGGTCCAGCACGAAGGTGCCAACGGTCGTCCGATTAAATCCAAAACGCTCTTCGATGACGAAGGTTTCATAGACCGCGAAGGGAAGCTGTAACAGGAAAACCGGAATTGCCAGGAGACCGACGAAAATAAGGCCGGTGACAATCGGCCCGGCCTGAAAATGCCGCGCCGCCTGATCCACCAGCTTGAATCCGCCGGCCAGGATAAAGACCACGATCAGCGCGGCAAACAGAATGGTTTGGATCATCGCCAACAGGGTCTTTTGGCGCAGATATTCCTGGGAAGTCCGGTAGCGCTCGGCGGGATAATCCCCCTCGAATTCCGCAGGCAAACGCGCCTGGCTGTGCCGGAGATTGAGGAAGTCAACCAGAATATTGAGCAGGCACGCGCCAACCAGAACAACCAGAATAATGACAAGCAACTTAGAGACTGCCAAGTTCATGTTTTTCTTTGTGCCGACATAGCGTTAGGAACCTAACGCTTCTTTACATTCGGCGCCGCGCGGAGATCGGCGCCCACCTTTGCTTATTGGCAGGTGTAACAATTAACTCTACGATCGTAAAGGTAATTGTTATCACTTACGCGATCGTCATGGGCGTTAATCTTGCGCCGCTCTGCGCGGCGCCGGACAAACCCGGAGACCACGCCTGCAGCGCTACCCAGCCCGCAGTCGCTACGCGCCAGCGTTGCGGGCGGGTGCGCAGCACTGCCTGCCCGCAGTGGCTGCGCCACAGGCGCTGCAGGCGGGCGGGCAGGTTATCGCGCCACAAGCGCGGTCGGCGTCCACCTTTATAAACCACACGCTGGGTGGCCTGCGGCCTCCCTAGCCGAGATCGGGCAGGCCGGGTGCGTACTTTTGGGACTTATGAAACGCCATAATAATAGGTCTCGCCCTGGCGTTCTTCGGCCCGCACGCGGCCTTCGGCAAGAAGCTGCCGCACCAAGTCGTCGGCCTGTTCCTGGCTGAGGGCAAAGGCCTGCGCCACGTCAAGCTCCGTACAGGGCCGCCGCGCCAGCATGGCCAGCACTGTGGTTTTATCAGCGAGCGGCAGATGGCCGCCACTGGGCGCATACCGCGCAATGACTTCCGCCGGCGGCGAAAAAAATCCGCAAAAGGAACGCAACTGCGCTTCGGCCAGGGGCAGCACATTCCGCTGGGCTGTTGGCCGCACCGCCGTGTTCAAGTGAATGCGATCCGGCCGGATCGTTCGAGCCAATGCGGCCATGGCTTCAACCTGACTCGGCATAGTATTGAGACCGGGCACCAGAAAAACCTCCAGCCATAATTCGCCGGGAAGAATCTGCCGTAAATGCTGTAACCCCTCCAGCAACTGGTCAAACTTCTGATCTGGCGGCGCGTGCGTAATAGCCGCGAATGAAGCCTGGTCCCAGGCCAGAAGAGTCGCCTTGACGACGTCGGCTTTGGCCGCGCTTTCCTGAACTTCCTTAAGATACAGGAGCGAGCTATTGGTCAGCAGGGCCGAGCGGATTCGGCCACAAGCCCGGATGGCAGCCAGGACGTCGCCGAACCGCGTATGGAGGGTAGGTTCCCCTGACCCCGTTACGGTTATGAAATCCGCTTTCAGGTTAAGGGCAAACCAGGCATCCAATTCCTTCAGCACCGCGGCGGTGGGCACATATTCCCTGCGCGCGCGCGTCTGGTAGGTGGTCGGCCCCACCTCGCAAAAAACGCAATCCAGGCTGCAGGTTTTGCGCGGCACAAGGTCCACGCCCAACGAAAGCCCAAACCGGCGCGAGGGCACCGGGCCAAAGAGGTATTGAAATTCAGGCATGGTTATTCGTTGTTGGTTATTGCTTGCCCGAATGCGCTTCTATCGAAGCGCCGCTACAACTTCATTCGGAGTTCGGCGTTGGATGTTGGGCGTTGGACGTTTTCCTCAGTATTGTTTCTCATATTCGCCTTTGCCCTGGCGTTTGAGTTTATGGAAACCGGACTGTTGGGCGCGCCGATCGAACGAGCTTTGGGAAGCACCGACGGCCGCCGCCGAGATCAGGCGCCTGAGGGGCGCACCGCAGTCCGGGCATTTGGCCAAGGCCGATCCGGCCACTTGCTCCAGGCGCTCAAACGGCTTGCGACACGTGGCACATCCTTGGTGCGGGTCAACGGCCTGATATTCGCGAATTGGCATGATTGAGTTTGGCCTCCACTTTACGCTTGACTCAAACTTGCCTACCCGGAAACTTAGCGTGTTTTCGGTTTGCCGGGCAAGCAACGGATTCTTCGCCAAAATAATACGATCATCGACCGCCACTATAACAAAGGCATCCTAAACATGAAATTGAAATTTCCCAGCGTCCTTGCCGGCGGAATGATAGTTGTCCTGGCGTTGACCGCCGCCACGCCGGAACCTGCGCGCCGGAAGAGCAGCACGATCGCCCGCGAACCCTACGTGGGCATGATCGTAATTGACGCCAATAGCGGGCAAATCCTGGCGGCCGACAACCCTGATGCCAAAGCCTATCCGGCCAGCGTATTGAAACTGATGAACCTTCTGATCATCCTGGAAAAGATTGAGGCCGGCGCCTTGAGGCTTGCGGATAAGGTTCAAGTCACCGCGGAAGCCTCCCGGATTGGCGGCTCCCAGGTGTATCTTAAGGAACATGAGATTTTCACGATAGATGATCTGCTCTATGCCCTCATCGTGCAATCGGCCAATGACGCCGCCACGGCCCTGGCCATCCACATTGCCGGCAGCAAGGAAGGATTTGTCGAACTCATGAATCAGCGCGCCCGCGAACTGGGCATGAAAGCCACGGAATTTCATTCGATCCACGGCCTGCCGCCGGCGAGCGGCCAGAAACCGGATGTTACCACCCCGCGCGATCTCGCGCGCCTGGCGCGGGAAGTCTTGAAACACCCAGAGGCTCTGCGCTACTCCGCTACCCGCGAACGCCCTTTCCGCAACGATGCGTTCATCATGCGCAGCCACAATCACCTGCTCGGCCGGGTCGAAGGGTGCGATGGCCTGAAAACCGGATATTTCTCCTTAGCCGGCTATTCCTCCATCGTCACCGCTCGGCGCGGCGCCAACCGCATTATTGCCGTGATCATGGGCAGTACCAGCCGCAATTTACGGGATGCCAAGGCCGCCGAGCTTCTGGCCAAGGGGTTCCTGCTGATGCCCAAGAAAATAGAAGTAGCTCAACACGTTACCAACCCGCCGCCCTTGAGCGCCGCCGAAGAGCCGGCAAGCTGCCCGCTGCGCTGCCCATTGGGAAAAATCGGAATGGCAATCGTAGTTCTGGCGCTGGCGGCGCTGGGCCTCATCTACTTCCTGCGCCGGCGCTCGACGATCTGACCCAACCCGCAGATCGCGCCAACGGGGTGGCGCTCCTACAATCGTAATCCCGATCTCGCTTGGCGGCCTTGCCAGACGAGTCGCGACTCGCCTCGGCGACCTGTCCTCCATAGCCTTGGCGACGGAAGAAGCGCTACAGCGTAGCCGGGAGCGCATCGGGATGTAGGAGACTCGCCCCGCCGAGCCGATTCTTTGGGAGGGTGCGGCTCCGTCCGCGCCGTTGGTGGATCCCGCGCAGACGCGGGTCTACTTGAATGACATCATCGTGCCGGGGAACGGAATCTGGACCCAGACCACCGTGCCGGTCGCGCCCGGATAGGAGCTGGCAGAGGTTCCGCCCGCTGCCGAGGGGGCGCTGCCGGTATAGGTATGGTACATGCGCCAAACAGCGATGCGACCGCCGCCGCCCGCGCCATAACCGCCGGTAGCATTGCTGCCTCTGGCCGTAATGTTCGCACTGTTACCGGCAAGTATTCTGCAGGTAATATAAATGCCGCCGCCGGCGCCGCCGGCGCCGGTGGCGGTCCCACCACCATTTGCGGTCAGCGTGCCGTTGAGCGTTATTGTGCCGGATGCGTCAAGACGCACCAGGCCGCCACCTTGACTGGGTGCGTACCCCCCCGTATAATTACCGCCGCCACTGCCCGGAAGGATTGGCGCATTGGAATTGCCATAGGTCTGGCCGGCGACAGAACCGCCTATACTACCAATTCCCCCTATCCCGCCATGCCCGCCGCCGCCTGTGCCGTAGCCGCCCGGTCCATAGCCCCATCCATAGCCGCCTCCTCCGTATCCGGCAAACCCAGATCCATTGGCGTTGATGCTCCCGCCACTGGCAATTGTCAAGTTTCGCATGCGCATGAGGGGAGAGCCGCCGTTAGTCGAATGCGAATAGAGGTAAATCACGGCAGTGTTTGCGATCAGAATGTCGTTCGTAACACTGATCAATGCGCCTTGGTCGGTCGCCCCCCCCATATTGGTTGGACCACTGTAGAAATACATCAAGGCTCCGTTGGTCAAGATCAAATTGCCGTTGCAACTGAGCAACGGGCCTGATGTTTGACCGCTATACAGGGATACCGCGACTTTATCCAGCCATACGCCTCCCCCGACGGTGACAACGGCATTGGACAACTCGAACTTGTGGACATTAGTAGACGTACCTACGATCCTCAGGTCGTTGGTAACCGTCAACTGAAAACCCTGGGCCGGAAGTCGGAGCCATCCGTTGCTGATCACGAGGTTGTTCAGCTCCCAATTAGTAAAGTTGGAAACCAACCACTGCCCGGAGTGCCGGAAGGTCTCGGTCAGAAAATAGTTATCCAGGAAGTAGAGCGTGCCGACATCGCTGCAGCCCCACCCACCAACGGCGCCTGCGGCCTGAAACTGGATGGACGGGACGGGGACGATTGAAGCCTGCGCGTTGGTGTCATAAATCACCGCGATACGGCCGCCGCCACCGCCACCATGAGTGGCGGAGCCGCCATTTGCGCTAACAACTCCGCTCCCGGCCATAGAATTGCAGGTGATATAAATACTTCCGCCGGACCCGGCGCCGGACGAGCTACCGGCGGCGCCATTGGCCGCTATCGTGCCGTTATTGGTAATCGTGCCGGAAGCCTGGATGCGCACGGCGCCGCCGCCACTACCGCCATAGCCACCGCCTGCATAACTGCCGCCGGCGCTGCCGGGCGTTATCGGCGCACTGGCACTGCCATTGGTTGCACCTCCATACTGTGCGCCGCCGTACCCGCCATAGCCCCCGCCACCAACATAGTATCCACGGCCCGGTCCATAGCCGTACGAGTTGGATGCTCCCGATCGTCCCACATACCCCTTGGCGTTGGCATTGATCGAACCGCCCGAGGCGATCAGTAAGTTCGAGCATGCGATTACGATGTTGTTGGACATATCGGTGTCCGTGAACGCCGCGGGCAGGGTCATGACCCCGTTGCCCGCGATCGTCACGTTCGATGCCGTCAATGTGGTGTCCCAGTTGGAAAAGATCAGCGTGGAGCTGTTGCTGATGAGCAGCGAACTCAACTCCGCCGTGGAGTTGGTCAAGAGGACACCCACATTGGTGTAGTTAATGATGACCTCATTGCCGTTGGCCGGCACCGACTGACCGCTCCAGTTGTTGGTCCCAAACCAGTCATTGGTGCTGGGACCGGGGGTTACCCAGGTGACCGTAGCCGCTCTGAGCCAAAGCTGGGGGAACAGCATGCCAAATACCAGCGCACCGAGAATAATTCTATGCGCCTTCATGAACACATCTGTGCCTTATACCCCTACGGACGGCGAATCGCGGCGGACACGGCCGTCGTCGCGCCGACCCAGGCTGCGCCGGAGGCTACGCCGAGGCGAGAGCGGCGCTATGCCGAGCCGCGAAGGCGGAAGGTCCGCCCTCCAGGGAGGGCGCGGCTTAAGTCCGCGCCGCAGTGGACCGCGCTAAAAGCGGGGCAAGCCTGGAGCGCTTTAAAGTCATAATTCACTCAAATGATTTAAAAGATACAGCATCTTCGGTAAAGCTGCAAGAAAAAACGCGAGCACATAATGCGGGCAAATAAGCAATCTGGCGACAAGCAGTTCTCATTTTTCATCGCGCGCAACCTTGCGCCAATTGGGCGGTCGGTAACAATTACCTTCACGATCGTAAATTCAACTGTTACGCCTGCCAACCGATCATTCGACCGATTAAACGGCGCATGCGCCGACGAAACATGGCCGCGACCTGCGGGCCGAGATAGTCCGAAGGCCAGAGCGCCTTCGGTAACAGGGGATCGCCAGCCAGCGCCTCGCGATAACCGGCCAGCTCGGAACGCAGGGCGGCCATTACATCCGGCAAGGACAAGGGTGCCGTTGGCCGGCGCGTCCGCGCCTGGCAGGCGTCAAGATATTTCGATTGCTGCTCCCGTAGCCGGTCAAAGTCCCATGCGCGCGCGGCCACCGCCGCGTCGCTCTGACCCTGCACGGTCTGCGCCTCGAAGAGGTTGGCATATTCGGCAACCGCCGCGGCCACATCAAGGTCGTAAAACAGCGGGCGAATGTCATGGACGGAAACAAAAACACTCTTCTGCAGACTGCCCATGCGCATACGCGTGAGGAATCTGTTCAGGACGTTACGATAACGCCGCTCGCGTTCCGGCACGTCATACATCAGAAGATACCAGCGCCCGTTCCAGCGCCGGTTCCAAAACCGCTCGGGCATATCTCGGCAGAGACCTGCCGCCGGCCTTCCGGGGTCAGCGCCAAGGTGGGGTAACCGGCGTGTTCATCGCGCCGCGCAACCAGCCCGTCCCGACGCAGCCGGTAGATTGCTTGACGATAGGCGGTCATGCGCGGGTAGCTCCGGCTCCAGGTCCACGCTTTTCCACGCGTCGTCAGGCCTGCGACCGCAATTGAAAGGAGGTCCACCAATTCCGCGCATATCTGTCGGCGGACAATACCCGGCGCAATTCTCGGCTTAGGCAAATATTGCGGTCTCATCGTGTTTGTGCCGGTTGGAATGGTAACAGTTGGCTTGACGATCGTCAAAACAACTTAGACAGGTTGGGACAAGACATGTCAAGGAAAATAAGCAAACGGTCATTTATTGGGTGGTGGGGCCCTGGCCGACGCTCGGGCAGGCGGGGTACGTTCTGTAGCCGCGAGACGACCCGCCTGCAACGCTGTAGCACTGCGGGCAGGCTACCGGAATGAAACAATCGTGCCGGGCGGGGGGATTACCCCAAGAAAGACCGTGCCGACCTCGGCGTCGGTGGTGTAGCTTGTGCCGTTTGTCACGGAATAAGAGCCCTGGAAGAAATGCCGGTCAGCCCGCCGCCACACCGCAATCCTTCCGCCGCCACCGCCGCCCTGATTACCACCGCCCGATCCGCCTTTGGCTCGGAGCAAGCCGTTGCTGCCGCCGGCGAATGTCAGGCACCGCAGATAGATGCCGCCACCCGAACCCGCGCCACCATAACCGTTAACGATAGTCTCTCCATCCGCCAGCAGCGACCCGTTCAGCGTGATCGTATCGGTGGCGTTAATCCAGATGAGGCCGCCGCCGCGCGTACCATCGCGCCCCGCGGCCAGGCCGGCCCCGCCGCCACTGCCCGGAAGAACAGGCGCATTGGATGAACCGTAAATGGCGCCCCGGCTGGCCGTGCTTAACGATCGTCCGCCCCGTCCACCGTAGCCGCCGCCGCCGCCGTGGCCCGTGCCTGAGTACCCCCTAGATCCACCTCCTGGTCCTGAACCTGACGCTGCGCTTCCGGATGGAGCGCCCATATAGCCCTTGCCGTCCACATCAATCTTGCCGTTGTCCACAACGGAAAGATTCGAACAAATAATCCACACCCGGTTTGACATCCAGCCGTTGCTGAAAGCAGCCGGGAGGGTCATGACGGCGTTTGTCCGGATGGTGACGTTCGTTGCCGTCAGGCTCGTGTCCCAGTTGGAGAAGATCAGCGTGCATTTATTGCTGAGCAGGATGGAAGCAAGGGAGGGTGTGGCATTGGTCAGGCGCACACCGATATTGAGATTGGTGATGATCACATCATCGCCGTT
>JACPGM010000140.1 GCA_016188985.1 Lentisphaerota bacterium | reverse complement strand
CGCAGTCCGGAGGAGCATCGCGCTCGAGACGAAGCAGGCCGGACGGACAAATAAATAAATATAATTTCGCGTTAACGCAGTAATCGTTTCTCTCGAAAACCGCGAATTTTCTACTCGTGAAATGACACTGACGGGGACGCGCCCAGTATGGGCGCGGCTCCTTGTTTTGTGTTTCATGAGTGGGGCTTCGCGGTCCCTCGAGAGAGGCACGGACTTGGAGTCCGCGCCTTTTTTCATTTCTATGGGAAACCGTCATGGGCCCGCCGGAAATATGCAAGGCTGGGTATGTTAGAAGTTCATTCTCCGGGCATTTCCGCTCCTGGCGGTCTCAAAACGGCAAACCCTTGAAAGCGGTGGCCCAGGAATTAGGCGTCGGCCTTACGACCGTCAGCAAGTGGGAACTGGGCCAGCGTTTCCCGACCGCCGAAAATCTGGAAGCCATTGCGCAATACACCGGCATCCCCCTCTGCCACTTCTTTTGTCCCGGCCGGAAAGAATGCGCGCGCCTGGCCCGGATATACAGGCTTCCCCTTTAAGGGGAAAAACAAAGTTTGCGCGGCGCATGAGCGGGGGTTAAATGACATTAAATACAACTGGATATGGGTTTGTCTTCAATTGAAGTTCCAAGGTAAATGATAACGCCCGAACGAAAACACAAAAGCAGGAGGGATACATGAAACCCAATGGTCACTGTTCGAATGTTACTATGAAAATGTTGATGTTTGGATTTACGATTTGCACAATTGGCATCATGCCGGCGTATGGAGACTGGACGATAGCTCTTGATGCGGGCTCCACGCACGCCTTTGTCTTAAAGGCCAATGGGACGGTATGGGCATGGGGCGTCAACACCTATGGCCAGTTGGGTGACGGGACAACGACGACGCGGACGACGCCGGTGCAGGTGAGCGGATTGACGGGCGTGGTGGCAGTGGCCGGAGCATACGAAAACTCATTGGCCTTGAAGAGTGACGGGACAGTCTGGGCCTGGGGAAGGAACCAATATGGCCAGTTGGGAGATGGCACGACGACCAGCCGGAGCACCCCGGTGCAGGTCAGCGGGCTGTCGGGCATCAGCGCAATAGAAGGGGGTGGAGCTAATTCCTTTGCCTTGAAGAGCGATGGGACAGTTTGGGCGTGGGGGCGGAATGAATATGGAGCTTTGGGGGATGGAACATCGTCACAACGGACGACGCCGGTGCAAACGAGCGGATTGACAAATGTCATAGCGATTTCCGGGGGCGGCGCTTCCGCGATGGCCCTGAAGAGTGACGGGACGGTCTGGGCTTGGGGATTTAATGGATATGGCCAGTTAGGGGATGGGACGACGACCAGCCGGAGCACACCGGTGCAGGTGAGTGGATTGTCAGGAATGGTTGCAATGGCGGCATCCATTTATCATTCGGTGGCCTTGAAGAGCGATGGGACGGTCTGGGCCGGTTGACGGGTATCGTTTCGATTAACGCGCCATCGGGAGGAGTTTCATCGCATGCGTTGAAGAGCGATGGGACAGTGTGGGGCTGGGGACGAAACACCAGCTATCAATTGGGTGATGGCACGACGACCAGCCGGAGCACGCCGGTACAGATGATTTGGGGTGGAGACGAAACTACGCCCTCCGTGCCGACCGGCGTTTCAGCCAGCGACGGGACCTACACGGACCGAATCCGGGTGACGTGGAATGCGGTGACGAATGCGACCGGCTACCAGGTGTGGCGGAATTCAACCGACACCAGCGGTTCCGCCAGCCTCCTGGCCTCGACGACCGCTACGACCTATGATGACACGGCCGCTACGGTGGGGGCGACCTATTATTACTGGGTCAAGGCAACCAACGCCACCGGCGCGAGCGCATTCAGCGCTTCGGACAGCGGGTACCGGGCCGCGGCGGCGGGCGCTCCGAACGCGCCTGCAAATGTCGTTGCCAGTGATGGCGCTTATACCGACAAAGTGCGCGTGAGCTGGGATGCGGTCAGTGACGCTACGGCGTTCGAAGTCTGGCGCAATACTTCTGATAATTGGGCTTCCGCTACAAAGATATCTGATTTTACCGCGTTCACGGTATCGGGCCTTGCGCAAGGAGTGGCAGAAGCGGTTTTGAGTGCCACTGCCGTCGCCGGCATGACGTATGATGATTCAACCGCTGTGGCCGGCACGGTGTATTACTACTGGGTGAAGGCTAAAAACTCGTCCGGCACAAGCGGCTTCAGCGCCTCGGATTCCGGCTATGTGGCGGCGGCAGGCAGCTTGACGGCGCCCGGCAATGTCGTGGCCAGTGATGGAACCTATACGAACAAGGTGCGCATTATGTGGAATGCGGTGGATGGCGCCACCGCTTATGAAGTCTGGCGCGGCAACATCAATATATCGGCCTTTGCAGCCTTGCTCGGCGAAACCGCCGGAACGTTGGCAGACGACACGGATGCGATTGCTGAAACCGTGTACTATTACTGGGTCAAGGCCAAGAATGCGGCGGAAACCAGCGCGTTCAGCAGTTCTGATTCCGGCTACCGGTCCAATCTGGGCGGCATTCAGCCGGACGTGAAGATTAATGAGGCCGACGGAACCGTGACAATGCATCGGGGCGAGGATTTAAGAGTAGCGATATCCCTGATGACCAGCAGCGGGATTGACGCGGACTGGTGGTTTATCGTGGCCACACCGGGCGGATGGTATTACTACGACGCCTCCGCCGGGGCATGGCTGAGCTTCACGGATTTAGCGACTCTGCATCCGTCGTACCAGGGGCCGCTGTTCGACTTCCTGGCGCCGGTCGAGATCATCCAGGTAAACACCAGCTGGGTGCTACCGGGCGTATACGTGATTTATTTCGGCGTGGATACGACTATGGATGGCATCCTGAACGACACCTTGTACTACGATTCGGCCACGTTGAATCTGGTAGAGTAGCCGTCGGCGCCGAGTGACTTTACCGGCGACGGCAAGACCAACCGGGGGATTTATCAAACGTCATCAGCCTTGCTGACAGCAGGCGGAACAGGGTACCTTAAACGTCAGGAACCGCTATAAAAAACAAGAATTTTAACCACTGATGGCACGGATAGCACTGATGTAGAATGGTTTTCCGCCTGAAAGCGGACCCGCCGAGGCGGGAACTTGGGTTACCCTTGATCCCCATATCCGTGAAATCAGTGTCATCCGTGGTTGATTTTTTTTGGGTTGCGGGCACAAGCCCGCCTTATGGAAGAACCCATTGTCGGCAGAGATCAGCTTGGCGCAGCCCGGCGTTGCGCGAGCAGGGCAAAGCAGGGGCCGTGCGGATGATCGGGCTGCTCAAAGTTCACTTCGATTTCGGTCAGGCCGAAATGACGCAAGGCACCCAGGATATCGTCCCGGCTTAGCCAAGAGCTGAAACTTTCCCCGCCGCCAAACGAGCGCCGGGCAAATAAGCCCGCCCCGTAGTTCCGGCGATAGAGCGTATGCGCAAAACCGCTCTGCTCGGCCCTGACCCCCGGCGCAAACCGGAAAGCAATCTGCCGATTGCCGCGGATAACGGCCTCGTCGTAATAATGCGTCCAAAGGAAGAGACTGCCCGCCACGCGGCTCACCCGCTCCAGAAACGCCACCGGCCGGCGCAAATGGTAAAGCACTCCGCTGGCAAGGCAAAGGTCAACCGGCTCAGGCGAGCCTTCCAGGTAGGCCATAAAATCCACGCAGCGGAAGCGCGCGCGTTTCAAGTCAAGCAGTTCCTTGACAATGAGACACTTGAGAAACGCGCGGGTGTTGGCTTCCAGGGCCAGGATGCTTGCAGCCCCTAACTGTTCCAGTTGCCAGGTGTGGCCCCCTTCCAGCGGGCCAAGCTCCAACACCGTCAGACCCGCAACGGGCAAACGCTGATTGAGCCATTGGATGCGCGCATCCGCGAACAGCGGAACAGTCCCAGCGCGCACATTCAAGCTCTCCGGCAGGGCTGAGGCCCATTCGCCTTTGAAAATGTCAACGGCATTCTGGTTGGCGTCGGCCGTGGCCACAAAACTGTCCAGCCGGCTCGGCCGGTACGCTCCCAAGACCAAGGCCTTGGCACGGTCTACCAACCGCCGTAGTCCGATAATCATGATGCCTTTCCTCTGGATGCTTTCAGGTGACCCCTCAACCATGAAGGCTGATTGTTCATTCCCGACCTGATGCTACTCTGCGAAGTTCCGCCATAGCGGATCCGCCTTCTGGCGGAAAGCCTCCCTGCTCTGCGAAGCCGCTACGCAGGGCGTAGAAGAGTCGCTACGAAGCACGAGTCGGGAATCCAGAAATATTTTTATGCTGATCCTGGATTCCCGCTTGCGCGGGAATGACCGCATTGAAGTTCACAACCTACCCGCATTACGCTTCGAGCGCCTCTTTATACACCTTGCCATAGGCCGCCAGCATGGAGCTAAGCTGAAAATCGGCGCGGCCGCGGACGAAGGCGGCCGCCTGGCAGTCGCCATAGTTATCCATCAGCCGCGCGATGGCCAGCTTGAGACTCTCCGGGGTAAATTGAGAAACTACCTGGCCGCATTGCGCTTCCGCCACATAATCAGCCATCGGAACACGCTCATTCACCAGCACCGGTTTCCCCGCCGCAAGCGATTCCATCAGCGAATGCGGATAGGCCTTGACCAGGTTATCGGTTTCGGCCAGCACGACCGTGGCGTGCACACGCGCGAGCACCTGGTTAACGTCAACGGCTTCATTAATTATTTCCACCCGGCTGGTCAAGCCGCGCCGCGCAATGCGGCGCTCAAGCTCGTCGCGCAAAAACCCGCGCCAGAGGAACACCAAACGCAGCGGCAAAGACTCGGCCACCGCCAGCAACAAGTCCACCCCCTTTGTCCGGAACTGCCGCTTGGTCCAAGGCGCCGAACCTACCAGCAATATCAGCTCATCGCGCAGCATGAGCGGCATCGGCGTAAAGCGTTCCAAGGCAATGCCCGGACGGATGATGCGATAGCGCTCCGGACACAACCGCCGCAGCGCGGCTTCATCACGCGGATTGCCGGAAACTATCATACGAATGGGTTTCAGCCAACGGGTATTTCCGCGGTTGCTGAGCGGGCCCACGCCCGTCACCAGCGAATAAATCAACGGCTTATTGAGCGCACCCAGCCAGGCAAAGGAATAAAGCGTGGCGTAATATAGATGATGCAGGTCCACGGCCGGCTCAAGTCGGCGTAGCTCGGCGCGTTGATGCACTCCGTAAAGGCATTTTGGGAAAATCCGGCTGGGACGGCGCAGCGGATAAAACTGAAGACATTCCCCGCCAAAGTGACGGCGCAGAGTCTCAATCTCCTGCAGCACGGCATCCGTGCCCGGGATGGGCGGCTCCGGCGAAGTAAGATGAAAAAGGATGTTCATAATGAAAGGTCAGGTTGCCAGGTTCACAGTTCAATGTTCACGGTTCACAGTCTGGCGTCCGTCGTCCGTCGTCTGGTGTCTGGCGTCTGGCGTCCGGCTTTCGCCGCTGCCACCAGGTGCGCGCCAGGGAACACAGCGATGGCTCCGCCATGGTCGGCGTCAGCAACGGTTCCACCTGCTCTGGAGTAAGTTTTAGTTGCCGTTGAATCCGGCGGCGTTCACGGACGATATGCGCCAGGGCCGGCAAAAGCGAGCAATATCCGGCCAGCACGGCCAATGGCCGGCGATAGGCCAATGCGAAATAGAACTGGCCGTATAAGAGGGACAGCGCATACCGGCAAAGCAATTGCGCGGGCAGGTTTTTCAGCAGCAGCATTATCCGGTTGCGCGTTATAAGGCGCACATACCGGGCTTTGGGCAGCTCGCTGCCGTGACCCTGGTGCAGGACCTCGGCGGTGGGCACAAACAGAAAACGATAACCGCGCAGCCGGCCGCGCAGACTCAAGTCCAAGTCCTCAAGGTAAGCGAAAAAACGCTCATCAAACCCGTCCAGCTCATTCAGCAATGATCGGCGGTAGAGCGCCGCGCCGGCGCATGGCGAAAAGACTTCTTCGACGCTGTTGAATTCCGCCGCCGGCCGCCCATGGCCGCGCTTGGCGGCGGCGCCCTGCCACGAAAGACTGTCGCCGCAGTCATCCGCCACGGCCGGATCGGTCATGGCCAGCATTTTGGAGGCCACTCCGCCAATTTCCGGGCCGCCGGCTTCCAGGGTGCGGACCAGGTTAAGGAGCCAATCCGGTCGCGCCCGGGTATCCATGTTCAGGAGCGCCACATACTCCGAGCGACTTAGGCGGATACCGGCATTAACGGCAGCGGCGAACCCGCGATTGCGTTCCCAGGCAATCAGCATCGCCTTCGGCGCATGAAGCGGCACCAACGCGCGGCTGTTATCGGTTGAGCCGTTGTCCACCAAAATCAGATCAAAGTCGCCGAACGACTGTTCGACCAGGGCATCCAGGCACGCCGGCAGCCAGGCCGCGCCGTTCCAGAATGGGATAATGACGGTGACTTTAGGTAAGCTCATGAAGCCTTTTCCTGCCACGGAATAATTAGACAAACTCAGACACCGAACAATGCGTTGCGATTGCCGAACCGCCCGGCCACACCATCGCGCAGGGCCAAGCACGCCGCGCGCGTTTCCGCCCAACGTCCCCGAACCAGCAACCAGGCCGCCATCGCCAGAGCAATACCGCTCCAGAAGCAGGCCAACAGCAAGCGCCGGGAGGGACAGATTCCGCGCCACCCGGAATAAAATTTCCTTACGTACAAGAAGCGGTTGCGCAATGCATAATAGCGGTAGAGCGTGGAGCGGATATTGTCTTTTCCCGGCGTATGCGTGGCCCAGGCGCGCGTGCAGACGGCGCTGGCAAAACCCAGGGCGCGCGCGCGCCGGCAAAAATCGGCCATTTCACCGCTGAAAAAATAATCCTCGTCGAAAAATCCCGCGCGGCGGAAAGCCTCCAGGCGCACCAGCGCCACGGTGCCAGGCACATAAAGCACGTCCAGGAGCTGGTGCGTAATAATCAGCGCCGGCAGCTCCGGCTGCGGGCAGCGGCGGCGCGTGCCAAGATGCCAGGCAATCTCCCGCCCGCCGGCGGTAATCATCATCTGTCCGCCCCCATTGCGCTCCTTCAGCAGCGGGCCCACAATGCCCAAACGCGGATGGGCGGCAAGCTCGCGCAGCAGTTCTTGAACCTGATCTTCATCAATTTGCGCGTCGTTGTTCAGCAGCAGTACCGCTTCCGCCGACGTCTCAGCGATCTGCCGCAGGGCCAGATTATTGCCGCCGGCGAAACCCAGATTAACGGCGCTCGAAAGAACTTGCGCCGCGGGGCAATGCTGAGCGATCGCGTTGGCGCTCAAATCCCGCGCGGAATTATCCACAACCCAGATCGCGGGCGCAATTTCCGTCCAACCGGCAAGGGCCTTGACACTTTCAAGGGTGGCCGCTATCCGGTTCCAGTTCAAAATTACGACAGCCAATTTCATGGTGGCGGACCCGCGGCATGTTCATCCCGGGGCTCGTGCTCCCAGTAGTAGCGGTGCAGGCTGCAGGCGCGCGCCAGGCCTTTAGGCATGCGGCCGGCGACATGACTGCACAGCACGCCGCTCACTTTACAGAGCGTGTAGAGGCAATAATAAGGAAAATAAAAAGGATGCTGCCGCAGAATATAGGCGGCCTCCTCCCGCAAATAGCGCCGGCCCATGCCGGCACTGACCTTAAGATCGTGCGCCGGGAAAATGCGCGTCAGCGAATAGACGCTGTCGAAATAGCGCCGGAAAGCGGTGAGCAGCGAATAGCGGTGCGAATGAATGACCACCGAGGCCGGCTGATAAACTATTGCGTAGCCGGCCACAATCAGGTCGCGGGCAAACTGCTGGTCTTCGCTCATAATCAGCGTTTCATCAAATGGGTAGCTGAGAAGCGCCTCGCGCCGCACCGCCGCGCTGACGTTGGAAAAAAACACATCGGGCAGCTTCAGCGTCGCGGCCGAAGTTTGCGCGCTCCGCGTCCGCCGGACCGGCGCGCCGGGGGGGAAATGGTATTGCAGAAAAAAACGCTCGGTGGGCGGCGCGTTCGGCCGCGGGATCTGGCGGGAATACACGGCAGCCACTTGCTCATCGTCAAACGGTTCCAGCAACGCGGCCAACCAGCGTTTGTCCGCCGGCAAAGCATCCTGAGTCATGAGCACGATAATCCGCCCGGAGGACTCCTGCGCGCCGAGATTGCGGGCGCGCCCATGTGAAAACCGCCCCAACGGCACGACGCGCACATTGGCGTGCTGCCGGGCAATCTGGCGGGTCGCGTCAGTGGAGAGCGAATCTACCAAGACAATCTCGTCCGGCGGCGCCGGCTGTTGGCTGGCCAGAGCCTCGAGCAGCGCGGGAAGCGTGCCGGCGGCGTTCAGCACCGGAACAACTACGGAAATGCCTGTGGAATTGGAATCGGCTGCTGCTTTCATGACCGCGCGTGGCAGGATAAAACTACGCTTCAATCAGGTATCAGTAATCCCGGTATTTTCTACGGCCGCCGGCAGGCGATCAATATGCCGGGGTAAGGCCATAATGCTGAACAGAAATGAGGCCGCGCCAATCTGGACGCCGTTGACCAGGCAAATCATGGCAAAGAACAGCAGCCGCTGTTGATTCAGGGCGCCAAAGCCGCTGATCAGCCACTGCGCCAGAATCCAGAAAGTAAGCGCCAAACCCACGCCGATCATCAAGGCCGCCAGGAGCGAGGCCTTTTCGAAGGTGAACCAGCGATAAAACCAGGCGATAATCACATCGGCATGCAAGCCGGAGAGATGCCCATAGGCTTTGGCCAGCAGGCCGATGGTAATAATCTGTAGGCTGACAATATTCAACACGCCGCCGATCAGCATGCAATGGATATCCACCAGGCGCCCGCGAACAAGCAGGGGACCGAACGCCAAAGGCAGGCTGATAACCAGACCGACCAGCCAGCCCACGATGCCCGGCACCAGCAAGAGCAGCGTTGGGCTGTGCAGAATCATGAAACGCAGGTGCCGCCAGCCGTCGTGAAAAGAATGCAATTTGGAGATTCCCACCCGCTGATGATAGCGGATGGGCCGCTCGGCAATGCGCAGCTTACAGCGGATGGCCCGGATGACCATCTCGCTGGCAAATTCCATGCCGGTGGTGACGCATTGCAAGCGCTTATAAGCCTCGCGGGTAATGGCCCGCAGGCCACAGTGCGCATCGTGCACGGCATTGCTGCGAAACAGGAAACGCAAGATGGCCGAGAGCACGGGATTGCCCAGATAGCGGTGCAGCCGCGGCATGGCCCCGGGCTGAATGCCGTCCATGCGATTCCCGATCACGAAATCAGCCTGCCCTTTCAGCAGCGGGTCAGCCACCACCTCCAGCGCGGAAAGGTCATAGGTCAAATCGGCGTCCGCCATTACCATGAAGTCATACCGGGCATTATCAAAGCCTTTGCGCAGGGCCGCGCCGTAACCGCGATGCGGCTCACTGACAACCCGGGCGCCATGTTCGTGGGCCACTTGCGCCGAGCGATCGGTAGATCCGTTGTCCACCACAAGGATGTCTTCGGCCAGGCCCAGCCGGGCAACCCCGGCGCGGGCATTTTCAATGACTTGGCCCAGCGAGGCTTCTTCATTCAAACAGGGCAGAATAACCGAAATACCCGTCGTAGACCCGTCGCTCATGAAATCTATTCCTGGTATTCCTCCCACTGCCCTTCTTCCACCGGATCCATGAACGGCAGCGGCTGATATGGTGTCTGTGGATAGGTGGGAACCTGCGGCTGCGCTTCACCGGCAGATGGCTGAACAGCGCCGCCACTCTGCTCCGGCGCCTTGACCGGCACAAAGGGGAATCCCGCCGCAGGGCTTTCCGGCCAGGCAGCACCTGGCGGAGCTGCCGGCTTAAACGGCTCAGTTGACGGTCGGAAGGGCGACACAAACGGCAACGGTATATTGGTGTTGGGCTTGAAAAAAGACTCCAGGCTCTTTGTCTGGAACGGCATATTGGTGCCCAGGCGCTGAAAAGGCGAGGCGCCGCGGCGTTTCAAGTCGGCAAAGAAAGGTTTGCGGGCGCTATCCGGGGAAGCCGGGCCAAAAGGGCCAGCGGCCTCGGGAATGCCTTCGCTCTTACGAGGCATCCCAAACAACGATGCGCTTGGCGTGCCGGCCGCCGCGGCGCCCTTGTCCTTCTCCGGATGCAGCTTAATCACCAGGGTTTCTCCGCCGATTTTCAGCACGGCCTCTTCCTTGTCATAATCCGCGGAGACCAGTTGCATGTCCTCCAACTCCTGCCCCACGTTCAAGTAAACATGCTTGCTGGTCTTCTTGTTCAAGAGCGCCACCTGAAGCTGCGCGCCATCGTCAATGATGGCCTTCAGTTCGTAATCCTTGGTGAACGACTCGGCCGCCACCGGCGCGGCGGCATTTGTCTCCGCCACCGGGGCCACTTCGCCAAAAGGCGCCCGGTCAATAATCTCCTGATAATAGCTGAAATTCGTGGCCACGACGGCATGGGCCACCAGCGTCAGACTCAGACTTTTGCCCAGCCTTTCCCACAGTTTCATAGCCAAGTATCCTTTTCCCAAAGATTGGGCTGGAAATTCATCAGCGTTATCATATCATTAAGGGCTTTTTAAGCAATGCTTAATTCCAGCACCCATAAAATTACCCCCATGAAAATATTAGTTACCGGCGGGGCCGGGTTTATTGGCAGCAATTTCATCCACTATATGCTGGCAGCGCATCCCGATGTGGAAATCGTCAATTTTGACGCCCTGACCTACGCCGGCAACCTGGAGAACCTCACCGCGGTCGAGCGCGAGGCGCGCTACACGTTTGTTAAAGGCGACATCACCGTTGCCGCAGATGTCGCGGCGCTATTCGCGGCCCACGCCGTGGATGCGGTGGTGCATTTCGCCGCTGAAAGTCATGTGGACCGCAGCCTGCATATCGGCCCGGAGGCCTTTATTCGCACCAACATCCTGGGCACGCAATTGCTGCTGGATGCCTTCCGCGCCGCCGGAGCGCGCGGCGCGAAACGTCCCCGCCGGTTTGTCCACGTTTCGACCGATGAAGTCTATGGCAGCCTGGGACCCGAGGGACGTTTCACCGAAAACTCGCCGATAAAGCCCAACAATCCCTACGCGGCCACCAAGGCCGCTTCTGATTTCATGGTGTTAGCGGCCCACCATTCCTACGGGGTGGACGCCGTCATTACCCGTTGCTCCAATAATTTCGGGCCCTACCAGTTCCCCGAAAAATTGATCCCCTTGATGATCGCCAACGCCCTGGAGGACAAGCCCTTGCCGGTCTATGGCGACGGCCAACAGCGGCGCGACTGGATTTACGTGGCCGATCATTGCCAAGCCCTCGATTACGTCCTGCGCCAGGGCCGCGCCGGCCAAGTCTATAATATCGGCGGCGGCCAGGATGTCACCAACCTGGAGGTTATCCGCCTGATCCTCAAGCTATTGCAAAAACCGGAGTCGCTGATTCAGCACGTCACCGATCGGCCCGGCCACGACCGGCGTTACGCCATGGATTCCACCAGGATCGAAACCGAGCTGGGCTGGCGCCGCCAGTTTGATTTCGCCGCGGCGCTCAAGGCCACCGTGGACTGGTATCGGCAAAATAGCGCCTGGTGGCAGTGCATCCGCAGCGGGCAATACTCCAAGTATTACGAGACCATTTACGGCAACCGATGAATGAAAAAACAATCAGGTCCCAGCGGGTGTTTGACGGCAAGCTGCTCCAGCTCGCGGTGCTGGAAGTAGAGCTTGCCGACGGCCGGCGCGCGCGGCGCGAAATTGTCCGCCACCGTGGCGCCATTGCCGTCTGGGCGCTCGCGCCGGACGGGCGTTTCGTGTTTGTCCGCCAGTTCCGCAAGGCGATCGAGCGGGAGCTTCTGGAAGTTGTGGCCGGCACGCGCGACGCCGATGAAACCGCCGAAGAGTGCGCGCGCCGCGAGATTCAGGAAGAGACCGGCTACGCCGTGAAAGCGCTGGCGCCCCTGGGCGCAATTTTCACGGCGCCCGGCTTCTGCTCGGAACAGATTGATATCTTTTACGCGGAACTGGCCCCCGGCGGGCCTGCCCGCCATAGCCTTGGCGACGGCGGGGTCATCAAGCCGGACCCGGACGAGCAGTTGGAAGTAGTCTTGCTTGACGAAACCGAATGGAAAACCATGATGGCCCGCGGCGCCATCCAGGACGCCAAAACCTGGGCCGCCTGGGGGCTGTTTGAAACCAGACGACAGACGACGGACAGCGGAGCAGAGAAGCAAACATCCAACGCCCAACATTCAACTTCGAACGTCGAATGAAGAAAAAGAGCCGAGAACGGATGCCAGGAAACCGAAAGCGGGAAGATAGTTGATTTGATGATTGGTCAACCACTAAGTCACGAATCATCGAATCAACCAATCATCGAATGAACAAGGAACCGACCATGAGCATTGGACAGCGCCTCTGGCGCTTTGTGTCGGAAAGTATCTGGGAGATCGAGCTTAACTCGCTCTCGCGGCTTAAGCGCCTGGGCATTAATTTTGTCCGGATCATATTTCTGGTCTTGAAAGGCTTCCGGGAAAACGAGTGTCCACTGCACGCGGCCTCGCTGACTTACAGTTCGCTCATGGCGATTGTGCCCATCCTGGCCCTGGCCCTGGCGGTCTTAAGGGGCTTGGGCGCGGGCGAGTGGGCCGAAGGGCGCCTCGTCCAGACTGTCGCCGCGATGCCGCAGGAGTTCCAGGATTTTGTGGTCAACCTGTTCACCTATGTGAAAAACACTAATTTCGCCACGCTGGGTGGAATCGGATTGGTGCTGCTGCTCTGGACGGTGGTGCAGGTGTTAGGCTGCGTCGAAATGTCGTTTAACCGCGTCTGGGGCATCATCCTGTCCCGGCGGCTATTGCGCAAGTTCGCCGATTATCTGAGCATCATCATGGTCGTCCCGGTCCTGATGGTGGCCGCCACGACGATTAATGCCACGCTCAGCAGCCCGGCGCTGATCCAGTTGCTCCACGAACACCTCGGTTATGTTTATTTGCTTTATACCCGGCTGCTCTCGTTCCTGCCGCTCTTGGCTACCTGGGCGGCCTTCACTTTTCTCTATAAGCTGATGCCCAATACGCGGGTGTTGACCGTCCCGGCCGTGGTCAGCGGCGTTATTGGCGGATCGCTCTGGGTGCTGTGGCAATGGGCTTACATCGAATTGCAAGTCGGCATCAGCCACTACAACGCCATTTACGGGACGCTGGCCTCTGTGCCGATCTTTCTGATCTGGCTTTACATCTCCTGGTGGATCGTGCTGCTGGGCGCCGAAATCGGGTTCGCCTTGCAAAACTACGCCACCTATCGCATGGAGCAGAAAGCGCACGAGGCCAGCACCCAGTCCCGGATTATGCTGGCGCTTTCCATCCTCTCGCACGCCGCCCAAGCCGCGCTGATTAACGTGCCCTGCTTCGAGATCAACGCCTACGCCCATACCCACCGCGTGCCGGTCCGCCTGATTCACGAAGTAGTGGCGGCCCTCGTCAAGGCCAACCTCCTGGTGGAAGTAGCCGATGGCGCCGGGCGTTACGTGCTGCTCAAGGTGCCCAGCCTGATCCGTGCCAAAGATGTCATCGCCATCATGCTCCAGACCGGCGCCACGCCGCGCAGCATGGGCCTGGACCAGCTTAACCCGGCCATCAGCCACGTGCTGGGCAAAATGGACTCCGGCACCGCCGAGACGCTTAAGGATTTCAGCGTCGCCGACCTGCTTCAATTGCATTCCCGATTAAGCGCCTCTCCCCGTCATGAACCAGCCGCCTCAAGAGAAGAACTGTGGCAGTCTCATCCGGCCTCACCAACTTCGCCCAAGCCCTGAATGCCGAACAACTGGCGGCCGTGACGGCGCCCGATGGGCCGCTTTTCGTGCTGGCGGCCGCCGGCACCGGCAAAACCCGCACGCTGGTCTACCGGGTTGCTTATCTCGTGCAACAGGGCGTGGATGCCCGGCGCATTCTGCTGCTGACCTTTACCAACCGGGCGGCGCGCGAAATGCTCGCGCGCGCCCAGATCCTGGTGGGCGAACAGGTGGGCGGATTGTGGGGCGGCACCTTCCATCACCTCGCCAACCGGATGCTGCGGCGCTACGCTCCCTTGCTGAACTTTGGCGCCGATTTCACCATCCTCGACCACGACGACTCCATCAGCCTGATAAAAGATCTCATCACTGAACTGAAGCTCGGCGGTAAGCAATTTCCCAAGGCGGAAGTGCTTCTTTCGCTCCTGAGCGGCGCCGTTAACCGGCGCCAGGCTTTGGACGCAGCCGTCCAGCGATATTTTGAAAAGCACCCCATAGACCCCGAAGACGCCCTGCGGGTGTTCGCGCGCTACCAGCAAAAAAAACGCGCGCAGAACGCCATGGATTTCGACGATCTCATCATCAACGGCTTGCAGCTCCTCAAGGAGCACCCCGGGGTGCTCGCGCACTACCAGGAACAGTTCCGCTATGTGCTCGTGGATGAATACCAGGACACCAACCCGATCCAGGCCGACTGGGTGGACCTGCTCGCCCAACGCCACCGCAACCTGCTGGTGGTAGGCGATGATTTTCAGAGCATCTATGCCTGGCGCGGCGCGGACTATCGCAACATCATGACCTTTCCGCAACGCTATGCCGATACACGCATATTCAAGCTCGAAACCAATTACCGCAGCACGCCTGAAATTCTCGCGGTGGCCAACCGCTGCATCGCGGGTAATCCGCACCAGTTCCAGAAAGTCCTGCGCGCCACCCGGCCGGCCCATCACAAACCGGTCCTGGTCAGCGTGGCCGACGGCGCCCACCAAGCCCGCTATGTCATCGGGCAGCTCGTGTACCTGAGGAACGCCGGCCGGGCCTGGCGCGACATGGTCGTGCTCTACCGCGCCCATTACCACGCCCTGGAACTGCAAATGGAGCTGACCAGGGCGCGCATTCCCTTTACCGTGGTTTCCGGCGTGCGGTTCTTCGAACAGGCCCATGTCAAGGATGTCTTAAGCCTGCTGCGCATTCTGCATAATCCCGGCGATGAATTGGCCTTTGCGCGCTTTCTCTCGCTCCTGCCGGGCGTGAGCAGCCGAACCGCCGCGAAAGTCTGGCGTTCCCTGGGCGGCCGCTGGACCGCCGGCAACGCCAAAGCGCGTTCGGCGGTAGCCGGGCTTCTGCCCAAAGCCGCGCGCGCTGTCTGGCAAACGCTCTTGCCAATTTTTGAAACTTATGAATCCCTACTGAGGAAAGAGCCGGCTGAAATTATCGCCCAGTTCAGCAAAATCTTTTACGATGAGTACCTGCTGGATACTTTCGACGACTACGAACGGCGCCAGGAGGATTTAGCGGAAGTCATGGAGTTCATGGCCGGCTTTGCATCCACAGATGATTTCCTGAACGAAGTTGCGCTGGTGACCAACCTGGACGCTGAGGGCGATCGCCTGGCCGGAAACGCCCAGGATAGCCTGCGCCTTAGCACGGTGCACCAGGCCAAAGGCCTGGAGTGGAATGTGGTTTTCGTGCTCTGGCTGGCCGACGGCCTGTTTCCCTCCAGCCGCGCCATGCTCGAATCCGGCGAGGACGCCGAGGAGCGCCGGCTGTTTTACGTGGCCGTCACGCGCGCCAAGGACGAGTTGTTTCTGTGCGCGCCGGCCATGCGTCGCGCGCTCAATGGCGGCATCCAGTTCCTGGAGCCCTCGCGCTTCGTCAAGGAACTCCCGCCCGACTGCCTTCGCCAGGAAAAAACCGACTTCCTGTAATGATTCCGGGGGCCAAATGTGCGTTCGACCGTATGCCGGCGGGAATTGTCTCACGCGGAGAGGAGCGCGTTATCCGCGCGCAGTCGGGAGCGAAGTTCTTCCGTGTCCAAGTTTCGGAATGGAATCCCGCTCCGAGCCGTCATGGCGGCGGCGATGCCGGCCGCCTGCCCCATGGCAAAGCAGGCGGGCATTACGCGCAGAACACCCATGGCTTCCCATTCCGTCGAGACACACCGCCCGGCCACTATCAGATTGTCCATGCCACGAGGGACAAGACACCGGTAAGGAATCTCCGTGTACGGCTTGCGGAACTGCACGCCTTGCATGTGCTGCTGCGACAGTTCCTTGGGATCGGCCATATCCCACTGGTAGCCGCTGAGCGCAATCGTGTCGTGGTATGCGGCGCCGGTTCGCACTTCGTCCACGGTAAGCGTGTGCTCGCCGACAATGCGGCGGGTCTCGCGCACGCCGAGGACGTGCGACGTTTCCACCAGCCGGGCCTGGTTGAAACCGGGGACGGCTTGCCGCATCAGGTCCACGAGCACTCTGGCCTCGCGGCGGCCCGCGATCATCGCCGCCGTCACCTGATCCGCGTTCGTGCCGTCAATGCCCTTTTGCTGAAGCGCGTTGATGAAGAACCGTCCCGGGCGCGTCAGTTCACAGCAGACCAGGATATCGAACTCGAACGGCCAGGCCCCCTTCGCCTTGAGCGTATTGATCACGGCGCGCAAGCGCACGTCGCCCGTATCGCGGCAGTAGCGCGCGAAGGCTTCCGAGTCAACGTCTTCCAATAAAGGGAACACGGATGGCGCTGACATCAAGCCGTCTTCCGGACGGCCTTTCGTGAAGGCACAGCCCGCGCGGGCGGTGATATCGGCATCGCCGGTTGCGTCCACGACCGCTTTGGCGCGCACAAATTCCATCCCGTTCTTCGAATGGATGAAGACTCCGGCAACGCGGCCGTTTTCCGCCGTCGGGCTGACCGCTGTCGTGAAATAACGCAGTCGGACGCCTGCCTTCTGAACCAAGGATTCACAGACGCGCTTGCACGGCTCAAACTCGAACGGCGTGGTTCGGCCGTGCCAGGGGGCATAACCCAGGTGGCGCGTGCCGCCGACCACGTCCTGTTCCGCCGGAATGGCGCCGCGCTCTGCGGCAAGGAGATCAACTATTTCCGCAAAGACCCCCTTGATGACCGGAAAAGCGCCGTCCCGCGAAAAGCTGCCGAGCCAGGTGCCGACCAAGGCGTTGGTCCCGACGCCGCCCAAACACCCTTGCTGCTCGACGAGGAAGCAGCGCGCGCCTTGCCTTGCGGCGGCAATACTGGCCGCCGTTCCGGCCGGCCCGCCTCCGCATATCAGGACGTCCACCTCAGCGATGGCGGGGGCTTCCATCTTCAGAATTTCGTTCTTCACCTGCGCCTCCCGGTGTGGCCGCTTCCACTGGCAACTGCTTGTCAAGCGTTTGCTTGCCGTCGTCGTAACCCCGCAGTCTTGTGGGGGGCAAGAGGTAGGGCGCGTTCGTCCAGCCTTCGTAGCCAGTAGGCTTACTACGGCGGAGTAGGCCCGAACGCGCCTGCCTGCGCCGAAGCGGCTTCGGTAGGCAGGCCGCGGACGGCTCGGGGAGCCGTCCCTTCCACCCTGGCGGATCCGCCTGCCGGCGGAACCTTCACGCGACCACCACATAACTGAGGCATTAACCGTCGTCGTATCCGCGTATGCTACTTGGCCGGCAATGGCGTCATTGGCACAAGTATAGGATGAGACGATGTTGACGCCAACGGAATTTTCAATTCCTTAATTCGTAACTGTTCAGGTTGTTAAGAAATGAAACTACGAAAAACGCGAAAGGCGCGAAAATAGGAACGCAGGTTGACTCGGTTTCGATGGAACAGGAGTAGTTGGTTCACCTCGCGCGGCGCGTGGTGAAGAAAATCCCCTTCGCGTATTTCGCGCATTTTGTAGTTCCCGCCAGAGGCGGGTCTGCCTAAGGCATGATCCACCTGAGGCGGATCCGCCAACGGCGAAAATTGTTTTCTCAGATAGCTGAGTAGTTACCTTAATTCATAATTTCACTTCTCGCAAAAAAAGACTTTTTTTACCACGGGCCTGATCATACTATCCGCCTCCGGGAAATCCGCAAACGACCTGAGCGCTTTCCGGAAGGCCAGTCATGAATATCGCCATTGAAGATCTGGGCATCGCCGGACAGGGCGAAGCTCATTTGGATTGGGAGGTGGGCATTCTGGCGCGCCATCCGCGGACAGGGACAGAATACGCGGTGCATCCGTCGTTCGAGCACGGGTTTCTGGTCATTGATCCGCGCGCGCGCTCCGGCCGGCATATCCAACCCGACTTCGATTCGTTCGACCATACCAGCCGCTCGGTGGCACAAGGGGCGGATGGCGCAATTTATTCGTTCGGCGTGCGTAAAGAAAGTTCGCCCGGCGCCATGCGCTGCGCCCTGCTGAAATGGGATTGGGAAGGCGCACGCTCGCTGCCGGTGGCTGAGTTCACCGGCGCTTTTCTCGTCGTGCCCATGATCGAGTGCGACCGGGACGGCCATATCTACGGGGGCGGACAGATCTACCGCAGCGATCCGCGGGGCGGCGCGTTACGCAAGTGCCCTCCGCGCGCGGGCTGGCTGGAGGGAGGCGTTTGCGGCGCGGACCACTTGTTGTATGCCGTCTCGGCCGGAACGCTGATGTGTCATGATCCCCGGAACGGCGCCACGCGCGCAGTCGGCGGGCTGCCACCGGGGATTGCGCTCACCTTGAAAAAAGACGGCGCCGGGCGCGTCGTAATTCCCGCGGAAGTGGAACGGCGCGAAGGCCGGGTCTACTGGCTGGAGCTGGTTGATGGTCAGGCCATTCCCGTGGACGCCGCCACGGTGCGCCTGGCGGAAACCGTGATCGGCAACAATGAAGCGGCCTTGTGGGAACCTTTTTTCCACATGCTGATGCCTTATGTGTTCGAGGACGGCAGCTATATCAGCCGCTTGATCGAAACCAACGTGACATACGTGGATGCAACCGGGCGGGCGCACACTTTCCCCATCGAACGCAAGGATACCCCGCTCCGACTGTTTTCCATTAAAGCAGGCGGGGATAAACTATGGATGAGCAGCATATTGCCGCTGGTGCTGCTCTCCTACGACCCGAAAACCGGCGCTTTCGCCAATTATCGGACTCCGACTCACAGCATCGGCGAGATCTACTCGCTGGCCTGGTCCGGGGAGCGCTTGTTCATGGCCAGCTATCCGCGCGCTCACTTGACCCGCTATGATCCTTCGGCGCCTTGGCGCTGGGACATCAGTTCGCAAGCCAATCCGGCCCATCTGGGACCAATGAAGGCGGCTTTCCAAACGCCCAATCGTTCGCTTGATGGAACGCCTTTGCCGCCCCAGAGCGCCGAGGCAACGGCTTTGTATCTGCATCGGCCTTACGGCAATACGACCGATACGGAGGGCAATATCTATTTTGCGAGCGTCGGTGGTTATGGGTGTCCCCACAGCGGGCTGTGCCGGATCGAGCGCCGGACGGAAGCCGTCACCCGCTGGATTTATCCCGAAACAGCAATGACGGCGCTGGTCTATTTGCCCCGGGGGCGCCGGCTATTGGTGAGCGAGTGTCGGCCGAACGAACCGCAAACCATCCGGTTCACCTTCATCTCGCCGGAGACCGGCGAAGTAGTGGAATCCATTCCCGCCATTCGGGATGCAGGCGCGGTCACGGCCTGGTTGTATGATGGCGGCGATCTCGTCTATGGCCTGCACAACCATTGCGCCACGGTGTTTGCCTATAGTCTCAAAGAAAAAAAGATTGTGGCCTCGCTGCCGGAACTGGGCTTTGGCCACCACTGCTATGAAAGCCTTGTATTCGGACCGGACAAACGCATTTGGGGTTTAACCCGCGAATGCGTGTTCGCGCTTAATCGGGAATTGACGACCAAAGAACGACTGGCCGATTACCCCGACCGGGCGCAAGGCAATTTTTATCGGTTCGGGTTCGTGTATGGCCCCGATCATTGCCTGTATTTCACCAACGGGCCGCATTTGATGCGCGTCCGAATGCTCTAAGGCGGGCTGTGTCCGCATCAACCCAAACATAACTCGGCTAAAACATACACGCAAAAACGTGTATCTTTACGGCAAAGGCGCTTATAAACAATCGCCTAAAATCTGCTTGCATGGGAACGGCGGGTTTGGTAAACATCACCCTGCTTTTTTGCGCGCAGCGGGCTTGGCCGGCATTGCCCCGAACATGGAATAGGAGGTGAAATGGCACTAAGACTAACCTGTAAAACCCGTGTTTTTTAACCTGCATTTTGTTTTCAATGTTTTGCACAAAGGGAGAGACGTATCAATGAAGCGTTTTATCGTGAGCAGTATTGCGGCTTGTTTTGCGTTGGCGTCACTGAGCGTGTATGCCGAGGCCGAGAAGGCAGCGGTGGAAGCGGCGCCGGCAAAGGCGGAAGCCAAAGCCGAGTTGAAAGAAATGACCTGTACCGGCAAGCTGACGAGCAAGGTTAAGAAAGTCGGCGACAAGGAAGTTACCCAGTACGCCGTCGCTTGCAAGGCCGGCGCTGTATGCCCGATGGGGAACAAGTGCGTGCTGCCTGATGTGAAGATCGAAGGTGTGGATCTGTCCAAACTGGTGGGCAAAAACGTCGAATTGACTTGCACGATGGACGGCAAGAAGATCGTAGAAGTCAAGGCCATCAAGGAAGCGGCGGCGGCTAAGGCCGAGCACCCGGAGCATCCCTCCAAATAACGGCTACGGCTCAATAGCACAAAAAAATGGAAGCATGCCCTCATGCTTCCATTTTTTTTTGAAAGGCAAGCACGTAATATGTTCTTGCGGTGGAACGTGGGGTTTGGTAAACACCTCTCTATTTGTTACGCGGACTGGGATTGATCGGCATTGTCCCGATCATGGGAAGAGGAGGTGAAACAGCGGTAAGATAAACCTGCAAAATCCGTGTTTTTTTGTAACCTGCGTTTCGTTTTTAATGTTTTGCGCAAAGGGAGAGACGTACCAATGAAACGTTTTATCACATGTAGCGTGGCGGCTGGTTTTGTGTTGGCGGCGCTGAGCGTGTATGCCGAAGCCCCTGAGGCGGCGGAGGAAGCGGCGCCGGCGAAGGCGGAAGCCAAGGCCAACTTAAAAAAAATGACCTGTCCGGGCAAGATTATAAGTGAGGTTAATAAAGTCGGCGACGAAGAAATTACAGCATACTCCTTTGTTTGCAATGGCGGCGCAAAGTGCCCGATGGGGACCAAGTGCGTGCTGCCTGATGTGAAGATCGAAGGGGTGGATCTGTCCAAACTGGTGGGCAAAGACGTCGAAATGACCTGCATGATGGACGGCAATAAGATCGTAGAAGTCCATGTCATCAAGGAAACGCCGAAAGCCGCGGTACCCGAGGCGGCCGCCCCGGAAGCGGCGGCGCCGGCCGAGCAGCCGGAGCAGCCGTCCAAATCCGAGCACCCGGAGCATCCCTCCAAATAACGGCTAGGGCTCAATACAGCCAAAAAGGGAAGCATGACAACATGCTTCCCTTTTTTTTGAAGTCAAGCGGGGGCAACGGACCTTATAAATACTTCAGGATCATCCGGGCAACGGCCTCGCCGCATGCCTCAACGCCGGCCTCGCTCAGATGCACGTTGTCCTGCGAGATAAAGCCGTTCAGATCGGCCATGAGGAGGCAATTGAGGTCATTGGTCGCCACCTGCTCCGCGGTCATGATCCGCACGGCTTCAGCGTTGTACTTCGCGATATCCTCGTTGCGACAGGTCAGGCATTCGGGTTTCACGGGCGTAGTCGTCGCCCAGATCACCTGCGCCCCCGTTCGGCGGAGTTCCCTCAGGACCCTTTTTAGATCAGCCGCGTATTCCTCCAGGGACGTGAAGATGCCCATCTCCTGGTTCTGACGGTAGACGTCCCATATTCCGTTGTTCCAGTGGATTACGTCCGGCTGGCCGCACTGATTGAGCCAGGCCGCCACGTTCCAGAGCGTGTACTTCACGAATCGGCAGTTATCATCGGGACCCCAGACTTCCGCGACGTCCGCGAGGCGCTTCCTTACCGCAGCCTGATAGCTCATGCGAATGGAATCACCGATCAGCATCACTTTTTTCACAGGTTTTCTCCTAATGACATGGGAACACTCATGGTTTCACTTGGCCAGCAACTCCCGATACTTTTGCTCGATGCGTCGAAGCTCGGCGAGTTCGGCGGCGTCAATTTTGGTTTCCTGATCGGCCGCGATAATCGCCGCCGCCTGGCGGCGGGCGACCTCCGCGAGCGTTTCGGCACAGGCCCCGCGCCCGCCGCGGTTCAGCACGCGCGGTTCAAAGAGATGCTCGCGAAAGCTGGCCAAGGTATGCTCGGCCTCAAGGAAACTGCCGCTAATCCCGGTGGCGCGGATCAGGTCATATTGCAGGTTGGCGGGATCCACCGTAAAGCCGCGTTCATAGCGCTTGACGTAGCCGATCATTTCATTGTCAATCACCAATTGGCCGAGCGAGATGGTCATCTCCGACTCCAGTTGGCCCATACCCCACACCAGGCTCACGCCGTTGGCGGTATGCGTATGAAAACCGAACATTTTTTCCAAGGCAGCCTGCTCATCCTCGAACAGCGCCTCGGTTGAAACCCAGGAACTCGAGGGCAGCCCATAAAACCGGCCGAGTTCCGCGGAGGCCTTGGCAAACAAAGCGTTTTCCGGACCGCCCGTTACCGCGGTGGCGTGTTTCATGTCGAAAACATGGGCCAGGCCCAGATTGTAGATCACGGGGCGACCCGGCTCCAGAACCTGATTGACCACGATGCCGGAAAGAATCTCGGCATTGCCGATGGCCAGCGTGCCGGCCAGGCTGACCGGGCCGGTTACACCGGCCATTGGTTCGCCGTTGATAGTCGTGGGAATGCCCGCCCCGGCGCTTTTGAGAAAAATGTCCAGCGCCAGGTTGGTCCAGCGCAGCGGACCATGCGCGGTGAAACCGATACTGAACCAGTTGCCCGGGAAAACTGCTTTCATTTCCTTGAGCGCTTCCATGCCTGGGGGCGTGAAACATAAAACGCGAATATGCTTGCGGCTGTTTTCCGCGATGACGCGCAACCCGGTAAAATCCCGGCAGGGCGGCGGCACATCCGCCAGCGCCGCGCCCATAATGCCCTGGACCTGCTCAAGCCCCTCGCATAGGCGCGCGATATTTCCCAGGTCGTCCGAGGTCAGCGCGCGCCGCTCGGCGCCGGTCCAGAAATACATGGCCGGGCTGGTCCAGTAGACCGAAGGACTATTTTGCGTAAGCCGCGTTACGCCGCTCCTGCCGCGATCCGCAAGCTCAACGGCTCTTGGGGCACAAGCGAGTTGCTCCTGCACCATTTCTCGCGGGAAACGGATATCATAACTGCCCGCGCCCGGCCGCGCCCCGGCCTTTAACATCCGTTCGACAATGCGATCGTGTTCGAGACGCACGCCGATTTCTTCCAGAATACGCAGCGAGATTTCGTGTAACTGCTGACAGTCGGCGGGCGTCATAGTCTCCGGATATGTTGGGTCGCGCCAGAAAGCTTGGCTGTACGAACTATAGAATCTTGAACTTGGGCAGGTCCTGGATATCCACCAGGCCGACCAGGCGGCATTGGCCGTCCACCACGAGCAGGTCGTCAATGGTGTGCTCCTCGTAGATTTTCAGCACTTCTACGGCCAGGTCTTGCGCCCGGACGGTGATGGGCGCTCTGGTCATCACCGCGCGGATCGGCAGATGAGCAATGGCGCCGCGGCGCTGGGTAATAAGCCGGCGCAGATCGCCATCGGTGAAAATGCCGGCGAGTTTGCCGCTGGCGTCCACAATGCCGACGGCGCCGGCGCGGGCGCTGGTCATGGCCAGAATTGCGTCCTTGACTTTGGCCCGGATATTCACGCAAGCCAGGCGCTTGTCCTTGCGCATGATGTCGGCCACGCGCAGCAACAGAGTCCGCCCAATGGCGCCGCCGGGATGCAGCTTGGCAAAATCCTCCCGGCGGAATCCGCGCGCCTCCAAGAGCACGATAGCCAGGGCATCGCCCACGGCCAGCATGGCCGTCGTGCTGGCGGTCGGCGCCAGGTTGAAGGGGCAGGCCTCGCGGCGCACCGGAATCAGGATGACGGCGTCGCTGGAGCGGGCCAGGGCGCTGGCCGCCGCGCCGGTCATGGCTACGATCTTGGCGCCCACACGCTTGACCGCCGGCAGGATTTCCAGGATTTCGGCGGACTCGCCGCTATGGCTCAGGGCCAACAGGATGTCGTTGCCCCCCAGGATGCCGATATCCCCGTGCAAAGCTTGCGAGGGATGCAAAGTCACGCTGGGCGAGCCGGTGCTGGAGAGCGTCGCCGAGATCTTCTGGCCGACATGAAAACACT
>JACPGM010000011.1 GCA_016188985.1 Lentisphaerota bacterium | reverse complement strand
TGCCGGGGCGCACAACCCGGGCGACCTGATCGAGATTGTCGAGCTGGCTGATCATCCCTGGTTCGTGGGCTGCCAGTTCCATCCGGAATTCCAGTCAACGCCCTTGAAGGCCCATCCGCTCTTTCAGCAGTTTATTGCCGCTGCGCTGAAAGAGTGTAAAGACTAAGGCAGTTGAAAAACTATTTTTGCCACAAAAAGGCACAAGTAACACAAGATTATTTTTTTTGTGACTTTTGTGCATCCCTGGCCAGCGGTCGGGCAGGCTTTGTGGCTACTTTTGAAATTTCCTCGGCTGAAACCGCGCCCGAAATCAGCAAGGAGAAATTTCCCGGTGCCCAGACGCGAAGACATAAAGAAAATCATGCTGATCGGGTCAGGGCCGATCGTGATCGGCCAAGCCTGCGAGTTCGACTATTCCGGCGTCCAGGCCTGCAAGTCGCTCAAGGAAGAAGGCTACGAGCTGGTGCTGGTCAACAGCAACCCGGCGACCATCATGACCGACCCTGAATTTGCCGACCGCACTTATATCGAGCCGCTTACGCCGGAAAGCCTCCAGGAAATTATTCGCCGCGAGCGGCCGGACGCGCTGCTGCCGACCTTGGGCGGGCAGACCGCGCTCAACCTGGCCATCAGTCTGCATGATCAGGGAATTCTCCAGCATTACCGCGTGGAAATGATCGGCGCCAGGGCCGAGGTGATCCGCAAGGCCGAGGATCGCAACCTCTTCAAGCAAACCATGCTCAAGATCGGTCTGGACCTGCCCAGGAGCGGCTCGGCCCACAGCCTCGCGGAAGCCCAGCAAGTCCGGAAACTTATCGGCGGGTATCCGCTGATTATCCGGCCGGGTTTCACCCTGGGCGGAACGGGCGGAGGGCCGAATTTGAAGAGATTGTTGCCCGGGGCCTGGCCTATAGCCTGAACTCGGAAGTGCTGATCGAGGAAGCGGTGCTGGGCTGGAAAGAGTTCGAGCTTGAAGTCATGCGCGACGTCAAGGACAACTGCGTGATTGTCTGCTCCATCGAGAACGTGGATCCCATGGGCGTCCATACCGGCGACAGCATTACCGTGGCGCCGGCCCAGACTCTGACCGATCGCGAATATCAGCGCATGCGCGACGCCACTCTGGCGGTCATGCGCGCCATTGGCGTGGAAACCGGCGGCTCCAATGTCCAATGGGCCCTGCACCCTGAAACCGGCCGGATGGTGATCATCGAAATGAACCCGCGCGTCTCGCGTTCCAGCGCGCTGGCTTCCAAGGCCACCGGCTTTCCCATTGCCAAAATCGCCGCCAAGCTGGCCGTGGGCTATACGCTTGACGAGCTGCGCAACGATATCACCCGCGAAACGCCGGCCTGTTTCGAGCCCACCATTGACTATGTTGTTACCAAGCTGCCGCGCTTCGCCTTTGAAAAGTTTGCCGCGGCTGATTCCACTCTGGGCACCCAGATGAAATCGGTCGGCGAGACCATGAGCATCGGCAAGACCTTCAAGCAGTCGTTGCAGAAGGCCCTGCGCAGCCTGGAAACCGGCCGCTCCGGATTCGGCGCCGACGGCAAGGATGGACCGTTTGAAGCGTTAAACGACGAGCAACTCTCGGCCGACCTGGCGCGGCCGAACGCGCAACGTCTCTTTGTCATTCGCGCGGCGTTCAAACGCGGCTGGAGCGTCGCACGGGTCTTTGAACTGACCCGCATTGATCAATGGTTCCTCCGGCATCTGGAAGAGCTCTCGGCCTATGAAGAAGAGATTCGCTCCTGTCAGACGCTCGCAGGACTGACGGAGCAGCCGGGGCTATTCCGGCAGGCCAAGGAATTTGGTTATTCCGACCGCCAGTTGGCCTGGCTGTTGAACGCCGGCGAAACGGAAGTCCGCGCGGCGCGCGCGCGGCTGAAGCTCAAGCCGGTTTACGCCCTGGTGGATACCTGCGCGGCCGAGTTCACGGCCTTCACGCCTTATTATTACTCTACCTATGGCGAGCTTGACGAAACCAAACGAAGCGGCCAGAAAAAGAAAATCATGATCCTGGGCGGCGGACCTAACAGGATCGGGCAGGGGATTGAATTCGATTATTGCTGCGTGCATGCCTCGTTTGCCCTGCGGAGCGCGGGCTTTGAAACCATCATGGTCAACAGCAATCCCGAAACCGTCAGCACCGATTACGACACCAGCGACCGTCTCTATTTCGAGCCTTTAACCCTGGAGGATGTCCTGCATATCTATCAGGCCGAGCAGTGCGACGCGGCCATGATCCAGTTTGGCGGCCAGACGCCGCTCAACCTGGCCGGCGGTCTGGAGCAAAATGGCGTGCGTATTATCGGCACATCGAGCGCCAGCATTGAAATCGCCGAGGACCGCAAGCTGTTCAATGAATTGATTACCCGGCTCAAACTGCGCCAGCCGGATAGCGGCATAGCCGCCAGTGTGGCGGAAGCGGAGACAATTGCCGCGCGGATCGGTTACCCGGTGGTATATGGCCGAGGCCGTGCAGGTCTCGGAGGAGCGCCCCGTGCTGATTGATGACTTCCTCGAAAACGCCGTCGAGGTGGATGTGGATTGCATCGCCGATGGCGAAACGACCGTGATCGGCGCGATCATGGAGCACGTGGAACTGGCCGGCATTCACTCCGGCGACAGCGCCTGCACTATCCCCGCGCCGACGCTCTCTTCCGCGGTGCAGGAGCAGATCCGCCGTTACACCCGGCAACTGGCCGAAGCGCTGCAGGTCTGCGGGCTGATGAATATCCAGTATGCCGTGCGCGACGGCGAAGTGTTCGTGCTGGAGGTTAATCCGCGCGCTTCGCGCACGGTGCCGTTTGTCAGCAAGGCCACGGGCGTGCCTCTGGCCAAACTGGCTGCCCTGGTCATGGTCGGCCGCAAGCTCAAGGACTTGGGCTATACCCGCGAGGTCAAGCCGCGGCATTTTTCGGTCAAAGAGGCCGTATTTCCCTTTACGCGCTTTCCGGGCATTGACATCGTGCTGAGCCCGGAAATGAAATCCACGGGCGAAGTCATGGGCCTGGACGAGCACTCCGGCGGCGCGTTTCTCAAAAGCCAGATGGCGGCGGGCAACACGATCCCCCGCGGCGGTAACCTGTTCCTCAGCGTGCGCGACGAGGACAAACCCGCTCTCGTGCCTTTGGCCCGCCGGCTGGTCAACCTGGGCTTCACCATCTTTGCCACCGAGGCAACCAGCACGGTCCTGCGCGCCCATGGGCTGGCCAGCCAGGCCATTTTCCGCGTCTCCACCGGGCGGCCCAATGTGCTCGACATGATCCGCGAGAAGAATGTGCGCTGGCTCATCAATACGCCCACAGGCGGCGAAAGCCCCATGCTGGATGAAGTCAAAATGCGCGCCGAGGCCGTTATTCGCGGTATTCCCATTACTACGACGCTCAATGGACTGGAAGCGGCCATTAACGGGCTGGAAGACTGGGCGGGCAACGGCCGGATGGAAGTGTGCAGCCTGCAGGAATACCACCGCCACGCGCCGAAATTGAAATTGAAATGATGACTCGGAAACGTTCGGTTCAGAGTTCACGGTTCACAGTTCACAGTTGGAGTTGAAATGAAAATTGAAAGGTTTGAAGAATATCTCAAGAAATACGAAGAACGCCAGGCTTCGCCGACTTGTCCGCCATAGCCTTGGCGACGGCGGAAGCGCTTCCCAGGCTCCGCAGAGGCGATTGCCCAGGCGAGCAAATCATCCAACCGTGAACCGTGAACTGTGAACCGTGAACCGTAAATGGATACGATCATGGACGCTAAAACCACAACTGCCATTGTCCCCACGCGCGCCGAGGACTACCCGGAATGGTACCAGCAGGTGATCCGCGCCGCCGACCTGGCCGAGCTCTCGCCCGTGCGCGGCTGCATGGTGATCAAGCCCTGGGGCTACAGTATCTGGGAAAATATCCAGCGGGAGCTTGACCAGCGGTTCCGCTCCACGGGCCATCGCAACGCCTACTTCCCGCTTTTCATTCCCTTAAGTTTCCTGGAGAAGGAAGCCCGGCACGTGGAAGGATTCGCCAAGGAATGCGCCGTGGTTACCCACCACCGCCTGGAGCTTTCGCCCGAAGGCAAGCTTGTTCCCGTCGGCAAACTCGATGAACCGCTGGTGGTGCGGCCGACCTCCGAAACCATCATCGGCGCCATGTTCGCCAAGTGGGTGCAATCCTATCGCGACCTGCCGATCCTGATTAACCAGTGGGCCAACATCGTGCGCTGGGAAATGCGCACGCGCTTGTTCCTGCGCACCACCGAATTCCTCTGGCAGGAAGGGCATACCGCCCACGCCAGCGAGACGGAAGCCCGCGCCGAAACTGCAGCCATGCTCAAGCTCTACGCCGACTTCGCCGAACACACCATGGCGATTCCCGCCGTAATGGGCGAGAAAACCGAGTCCGAACGGTTCCCCGGCGCCGTGGCCACTTACTGTCTCGAGGCCATGATGCAGGATCGCAAGGCTCTGCAGCTTGGCACGTCCCATTTCCTGGGACAGAACTTTGCGCGGGCCTGCGGGATCAAATTCTTAGACATGAACGGCCGGGAAAACCTGGCCTGGACCACTTCCTGGGGCGTTTCCACGCGGCTGATCGGCGCCCTGATCATGACCCATAGCGACGATGATGGACTCATCCTGCCGCCGCGCCTGGCGCCGGCCCACGTGGTGATCCTGCCTGTCATTCATAAGGAAGCGGACCGAGGAGCGGTTTTGACCTATTGCCAGCGCGTGGCCGCCGAACTCCGCGCCGTACACTATTGCCAGCGTCCGCTGCTGGTCGAAGTAGATGAGCGCGAAGGACGCGGCGGGGACAAGGTCTGGAGCTGGATCAAGAAAGGCATCCCCTTGCGCCTGGAAATCGGTCCGCGCGATATGACCGCGGACGCGGTTTTCATGGGGCGCCGCGATAAGCCGCACAAGGAGCGCCGCAGCCTGCCGCGCGCCGAGCTGGTCGCTACGATTGGCGCGTTGCTGGATGAAATCCAGGACACCCTCCTGGCGCGCGCGCGCTCGTTGAGCGCGGCGCATACGCGGCGGGTTGAAAGCCGGCAGGAGTTTTACGAGTTTTTCACGCCGCGCAATGCCGCGAAGCCGGAAATCCATGGCGGCTTTGTAATGGCCCACTGGGCCGGCGACGCCGCTCAGGAAGAAACGCTGAAGAATGATCTAAGCGTGACCATTCGCTGCATTCCGCTGGATACTCCATGCGTAGCGCGTGGCAAGCCGGCCGAGCCGGGAAAATGCCCTTTCACGGGAAGAGAAAGCCCCCGCCGGGTGCTGTTTGCGAAAGCGTATTGAATTAGAGATCAGCGAAACGTAAAAACCGAGCCGGGAGGCGGGACTTGAATGAACATGGTTGTCCCATTGGTGCCGTTATTAGAAGCAACATCGCCGCTGCCGCCGGCCACGGAAACCGTGCCCGTGAATAGCGGCAGGTTTGCCGCCGGCCAGGCGCTATAGGCGGGATTTTCCTGTAACTTCTGCGTTAGCGCCCCGATATTCCTGGCCTCAAACCATACCGCAATCCGCCCGCCGCCGCCTCCGCCGGCGTTACCGCCATTATTCCCGCCGTTGGCCGAAAGAGTTCCTCCTCCTTCAAACCGGTTACAAATGATGAATATGCCGCCGCCGCTGGCGCCGCCAGAACCGTTGCCAGACCCATTGGCGCCGTTGGCGGCAATACTGCCATCCACCTGAACACTCTCGGCTTCAATGCGCACCAGACCGCCACCTCTGGCGGCTTGCGGGTAAGAAGATGGGGTCCCGACGCTGCCACCGCTGCCCGGTAGTGTCGGGGCATTTGATGAGCCATAGGTTGGTCCGCCGGAATATCCGCCCTTGCCGCCATAGCCGGCGCCCCCGCTGGCGGCGCTCGCCTTGCCGGGACCATCTCTCTTGCAATACCCAAAACTGCTTGCGGTTATTGAGCCGCCCGACCTCACGATCACATTCCGCGCGGTGATCAACGGCGCGGCGCTCGTGTTAGTGCGCGAATGTGGGAGCAGGGACGAGCCGCTGGCGACGACGATGTCGCCCGTTACCGCAATCCGAGCGCCGTAGGCCACAGCGTCATTCGTATAGCCGCCGAAGACATGGAGCTGGGCGCTGTTGGTTATTATCAGGTTGCCGCCAACCCGCAGGGTCGGACCGGAGGTCGCCGCGCTTACATAGGGCGTGTTCCCATAAAAGATATTGCTGCCCAGCCAGAGTCTTGCCGTCGAACCGGAGACCGTCAGGTTGCCGGCGACGTCAAGCAGGAAACTTTCCCCGGGGAACCCGATGCTCGCGTTGGCGATCGTCAGCGCGTTCGTGACAAAGTTGGTGAAACCCGCAACCAGCCATTGACCGCTGTGCGAGATGGGGTTGGCCAGGAACTGATTATCGGAGAAATATAGAGTGCCGACGTCGCCCGGATAGCTTCCACTGCCTGGCAAAGTCTGAAATGTTACCGAGGGCGCAGTCACGTTGCTTTGCGCCGCGCTGTTATAAACGACCGCAATCCGCCCGCCGCCACCCCCGCCGGAGTTACCGCCATGACTCCCGCCATTGGCGCGCGCGATGCCGCTGGTTCCCGTCAGGGTCCGGCAGGTGATATAGATGCTGCCGCCCGACCCCCCGCCGGTATAATTACCGGAAGCATCATTTGCATTGGCTGAAATTATCCCGTTGATCATCACGTTTTCCGCGGCTTCGATGCGCACGGCCCCGCCACCCTGGGCAGCCGAGTTGTTGGTTTTTCCACCGCTGCCGGGGAAAAGCGGGGCCTCGACTGAGCCATAAAGAGCGCCGAGATCGGTATACCTAAGTGATCCGCCCCGGCCGCCATGGGTTGCGGCAGGTTCGTTAGCCGTTACAGGTGTACCCGGCCCGTTGCCGCTCAGGTAGCCGCCGCCATTGACGTTGATGTTGGCGCCACCCCACAGCGCAAGATTGGAACAGACGACCCAGACGCGGTTTGACATCCAGTCGTTGCGGAAAGCAGCCGGAACGGTCATGGTGGCGTTTGAAAGAATAGTAACGTTCGTTGCCGAAAGGCTCGTGTCCCAGTTGGAGAAGATCAGGGTGCAGCGGTTGCTGAGCACGATGGAAGAAAGGGATGCCGTCGCATTGGTCAGGAGCACCCCAACGTTGAGGTTGGTAATGACAACATCATCGCCGTTTGTCGGGGCATTGCCGCCGCTCCAGTTCGCGCCGATCGTCCAGTCATTCGTGGAGGGACCTGAGGGCAACCAGGTCACGGTCGCCGCTTTTGCGCCGGTTACCGGAAGCAATATCGTCAACCAGGCTATGATTATCCGTGTAGGAGCGCTGCCCCGCCAGCGCGAAAAAGTATTGGCAAGAAATCGCTTTTTAGCCGGAGCGAACCTGCGCCCATCGGGACCGATCTGCGCGAACCTTTTCATAACTAATTACCCTGCCAAATCCGGGAGAAACTGTCAACGACGGAGTGAAAAATTTTGTAACCGGTCAGTGAATGGGGGCACCGATCATAATGGCCTGACGCAAGGTCAGGCCCTACGTAGGGCGCGACCTTGCGTCGCGCCATTTCACCCCCCAATAACTGACCGGTTACCTATCATTTCCCGGCCAAGCTGAAGGCCCTGCTGTAGCCGCGAGCCTGCCCGAGCGCTGGCCAGGGACATTAGGCTCGCGCGGACGTCGGCCTGACGTCCGACGGCTACAACTTCATTCGGCGTTGGGCGTTGGATGTTTGCTTCAATATTCTGTCCGTCGCCTGCCCTCCGTAGCCCTGAGCGAAGTCGAAGGGGCGTAGGAGGGTCTGTCCTCCGTCCTCCGTTTCAGACCTCAATCACGGCGGTCAGGTTATCGGCGGCGAAGTGGGGATTGAGCTTGCCGGTTTCCTCGTCCACGAGCTTAAGCAAATAGGCTTCCAGTTCGCGTTCATATTCGGCTTCGCGCTCGCGGTCGCTTAGCCATTGGCGGGCCGAGAGCAGGCTCTGCGCGCCGGCTTCGGCTTCCTGGGCGCTGGCAAAACGGTTGGCCGGGTCGGGTTCAAGAAAACGCCGCAAGACCTGGACGAACTCGATATTGCGCAGCACTTCATCCGGCAGGTACTGCTCGATCCGGCGCGCCAGCGTGGTCTTGAAATCCAGCAGATTGTTTTCATTTTGCTCGGCCCACTTGGCCATCTGCCGCCCATTCACGGGCCGCGCGGCCAAAATCCACCAGTCTCACCGTGCCCTGAATGTTGATCATGATGTTGGTCGGCTTGATGTCGCCGTGGATGAACCCGTTGGCATGCAAGGCCGCGATGCCGCGCAAAACATTGCGCAGGATATCAAGCACCAGCCCGGTGCGCAGGCTGATCCGGCCATCCTCTAACCGGAAAAGCAAGTCGAGGAAGCGGTTCCATTCCTTGCTCGCACCGCGCGCGCGGGCAAGCTCCAGGTGCTTGCCGTCCATCAGGAACTGCAGGTCAATCCCGTCAATGGCCGACATGTGGATGTAACCGATGCCGTTGCATTCCTCGTAAAAATTGCCCGGCACCAGGTTGACGTTATTGAGCGGCTGTAAGCGCGAGATCTGCTGGGCAATCCGGCCCATGTCCGTCCAGTACCTGGCCGCGCTGGAATAAATGCCCGGATCGAACAGTTTGATCGCATGCTCGGTCAGACAGCCCCGCGCGCCGTGCCGCGTGGCCAGGAATACCACTCCCTGCCGTCCGTGACCCAACTCCTTGACGAAGCGATAGACCACGGGATAGGGGATCGAGCGCCCGCGAAGCAGCCCACGGTAATTTTCCAGCAGCTCGGTAAATTCGCGCGGCTCCGCAACCGCGGGCGACGCGGCGCTTTCTACGTTCGGCGCCTCCGGGTGGGCGCGGCGCGCCACCCCGGCGTCGCCGGGCGCGGCATGTCCCGTTGCGGCCGGCGGCTCTACCCGCCCGCAACGCTGGCGCGTAGCGACTGCGGGCTGGGAGACGACTGTGGAATACCTGGAACTGCGTTTGTTCATGCCGGGCATTATAGGTAACAACCGCCGCCTGGCAAGGACGCTTCCGCAGAACCATTTTTGACAACAGGGGCTGGGGATGTTAAGTTTGCGCCTATGCAATGGCTGCTCAACAAGATTATCGGGAGCAAGCACCAACGCGACCTGCGCAAACTGCGGCCTCTGGTGGAGCGCATCAACGCTCTGGAAAAGGAATATCAGCGGCTCTCCGAGTCCCAACTGCAGGGCAAGACCGCCGAATTCAAGGATCGCTTAGCGCACGGGGTGAGCTTAGACAGCCTGTTGTCCGAAGCCTTTGCCGCGGTCAAGAATGTCTGCCGGCGTTTGCTGGGCACAACCATCAGCGTCTGTGAGCACGAGATGGTTTGGGATATGGTGCCTTTCGACGTTCAGCTCATCGGCGGCATAGTTCTGCACCAGGGTAAGATCGCCGAAATGGCCACCGGCGAAGGCAAAACCCTGGTGGCCACCATGCCGCTCTACCTCAACGCCCTTACCGGCCGCAACGTCCACCTGGTGACGGTCAATGATTACCTGGCGCGCCGCGATTCGCAATGGATGGGCCCGGTC
>JACPGM010000146.1 GCA_016188985.1 Lentisphaerota bacterium | reverse complement strand
TCCGCATGCTGAGCCAGGGATGAAGGCCGCGCGCGCGGCAGCGGGCGATCCAGCGCTCATAGGGATCAATGCCCCGCTGGTTGAGAAGCCAGGCATGATAGACCCAGTTGCGCATATGGCGCCGGGCGTTCGGCCCGCCGGGCCATAGCGCCTGATCGGGCATGGCCGCGAAAAAAGGCTGGTGCTGATCGGCGGTGGGGTCGAATCCATCCCAGACCGTTTGCCGCGCAGCGCTGGCCACACTGCTGCGCTGGCTGTTGGGCCAGAGAATCAATTCTTCCACCTGGGTATCGGCATACTGATCCACCCAGGCGTCCAGGCCGGCGGCGGTCATCTCCTCCTCCGGATGAAACGAAAAGAAATGCGAATTATCCTCATTCAGCGCGATCATGGTTGTATTCCTTTCGGTTTCGGATCGGGTAGAGTCTGTGGATTGCGCGCATCCTCCCTGCACGGCGGACCACGCCGGAAGCGTGGCAAGCCCTGAGGTCCGCCCTCCAAGGGCACGGCTATTTCCAGGTAAAGATCGTTCCCGGAGATGGAATCTGGCCCCAAAAGATTGTACCATTGGCGCCACTTTGTCCACTTGCGCCGCCGGCAGCGCCGCCGGTGACGGTAACATTAGTGCCCGTAAAGGTGTGATATATCCGCCACAGGGCAATGCGGCCGCCGCCGCCGCCGTGAGCATAAGCGTAAGTAACGCCAGCGCTGCCGTTTGCCTGGAACGTGCCGGCGCCGCTCAACGACCGGCAGCGCAGGTAGATCCCGCCACCAGCGCCACCAGCATGGTCGGTAGCGCTGCCAGCGTTGGCCCTGATCGTGCCATCATGTTGGGCGGAGTTGTTAACTTGTATTCGAACCAGTCCGCCGCCAAATCCAGAAATACCGTTGCCCGAGTTAGCTCCCGAGCTGCCCGGCTCTATGGGAGCATTGGATGAACCGTAAGTGATCCCACCGGCATTAGTCCAGCCACCACCGGCGCCGCCATATCCGCCCCCACCGCAATTTGTCGCAATAAGAGCGAGACCGCCACCGGGCCCTATTCCATAATTATTACCATTTCTTTTCACAAATCCGCGGCCGTTAGCATCTATGCCCCCGCCGGAATCCGTGCGTAAAGAGCCAAGCACCATAAAGGCGGAGCCACCGTTGGTTGGATGACTCACGGGATATATCCAGGAATTGCTGGCCACCCAAAGCTGGCCGGTAATCGTGAGCAGGTTGCCGTAGCTTTCCGTCGTTGCTCCGGTTATGGCATTATACAAGGTCAGTTGGGCATTGTTGGTCAACCGCAAGTTTCCGCCGACATTAACTGATGAGATCAGGCCCGTATTACAGGGCGTGGGCAGAGTTAACCAATAATGATTATAACTACTCGTATAGAGATTTGTCCAGGCATAGACATATACGGAACCGCCGACCTGCAATCTGGCGTTAGTTGCGATCACCAGGTCCTGGGTAACGGTCAAGGCAAAACCTTCCTCGGCAAACCGAACGATGCTACTGGTTACCGTCAGTCGGTCAACTTCCCACGCGGGAAACCCGCGCAGTTGGCCATAAACTCCAGTAAGCACGTTGGACAACAACACGGTGTTCGTGAAATACACCGTTCCGATATCGGCCAACCGGGCGGTGGCCGTGCCGGTGTAGCCTGGCGCAACGTTGAATTGGAGGGTAGGTATCGGCAGGGACGCCTGGGCGCTGCTATTATAAAGCACGGCAATGCGGCCGCCGCCGCCACTACCGATATAAGAGGTGTCAAAGCCTATGCCCCCTACGGCCTGCAGAACACCGTTATTACCGGCCAGAGTATTGCAAGTGATGAAAATGGCGCCGCCCGAGCCGGCGCCGGCGCTCCAATTCGTATAAACCGTCCCGCCATTGGCGGCAAGCGTTCCATTGATGCTAACTTGGCCGGAAGCATCAACCCTTATTGCGCCACCACCCCACGAGCCAACGCCCGAATACGAACCGTGTGGCCCTCCGCTTCCCCCGCCACTACCCGGATCTTCCGGCGCCGCCAAGGTCCCATAGGTCAAAGCACCGTAGGCGCCTATTGTTGCCGACGCCGATCCCCCGCCAGCGCCAAACCCGCCATAGCCGGCCCCTTGACCCCAGAACCAGTAACCCGAAGATAAAAAAGTGTTTGTGTCTCCGCCACCGGGCCCATAGCCAGCTCCGGCAGAGAGCCGCGCGCCATAGCCCTTGAGGTTGACGTTAATGCTGCCGCTGGCGGCAACGGTGAGATTGGAACAGACAATCCAGACGCGCGCATCGGGCGTCCAGCCATCCGCGCCATTGGTATCGCTGTTGGCCGCGTGGGTGATAATCGCGCTCTTCTGGACAGTCACGGTCGTGGCATTCAAGGCCGTGTTCCAGTTCGAGCAGATCAGCGTGGCCGTATTGCTGATGAAGAGCGAACTTAACGAGTAGGTGGAGTTGGTCAGCAGGACGCCAATACCGGCATTGGTGATCACAACCTCGTCGTTGTTGGTTGGTACTAAACCGCCGGACCAATTCGCGCCCGTGAACCAGTCATTGGTACTGGGACCGGGGGGCAGCCACGTAACCGTAGCCGCCTGGCCTTCTTGGAGGGTCAAGGCCAATACCAACGTCAGTAAGCAAATAGCCTCAAATTGCTTCCGCACGGCAAAGTCCTTTCCTTCATTCATCAAGACGCAGACAGAATAATCTGACGCTTAACTCAGGTCAAACTATTTATGACCGCGAACTTCCGCTCCACGGCGCTACGCAGAATCTCACTGGAAGAGTATTGCTCGAAAGTGCAATCTGAGATGAACTACTTGATGGCGCGGCCAGCCTGGGCAATGTCATGAAGATGGGCAAGGATTTCACTTTTCATAAACAGGCACCCTCTCTTTTAAGACGCGCGCCTTGAAATAGGGATTGCGGAGGCTGTTTGGTGTAAGGAGATCGACCTGGCAACCCAAGGCGTCCTCTATTGATGGAGAAGACCAAAAAACCGTTTTGCCGGATTTTGCTCCGGTTCTCTGAACTCAACAAGCAAATCGACGTCGCTAAAAGACATTAAGGTTCCCCGGGCCGCGGACCCAAATACATCAAGCCGGCGGACGTTGAATTCCCGGCAGGCTGGTACGGCAACTTTCCTGATATCATCAATATTCATGACGCCATAATCAGCGCTTGATAACAAATTGTCAAGTTTCAACTGAATACCGGCTGGGATTCCGCTCAGGTGGGCGGGTAATCAATCCGGACGGTGTCCAGCAGGATGAATCCGGCAGGCAGGCGGCTTTCAGCAACATCGTCTCATTATTGTGAGGGAAGCGCAACTTTCCCACGTGAAGGCAAGTTGTCAGCCGCGTCAGCCAATAGGAGCCATTCCGCCATCCACGCCGACCGTCCTTTCAGGTCCAGCGCGCTCAGTTCGCGCTGGTCCTCGCTGAGATACGGACATTCCGGTGGAATGCGGTAGGGACGCAGGAGGCGCCTTCCCATCGCGGCAATCTCTCTGTCCGTCATCGCTTCTCCTTCCCACACTTCTCCGCAAACCGCCATACCGGGCGGGCGGGGCCGCGGCTGACGACTTCCTCGATGTAACTGCCGCTATAAGGAGACGGCGGCGTGCCGTGGGACGCATACAACGGACTGTGGCAGATACGGTAGGCCAGGATGTGATGCCAGCGCCCGTCTTTCAACCGCACCGTCATGCCGTTAGCGTGGTCGGCCATCCACTTCTCCGGCACGCCGTTCTCTTTGGCGACCGGCGCCGGCGGCTCGCCAAACTCGGCCAGGCAATCCCGTATCGGCAAGGGGCGTTCCACCCCCGTCCGTTCCCC
>JACPGM010000145.1 GCA_016188985.1 Lentisphaerota bacterium | reverse complement strand
GGATAACACCGGAGTGCAGGCGACTGATACCGTAGTGGTGCGGGTAAATCCCTCGCTCACTCCGCCGCCGGTGGTGAGCTTGACGGCGACCCCGCTGGCCGGCTACCTGCCACTGGCGGTAACCTTCACCGCGACGATTGCGGACGGCCGCCCGGTGACGAACTACTACTGGGACTTCGACGGCGACAGCCACTATGACCAGCGCACGAGCGTGGGGCTGGTCAGCAATGTCTACACCGTAGCAGGCACGTATCAGGCCAGGGTGCTGGTAGTAGACGCCTCCGGCCTGGCCGGAACCAATGGCGTGACCATCCAGGTAAGCGCGGCGAACACGTTGACGGTCTGGCTCAGCACGCCAAGGGACGGCAGCCGCGTGAGCGGGTCGAGCGTATCATTGATGGGGCATGCGGCGCCGGCCAGCCAAGTCCGCTCGGCGCAGTTCCAAGTCAAGCCGGCGGCCTCAAACACCTGGGAGAACCTGGACGCCGAGATCGTGCCGCCGCCGTATGCCTACTCGCTAGCCTGGGACATAACGGGCGTGGCGCTGGGCGACTATGACCTGCGCTTGTCGGCCGTGGATAGCGATAGCAATACCGTGGATTCGGCGGCAGTGCGGGTAACGTTGGTTTCCGGCAATGAGCGTCAGCCGGGCGATGTCCACGAGGATGAGCAAGAGGGGTTATACCAGAAGACGGAGACCTTCAGCGCGGATGAAACCGCGACGCTGACGGTGTTTGACGGGACAATGGTGATTATGTTGATGGGCACGGTGGACTCGAACGTGACGATCGTGGTGGCGTTGACGGGTGATAACACCAATCCGGTGAACGGGGCGGCGTTCGGGAGAGTGAATATCAACGCCAACCGGCAAGTATCTATAGAGGGCAACCCGGAGTTGCAGCAGCCGGTGGTGATCATTATTCCCTACACTGACGACGATGACGATGGGGTGATTGATGGAACCCGGGTGAGGGTTGATAGTCTGGTGATGTACTGGTATGACCCGGCGGCCGGGGAGTGGCAACGCTGCCTTACGACCGAAGTGCACCCGGATGAGAAGTATGTGCTGGGCACCGTGTATCACCTGACCGAGTTCGGGCTCTTCGGAAGCATGAAGGACTTGCCGATCTTTGGCGACTTTGACGGGGACCGCAAGACTGACCCGGCGGTGTATGCGCAAGCCAACGGGACCTGGCGGGTATTGCTCTCAGGGAACGAATACCGGGAAGTCCAATTGATCCTCGGCGGTCCGGGCTATGCGCCCGTGCCGGGCGATTACGATGCGGATCAGAAAACAGATCCCGGGGTCTACCAGGAATCGCGCGGGTACTGGTGCGGCTATTTATCAAGTCTTGATTATAGCCGCTTGGACAGCACGTACCTGGGTGGACTGGATTATACATTCGTGCCGTCGGACTATGATGGCGACGGCGAAACCGACCCCGCCGTTTATAACGAGTCAACCGGGCATTGGGCGGTCCAAGTATCGGGTAATGATGATAAAATCGCGTCCGTGCTCTTCGGCGGGGTCAGCCAAACGCCCGTGCCGGCGGACTATGACGGCGACGGCAAAACCGACCCCGCCGTTTATGAGGAATCCTCAGGAACATGGTGTTTTCTGTTGTCGGGATACGAATATGCGTTGGCATCGGCGGAGTTCGGCGGGTCGGGCTGGACGGCAATACCGGCGGATTATGATGGGGATGGCAAAGCCGACCCCGCCGTCTATGAGCGCGCATCCGGCCAGTGGTATATTGCGCATTCGAACAACGGTTATGCGCTGGTGGTGATTACGCTCGGCGGCAACGGTTATTTTCCAGTCCCGGGCGATTATGACGGGGCTGGGGTAGTTGCGCCGGCCGTCTACCAGGATTCCTCCGGGATGTGGCGGGTATTACTGCCCAGTTCGGACTATAATGAAGTTTCCACCGTGTTCGGCGGCGCCGGCTTCGCGCCGGTCAGTATTGGCCGATGAATATCAGGCATGGTTCGCGGTTCAACAGTTCACAGTAATGGGTCAGTTATGGGGGGGAGTATGAATACGGCTGTGCCGGCTGCGAGGCTTAGCCGACACCGCCGAGATTCCTCGCTAACGCTCGGAATGACCGTATCGGTGGGTCATGTCGAGCGAAGTCGAGACATCTCCAGTTCAGTGGTATACCTCTGGTTGCCCCACCAATAACTGACGGGTTACGGTTCACGGTTGTGAAGGTTATTGATTTCCGCTTAAATCTGCTTAACTGTGAACTCTGAACCGTGAACTCTGAACCGGGCTCTTGCATGACTTTTGCAAGAGCCTCACCCGAAACATGGTCACACCGCTGATTATTCATAGCAGCGCTAATCCGATTTTTAAAAAGTTGATGGCGCTGCACACTGCGCGCGGCATCCGCCGGCATGGCGAATTCCTGGTTGCCGGACCAAAAATCGTGGGCGAAGCGCTGCGGCAAGAGCGCGACTCCGTCACCGCCTGGATTGCCCCACCCGATCTGCCGCCCCCACCCGCCGAACTCAGGCAGGTCAAGCGCGTGCTTTTAACCAAGGAGCTGTTCCGCAAGGTCAATTCGTTTGGCGCGCCGGGGGCTGTGCTAACCCTGCGCCTCAAGGACCTGCCGGCGTTTGAGCCCCAGGCGCCCTGGCCGACGGGCTGCACTCTGTTTATTCCTTTTGGCGACCCTGAAAACGTTGGCGCAGCCATTCGCGCCGCGGCCGGACTGGGCGCGGCGCGGGTCGTGCTGCTGCAGGAGGCCGCTTGTCCATTTCTACCAAAGGCCGTGCGCGCTTCCGCGGGCGCGATCTGGAAAATCAGGCTGGAATCGGGGCCCGGCCTGGCAGAACTGGCCGGCATTTATGGCGCGCTCTTCGCGCTCGACCTGCCAAGCGAAGAAGGCGAATCGCTCAACAACGTGAAGCCGCCGGAGCGCTACGGGCTGGTTGCCGGGATGGAAGGGCAAGGCCTGCCGGAGGCCTTGCGGCGGATGGCCCAACGAGTTTACATTCCCATGGCCGGCGGGGTCGAATCGCTCAACGCCGCCGTGGCCGTTGCCATTGCGCTCTGGGCCTGGCGGTAACAGGAAAGTCCGCTACGAATATCGAAATTGGTGATGAATTAGGCCGCCAAGCCGCAACTATTCTGGATTCCCGATCAAGTCGGGAATGACCCGCCTGCAATGCTGCGCATAGCGCTGCGGGCAGGCAAACGCACGCATCCATTCTGTCATTCCCGTGAAAACGGGAATCCAGTCCGAACTTTGAAATTCCTAAACTTCAAATCCGGCGGCAAACTATCTCGAAAATTTTCGAGTCCCACCGTGGCGCGCGCCATAACGGCCGGGTGACCTGCGGAAAGTCGGCGCGCGCGGCCCAACGCTATAAGGTTGGAACGCGGCAGGAGGCCGGGAGGCGGGCAAGGGCGGCAGGTGTAGCCAGGCTTCGTCCGGGTGGGTATAAGCAAGCTTGCGGCCAATGAAGTTCTCAATGGCCGGCAGATGGAACGAGCCTTCCTCGCAGGCAGAGGTAATGGCCGTTCCCGCCGCGCCGGCCCGTCCCGTGCGCCCAATGCGGTGCACGTAATCTTCGGCCTCATAGGGCACATCATAATTGATGACGTGACTGATGCCTTCCACATGAATGCCGCGCCCGGCGACATCGGTGGCCACCACCACTTTGATCCGGCCGGCGCGAAATGCTTCCAGAATGCGCAAGCGCTGCTCCTGGGGCACGTCGCCGGAAAGCGGCGCGCAGGAAATGCCATACTCGGCAAGGTGGCGCGTTAACCGCTCTACGCCATCGCGCCGGTTGCGGAAAACCAGCAGACGTTCAACCCTCTCATGGCGCAACACGCTCAGGAGCACGGGGAGCTTATCGCGCGCGGATACGACATAGACTTTCTGGTCAATGGCATCCACGGTGACTTTTTCATGTTCCACCTTCACCATGACCGGAGCGCGCATCCAAGCCTGGGCCAGGCGCAGGATATCAGGGCTAAGCGTGGCGCTGAAAAGCATGGTCTGGCGCTG
>JACPGM010000141.1 GCA_016188985.1 Lentisphaerota bacterium | reverse complement strand
GACAGCTATCTGTTGAAAAGGGATGCTATCCATATGTGTTCCACCAAAAAACTGAAACTGAACTTGTCGAGGAGAACTTGTTCTTCCTCGATATTAGCCGTGTTCTAACTCAAAATCCCGACCTTATGGGATGATAATGTAATCAAATCATCTATTTTCCCGTTTGTCGTTCACCCGCGGTCCACCGACCAGCGCTCTGCGTCCTGCAGCAGGCGCCGGGCTTCCTCTTCGCTGCGCGCCTCGGTGCTGATAAACAAGCCGCGTGCCGACAATTTGCGAAGAGCCGGTTCAAGCTCTTCGGCCGCAATGGTGATATGCAGGTTTTTCCCGGCGGCCTGGACTTTTTTCAGTGTCTCCAAGTAATGCAGGGGACTGGGCTTCCCCGCCCCCGGCAGAATCTGGATCGCTTGCAGCCGCGGCAGTTCGCACAGCGCATCCACGTGCCGGAAGGCCTCGACGCCATCCACGTGGTACACCGAATGGTCAAGAAAATCCGTCTGCCTGCGTATGGCGCTCAGGAACAGCTCGCGAAACATATTGGGCCCGATAGCGTAGGAAAAATCGTTATGGACCGCATAGAACTTGCCCGGCGACCACAAGGGAAACCAGCACGTGGAACCCCCGGCGGATTCCCGCACGAGCGCAAAACAGCGGTCGTAGAAGTCGCACCACATCTCCATGAGGTAATCCTCCGCCGCGGTGACTTCGTCCGGCCGTTCGACGCAATCCAGGAGCAGTTGCTCGGTTCCCCGCAGGCCGGCCAACGTATCGCCCGAGCCACCGAACGCGCCGATGCACGGAATGGACTTGCCGCGGGATTCCAGCGTGGCCCGGCGCAGCATCCGCATGGTGAATTGGTAGCCGGGATGGTTTTCATCAAGTCGGACACTGCGAAAGTCAATCGTATCCGGGTCGGTCAGAATGGGTGTCGTCCAGCCCGTGGTCAGGTCAAGCTCAATGGGACAACCGAGCAGGTGAGGCAGGGCGGACACCCCGGAATAGCCGGCGTTCCAGATGGGAAAGGCCTCCCCACCCCAAAACGTCCGGCTGTGTTGCCACTGATTCGCCAGACTGCACCCATCCAGATCGTACCACATTTGTTCCGGCGATTTGGCCGGGGGCGCCGGCGGCGCGTCCGGCGGATTATCCTTTGGCGCGGTAACGGCCAAGGCGCAGCGTCCGAAATAATCGTGTTTCCACCAAAGTCGGAACCGTTCCCTGGTCTCCTCCCAGTCATTCTTGAATGTCAGGTTCATGTTGGAATTACCGGGTGGGCGTGGCCGTTTCGACTTCGCTCAAGGCCCTGAGCATGTCGAAGGGCTATTCCCCGTTCAGAAAAAAACGTGGATTGGGCAATTCGCCCACGGCGGCGATCATGGCCTGGAAATTATCCAGCCGGATGGGCGGATTGATTTCGCTGGAGGAGCCCACGAACAGGCCGCCCGTTTGCAATGCGTTCGTGGCTTGGATCTGGCGGCGCACTTCCGCCTTGACCTTAGCGGGGGTGCCCTGTTCCAGCAAAGCCACGCCATCCACCCCGCAGGCCCAAACCATGTCCGGATACGCATTTTTCAACTCAACGATGTCCATGCCGGCGGCCGGTTCCAGGCAATAACAACCGTCCAGGCCGCAGGCGCGCAATTCGGGAATTATTGCGTTGTAGTTGCCGCCGCTGGCGAACAACACGGCCACGCCATGTTCGTGCCAGGCCTCCGCCAGCGACTTCAAATGGGGATATTGATGCGCTTCGAGATCGCGAGGAGAAAACGTGGGCCCCTGGTTGGCGGCGCATTCTTCCAAGATGAGCGTCACGGGGGACAGCGCGCGATCCGCCACGGCGTGAATGCGCTTAAGTTCCCGCCCCACCGAGACGCACAGATAGTCCGCCAGAACATCGGGATAATCCGCGGCGCAATAAGCGAAAATTTCCAGGCCCATTTGGTGATACACGTCCATAAAGCCCGTCTGACTGAAGGGCATGAAGACGGTCTCGCCGATTTTGTGCTGGAGGTCCGTCATATATTGAAGATGATCCGCGCGGCACTTCTCGGCGTTGAAGGGCCGTTCCCGGAGTTGCTGAGTGTGGCGGAGCAACCAATCCCGGGCGCCATGTTCGTCCTTGAATGGCCGGCTTTCGATCCACGAATGCCAGTGGTCATAGCGGATGACAAAGCCATCGGCCGTCGCCACCGGCCCCATGCGCCGGACGTTCACGGGGACCATGCAGACATCCAGGGTTTGGCGGATGACGGCGCAAATCTCATCCTCGCCGTAGTCGAAGGCGTCAATTGGTTTGCCCGCGTAGGCGGCCACCACGGCCGGATTATAGCTGACCTGATCCAGGATGGCCGCGCGGTCCACGGCTTGGTGGCGCAAGGTCAACGCCACGCGCTCGCGTTTGGAAAGGCAATCGGTCGGAAATATTTTTTCGAACGCCACATTTCCTCTCAGGGCGGGTCTCTATGGAAGCTATGGAACAAGGGATACGAACTGAAAGGCGTACAGTTTGGCGGAGCGCATTTTGATGCGCAGGCGAATCGGCTGGCCGGAAAGCGGCGCGAGGTCTGGTCCTTTTTGCCACCAGACCTCCTGCGCCGTGCCGTTGCGGTCCACGCTGACGCTCTCCGCCATCGTAAATCCAGGCAAAGGGGCGCCGGCCGCATCCAAAATCTCGACCCACGCCTCACCCATGGCGCCGCAGTCTATATTGAGCCGCAGGCGGTTGCCATCGAACCGGAGCACGGGCGTGACCAGCTCGCCGCCTTCGGGCCCTGCGTCGACCGACACAAAACCATCCACCCGTTGCGCGAGCCGCATGATTCCGCCCACCCCGCCTTCCTGGCGCAGGTAAGCCCGCCGGTTCGGCGTCGCGCAGTATTGCCAGATTTCATCGCCGTGGCGGATCATTCCGGTGCCCATGTAGAGGTTGGCATCATCCCTCTGGCCGAGGAGTCCCAGGCCCACGTAGGCTTGCGGGAAGCGCGACCAGTGGACGCCGTCGCGGCTGACGGCGAGCGCCACATCCAGCACGCCGTCATTTTCATGTTGGCCGCGCAAATCCCGGCCATGGCTGTTGTAGCTGTCATAATGACGGTAGCGCGAGGGGAAGGCGAGATAGACGTCGTCAGCTTCCGCATAGGGGTGCACGCATGCCGTGTAGAGGTCCATGCCCGGCGGATCCCCGGGCTCCGCCGTCATCACGACGGGAATCTCGTCAATGAGCGTATTGATCATGAGCCGCTTGCGTTGGGGGTCGAACGGCGCGTGCGGCCAGGGCAACTTCAAGAGGTCGTCGAACTCCAGGCGGCTGACACTCCGGTTCTTGCCGGGAACCCAGGATCGCAAGTAGGCGACGTATTTCCGAAGGCGGCTGTCGTAGAAACACTCGTTGTTGCTGTCCATATAGAACGGCAAGGCCTGCCCGGGATGCCGTATCCAGTGAATCCCATCCTTGGACTTGAGCAAATACAGTCCGGAATGAAATTGCAACCCGTCCGCCTCTTTCCACACCGAGGTTTCCTTCATGTTGGCGAGGAACCAGAACGGGTAGCCGTCGCTCCGGTTCGGGTCGCACAGAATGTTGCCGGACGTCTGCGGCATAACGACATTGTTGTCGCGCGAGCCCTGGATCGTGAAAAGGTTGACGTTCTTTCTCTTCCAGGTCAGGCCGTCCCCGCTCGTGGCCAGGCAGATCATGTATCCCGACCCGTCCTTTTTGGCCGGATCGTAGTCGAAATTTCCGAGGGGGATAGCCGTGTAATACATCCACCATTCATCCCGCATGCGGACGATCCGCGAGCAACTGACGCATTGGCTCTCGATGGGCGTCTCGGGCAGCAGTACCCACTCCGCCTTGCGTGGCGGATTCATGGCGAGCGCGATCCCTTCCTGCCGCGCGATCAAAGCGGTGTCAATGAACAACTGCTTCCGGGAACCAACGTCTATTGGTTCCGACTTGCAATGGGCAACCGAAGGACTATTTGCTTGCATCATGTTTTTCCCAATCAAAAAAGGCCCGTGGGCCGGCGAACATAATAGCGACAGTTCGGCTGTGTGGCAAACTCTACGTATCCTCTGCCGGCGTCAAAAGCTGCCGTCTGCCCGGTCTTTTCTTCCGCAACCGCGGCTCCGCATTCGGGCCATGGATTTGCCAGGCAACACGCGCCGCCCAGTCTGGAAAATATCCTGACGTCTTCAATCCGACCGTTGGCATTGCGCACGGCCGAAACGAGGAAGCCGCCCTCGGCCGCGAAGTTTTCCATCACAATCTCGCCGGTTGGCGGCACGCATGGAAAGATATGGATCGTCTGATACGAAAGAAGGAAACTCTCTGGAACGGGCTTCATGCCATCGCACCATATTCCCAACCTGGGCCGTATGCAAGAATTCAGGTAAAAGCTATGCGGTTGCCAGACTTTGATCTGCTCCAGCGTGCGTCGGGCAATTGCCAGCACATCGGGCGGCGAATCCAATCCGACGTCATCGCCCCAGAAGACCGCGGCCAGCGGCACGGGAATGTTATATTCAATGGGCGGCGCGTCGCTCACGTCCACCCAGACGGGGCCTTCATTCGTCTGATAGATCGGATACGGCGCCAGCCGCGCCGCGGCCGCCATCCATTCCGCCGATTCCTCAGCCTCCACGCCGAGAATTTTTGCCGCCTGTGCCGCGGCCTTTAAGAGATATTTCGTCAGCGTCAATGCCGAGAGGCCGTCGCGGTTGCGCTCGAAATTGGCCGTCAACCCCCAGTGCTCCGGGGAAACCGTGGGGATAATGTGCAGATAGCCGTCTTGTCCTGCGCTCAAATAAGCCCGATAGAATCGGGCGCAAGCGCGCAAGACCGGGTAAGCCAAATCCCGCAGGAAATTCAGATCGCCGGCGTAACGATAATAAAGCCATAACGGCTTGCAGACCAGGCCGTTGAGTCCCATATCCTGCTCCCAGGTAAGGTTGGTATGCGCCACGCCTCGGCAGCGCAATGGGAAGTGGACCAGAGGATACATTGCGCCGGGAAGTCCGTAAACCTCGCGGGCATTCTCGACGGCCTGCGGCAACAATGTGTGAATCATTTCACAGTAAGGAAGCATGTCGGGGAACATGCCCAAGGCCAGCGTTCGTTCAGCTCGAATTTCATTAAAGTGGAAATCGTTATGCCAAAGTCCGGCGTCCTGGAACCATAATTTAGTGCTGCCTACGCTGCACAAAGGCACGTCGCCATAATAGCCTTCCGGCCGCCGCAACTTTGGAAACACCAGAGCCGGCGCCGTCAATTCCGTTCCGCCGGCAATACAAGCGCGCGCCCTTTCTTTTCGGCGCATGCGCTCGCCAACTTCGCGCTGTTCGCGTTCCAGTTCCGTCAAACCGAAGGCCCGCGCTTCATCGAGTATCCTCGCGCTTTCCGCAACGCAATCGGGGCAATCTTGGGTGGTTACAATCGCGGCAAAAACAGCAAAGGAATCCGGAATGCTGCTGAAAGTCGCGGTGGCCGCAGCGCCTGGCGATTGGTTTATCGGTTCATAGCGCTTCACCGCCATGTGCTGGAGCCTGCCTTCACGTTCTGCAAAAAGCGCCGTGCCTAAACCGAGCTCGTTTTCCACGCAACGGATGTCCGGATCGGTGCCTATGATTGTGGCGGCTACGGCAGCCGTGAAACCATTTGGAAATGTCGGGTCCGGGAAGAAGTCCTGGAGGATGCCCCAGTTGTTTCCAGCCATAAACGCCCGCGGCGCCGGCAAAGGCTGGAAATCTTCCGTGGATTTCTTCCCGCCAATGGTCGGGTCCACGGGCTGACCGGGCAAAATCGTGTCACGGTGGCGGTAGACTCGCGCCCAGAAATATTCCGGTCGTGAACCTTCAACCCGACATGAAATTACAACCAGAGGCCGAACGAGCGAGACCCATACTGCCGCGACGATTTTCCCGTCTTTTCCTTCGATTTTCAGATGAATCGTCCCATTGCCCCGCCGCTCAACGCGGGCAGTATCGGCAAAGGGCGCGCCAAGAATCAATTGCGCTCCGGGTTTGGGACAAGGGAAATCGTATCGCGAGTAAAGATCGTAGATCGTATCGTCTGCCTTGGGTGCGATTTCAGCCAAGGTGGCGTTCATTGCCCGCTCGCGGATCTCCGCGGCCGTGACGACGCGCTGTTTTTCGGCAAACCAGCGCCGGTCCCATATATCGGCGCGCCCCAGGGAAAGCGTCGGCTGATTGGGCGGCCCCCACAGTCGCAGTCCCACGATGTCGTTTTCGAGCGTCAGCGCATCTTGCGGGTCGCGCGGCAAGAGCGCCAACGGTTGCTCGGCAATAGATTCGTTCATTGTCTTTTACTTCGCGTTTGCCGGCGATTCCACCTGTTCAAATTGAACCACGGCGCCCCCAGACAGATCCGTCCGAAACGTAACCACGGTCTGCTCCGAGTCCAGGGACGCTTCGACGCCTAAGGCAACCTCGCCGGCATCCGCGCGCTGGCCGTTCACCAGCACGACAAGACCGGGAAGGCGCATCCGGGGCAGCAGAAATGCGGGCCGAATCACGGGCTCAGCCGATTCCACTTCCAGGGCGCTTTCCCGACCGCGCGCATCCACGCGATAGGCGCCCTCGCGCGCAAGATAGGAAGCCCCGCGGATTGTTGCGGGCCGCGACCAGCTCCGCACCCGTGCGCGGAGATCGCCTTCATTTTCGGGCGCCATGCCGCAAAACCAGGTCCAGGTAACATCGCCGCGTTCGGTGACTTCGCCCGGCGCGTTGTTGGCAAAGCCCAAAAAGGTATGCGTCGGCCGGTCGCGACAGACCGCCGGATCGGTCAGCGGCGCGGTGCCATAACCGCGCGTGACCGGCCAGTGAATATGGTCGGCAAAATTCACGGGCAGGTGTTTGACCGTCTCCCAGCGATCGTCCGCGACTCTCGCGCCCGGCTTGTAACGCATGCCCGTGTTCTCCTGGAGCTGTACCCGGAGACCTTCGGGCCGCGAGGCTACGAAGACGCCCGCGCGATTCTTGTAGTTCATGCGGAAAATATACTCGCGCAGTTTGGGAAGTCCCGCGCCGGCCAGACTCCGGGGCCGCGGCCAGCGAAAGGTTTCGGCAAACTCATCCGCGTCGAGCAATGTCAAGGCCTCTAAGGGCGTGATGGCGTCCGACGAGGCGCCCGGCGGATTAACCGTGATGAACTCCATATCGTTAAAGGCCCGCTTGCCGGGCGGTCGGTCAATCATGCTGCAGGGAACACGCCGGAGGGTTCGCGGGCAGGTCTGCCAGACCGCTTCATCCCCGGGGTCCAGGTGGATGGTTGCGTTCCGCACGGCGGTTCCATCCGGGTAGATATAGAACAGTTCGTCCGCCCATTGGTTGCGGCAGATATTATAGTCCGTATCCGCCAGCGCACAGCGCCAGTGAACCACAATGCGGGCGGCGCTCGCCTGGATTACGCGGGCGTGCGAGTAGCGGCATTCGCGGTCGGACATCATCTCGCAACAATCGCGGAAGACGCCCGGCTCAAGCGTTTCGGCAAAGAAAAAACTGGTCATACAATTGCCAAGCGCCCACGACGGGGCGTAGGACATTCCCCGCCAGAAAACAAATTTGTAGGGAGCCTCGAAGTCCACCACAATATCGGGATAGGCGCCGGTTTTCCAGAGCGTGTCCCAGGAAGCGGTTGCGTGTTCGCCGGTGATGACGGGCGCATCGTATCCCAGGCATCCATGCCGCACTCCGAATTTGCGCGCCGTCCGACCGGGTTCAACCAGAATCAATCGCGCTTTCCGCCCGTTAATTTCAGCGTCATAAACGCCGGGCTTCAATCCCAGCTCGCCAAGTTTTCCGCGGGTTTCCCTACCGTTAATTTTCAAGACGCCCGGCGGCGCGAGGCAAAGTTCATCGTTCGTTGTGGCCACAATGGTATCGGCGTGAAGGAGACCATAGCCCGCCTCAATGGCGCTGACCGCGCTGGCCGCGGCGACCTGGAAAGAAGCATTGCTCATGTTCATCGTTCCCTTCTAATAACACGACCGCCGAAGGCAAGCATGGTGATACAGGATTCGCATGGGCGCAACAGGATTGTTTGCATCAGTTGGCGTTCCACGGTCTCTACGCGCCGCCCTGCGCAAAGGGCAGCCTTTTGGGCCGTTTTACCGCGCGGTGATTTTCCCGATAAAGGCGCCGTGGTTGATGGCGGGATCATGCGCCAAGTGATAGCCATGTTCATACTTCGTATACACCACGAACAGGGAGTCGTCCACGCGCGTGACATCCGGGCAGCTATTGTATTTCATATCGTCCACATACCAGGTGGTTTCCAGGTCGCGGGCGGCCGGCCCGATGCGGGTCAACGCTATATCGTGATACATATTCTGGCTGCCCGGATAGCGGGTGCTGCACTTATAAAAGCAGTAAAACGAATCGCCCCGCTGGATGCCCTTGGCATAGCGGCTGCGACCCTTATCCTGGACTTTCACCGATTTGGAGAACCGCTCGCCATCGAAGAACGTGCAATAAAGCGGCTCGTGTTCGGAGTCCTTTCCCAGGGCCGCGAGATCGGACCAGAACATAATCAATTGCCCGTCAAAAGCGCCGAGGTAAGGAGCATAGGGCGAGACCGAAGGGCAATCGCCGAACACGTGAAACGCGCCGAACCGACCATCTTCACAGGATCGCAGAACGATTTGATTGCGTGCGCGCCCCACTTCCACCCATGACAGCCACAGTTTCCCCTGGAAGACGGCGATGCCACCCGTATGAGCGCCGCAGCCAGGATCGGCTCTTTCCAGAATGATCGGCTCCGAACATGCGCCGGTTTTCAGGTCGTAACCCAGAAGCCGTTGCCGCCAGGCCGCCGCAGTGCTGCTATTCTGCCAGTTCCAAGTCACATACAGCGTATGATCGAGCAAACAGGTGGCGGGAACCCCCTGGTAAGTCGGCGCCTGGTTATTAGCGGGCACGATTTCCTTTGTCCAGAGCACCTTGCAATCATCGGGGCAAACCTTGGAAAGATATAACGCCGGGCCCTGGCACTGATGGATATAGAACGTTTCCACGATGTAGCAGAAGCCGTCAAAGTATTCGATGCAGGGATAAACCGCGCCATGGTACTCGTTGCCGGGATGAAAGGGAACGTCCGCAAATGTGTCGAGATGCCGCGTGGGCCAGAGGCTTAAGTCTTTCCAGATCCTGGGAGCGAGCGCAGCGGTCCGGGCGCAAACCGTCGCTGACTCCGCGAGGCCCGTGCCCCGCACGCGGCCGTCGGGTTCCGAGGCTTCCGGAACGATGGGCCGCACGCGGAACTCATAATCCGTTTCCGGCCGGAGCATAATGATATTATAGCGCTGCGCCCAGACATTGCGGATGGTTTGCCAAGCGGCCTGGCCGGCCGCCCGATAGTCAATCTCATGTTGGCGCGCGCCCGATTTCCATTCCAGCAAAACAGCGTCGCCGGCGGTTCGCGCGGCGCGCAGGTTTGCCACTTTGCTCATGTCAGTAACCATTCTTAATTTTTATTTTTGCTTCAAAGGCGTGGACGGCGTCGCGCATGGCGTAGAAATTGGCCGGCGGGACGGCTTCGGTGATATTGTGGCTGGAAGCGCACAGGTAACCGCCGCCGACACTCAGTCGCGCGCAGTGGTCGCTGACATCGGCGGCCACCTCATCCGGCGCGCCTTGCACAAGCACGCCGGCGAGATCAATATTGCCGTGGAGGGCGATCCGGTCGCCGCACCGGCGTTTCAACTCGTAAATATCCTGCCGGCCATCGCAGGGTTCCAGCGGATTCAACGCGGCAAAGCCCATCTCGATGAAAGTGGGAATCAGGTCGGCGATATAGCCGTCAGTGTGCAGCGTGACCGGGCAACCCTTGGCGCGGGCCATGGCCAGCACCTTTCGCGCGTAGGGAAACTCAAACTGTTCCATCATCGAGCGGGACATCATGGGTCCCTGCTTGCTGCACAGCACCAGACCGATTTGCAGGGCATCCACCGGGTAACTCAGAACAAGCTCGGCCTGCTGAAAGCAATACTCAGCAACCGCCTTCTGAAATTCCAGGATAAAATCGGGATCGGCGGCTAAAGCAATGTAATAATCTTCATAACCGACGGCGGTAGTGACAATGAACGGCACCGGGTTGAGCGCGTAGATCAAGCCCAAGCCGGTGCCCTGCATGGCGCTCAGGGTCTCGTCGAGCGCGCGCCGGATGGCAGCCAAAGGCGGCGGCACGATGCGTTTCAGGTCGGCGCGCGTCTTCATCGTTCCATCCTGGTAGTGCTTGCGACCATCCTTGTCAAAAACATTATGCCGGCCAAGTTCCCAGATGTGGGCCAGATAAACCATGTCATTGCCGGCACGCAACGCCAATTCCACCAGATCGCGCGCCGGCAGTTCGAAACTGCGCACGCGCGGCACGCTCCGGCCCAGCAGGTGCGCGACCATAGCGGAATCAAATTCGTTCTCCTGAAAAGAGACGCCATCGGTCTCGACGAGTCGCAGCGCGGCCAGATAGCGGTGTTTATCGGGGGAGCGCAGCGGTGCGCCTCCTGTTTGGAAGTGTTTTGTGTTCAAACTTTCGTCCTTTCTACCCAATGAGCTTTTCCAGCAGGTTCACTTTGGCGCTCAGATTTGCACTTGAAACCGGCAGGCGCGGATATGCGTGACCGGGCCGACCGTCGCGTAATAAATCAGCAACGCCTCGTCTTGGCCCACGCGGAAGAGTTCGGGCTCGCGCAGGCAATACTCGCTTACGCGCTTCTGGAATTCATGGATGAACGCCGGGTCCGTAATCATGTATTCGTAATAATCCTGGTAGCCGATTGCCGTCGTCACGATAAAAGGCGGCTGACTCGGCGTGAACATCAGCCCCAAGCCGGCGCCGTCGATCGCCGCCAGCAGCTCTTCCAGGCTCTTGGCCAGTTCGCCGAGGTCGGGAAACGTTATCCGCGCCAGATCGGCGCGGGTCTTAAAGGTTCCATCAACATAATGCTTCCGGCCCTCTGCATCAAGGTAATGCTTGCGGCCCAACTCCCAGACCCGGCTCCAGAAGAGCATGTCGTTGCCCGCGAGGATGTTGAGCCGGACATAATCTTCGGCCGGGATTTCAAACGGACGGACTTTCGGCAGTTGTTTCCCGAGGATTTTTTCGGCGACGGTGGTCTCGATCTCCTGCTCAAAAAAAGGAATTTCCGCCGACGCCGCGTGTTTAACCGCCGAGAGCAAGTAGCGTTGTTTATCAGGATTCCTCATCAGCCACGTAATCTTTCTCTTCCAGTCATGACCTATTCCACCGAAACATTCGAAGAACATTCTTGGGCGGGTTTGTCCCTCAACCAGATGCGCTTTTTGTCAGGATCGAACGTCACCGCTCGCGCGGAGCCGTCGCTCCACCGCGCGCGCCAGCCGCGGGAATCGGGGAACAGGGCGAATGTGTCGGGCGGGGCATTGTCTTTCGGGCCGATCCAGGCGGCCAGCAGGAATGTTTCGTCAGGCGAAACAGCGCCCGGGGGCGCGGGATATTTCAACTCGAGGCACGGCCAGCCGGAGGCGCCCTCGGCCTGCCAGTTGACGACACCGGCCGCGGAAAAGGCCTTCAGGAGGCGGACCTTCAGGGGGCCGCACGTGAACGTGGATGCGTCTTGTTGTTCGATCCGGTCTGGTCCGAGAGGGATCCGCCCGACGATCGCGCAGGCTTGGGCGGGTTCCCTGGCGCGCAGGGCGAGAAAACCAATGGCGTGGTCTCGACCGATGCTCCAGACCTGGGTGACCTGCCAGGGCGTGGGTGTCAAGTCGCGGGGGGTTACCCAACGTTCGGGCTGAAGGGTATAGCGAACGGCCATCGCGGCGGCGGTCGTTCGATTCCACGTGGCCGCCGTGATGTCATCCATCCCGGACAGCCAGATGCCGTTCTTGCCGTCGCCGGGCGTGTGCACGTGCATTTGAACGCCCCGGAAAGCCGCGGCCGGTCGGTTCACGGCGGCGAGAGCAGTCGCCAGGCCGCCGACAAACGTGTTGCGTTGTCCCGTGCCCTGGGTCAGCCCGAAATAGAACGGGCCGCTACGCGTTCGAAATCCCCGGATGTTCCGGTCGATCCGGAAGAAGGATTCCGGCAACGGGGTGGCTTTCCCGTCCAACCCCGGCCAGTAATCCGCCGCTGTCACATCATGGAGGGTCGTCGAGGCGCCAAGCTGTTCGCGGGTGAATGGATCAATACGTTCCAGCGATCGCCATAGCAACCAGGTGTTGAGCGGGTCCTTGGTGAAATACGCGACGATCATCAAACCGGCGGGGTCCTGAGGACAACCGATTTGTTTATCCCAGTGTTGTTTCCACCAGGGAGAACTCCACAATTCCGGAATCGCTTCCGCGCTGATGGAGAGCGGGTAGAAGTTCTTGGTCTTTTCCAGGGTCGCCTTCGCCAGCGGATCGCCGGTCAGGGTGTAGTAGCGGCCGATGAAGAGAAGATCCGCCGTATGGTATCGCGGGGTCTCGTTTTGGCGGTTGATATAGTGGAACGCTCCGTCCGGCAGAAGACGGGTGGCGATCTTTTTCATCATTTTGCGGGCGGCGCGCAAGTCAGCGCGGCGCTGGAACAATTCGGAAGACAGGGCCATGTCCAACATATACGCCGCATCCACGTTGACATAATCGCCGCCGATGGCCGCCGCATAATCCCATGCAATCAGTTCGGGATCCCCGGCGTAAGCCCGACGCTGGAGATCGACGGCGACCCCCAGCTTCTCCCGCCAACGGGTCCAGGCGGTTTCTCCCTGCGGGAGTGTGCGCAGCGTTCGTATGCCGTCGAGCGCGCGGAAGAGAACAAACCGGTTGGTGTTGGGATCCGCCGTGTGTTTGGGCGCCCAGCAGCCGTCGCGGTCCAACGCGTTCACCAACCGGTCGGCGGCGATGAGCGCGGTCTCGACCAGATCCTCGCGACCGCGCAGCGGGGACCGCGCGTCGGCCGCCGCATAGGCGATCGCCTGGAAGCGATCGCCGAACGCGTAAAACCGTTTGCCCCGGTTGAGGGGCGTGCGGGGCGGGTCCGCGGGAACGTCCAGGAAGAGATGTCGTCTTTTCCCCGTCACCGGTTGCGCGAATTTTATCCGGTTCAAAATGCGCAACGGATTGCCTTCGCGCGCAAGCGCCATCCATCGTTGGTGGTTGCGCCGGATGTCTTCTGGATTCATCGTCTGGCCGGATAAGAAATTGCTTTTCAGGTGGCACGCGCACGCGCCGTTGAGACCAACCTGAAATGTCACTGTCATGGCTTCATCAAATGCGTTCAATCCAGGGTCAGTGCGAATCGGCATGCGCGCACGTGCGTGACCGGGCCACGCATGGCGTAGTAAATCATCAACGCCTCGTCTTGGCCCACGCGGAAAAGTTCGGGCGTGCCGAAGGTGAACGCCGGCAGCTCGCTCCAGATGGCCTGCCCTTTTGGCGGAGGCGCGCCGATGGGCAGCGCCACGCCGGTCGCGCGGCTCTCGCGCGCATCCCAGAGCGCGATAGGCGCATCCACCTCCCATGTCCGGCCGCCGTTCCGGCTCACGAATAGCCGTATGCCCTCGGGCGCGGTGCGGACATTTCCGGCCGCCAGCACGGTCGCGCCTTCCCATCCCAGCGGCGCCAGAATCTGAATCTGGCACGGCCTCTTCGGCGCGGGTGCGGAAGGTCCACAAGAGCATCAGCAGCTTGCCATCGCCAAGAAAGGTCAAACGCGGGTCGCCGAAACTCAAAAGCCCGGTCGGATCGCGCGCGATATCAAAGGCCGGCGACAACGTATGCGCCGGTGCGTCGTAGAACGCGCCAATCACGAACTCTTCGCCATGGGCGCCGGTCGCTTCGAGCGGCAATAGAATCCGGCCGTCCGGGAAACATACCGGGCTGGCGCTGGGATATGTGTCGCGCGGCGTATTGACCAGGAGGAGTTCCCGCGGTTTGTCCCAGGTTTTCCCGTTATCGGCGCTGCGCGCCACAAGGAACCGCGAGCGGATTTTCCGTCCTTCCTCGCTGAAAATGTAGACCTCCGGCTTTTCCACCGCAACGACTTTGAAAAAGGCCAGCAATTCATTGTTTTGGTCCACGCCGATAACGCCGGCATGCACGGATTCCGGCGCGGCATTACCCAGGCCGTCATAAACCAGTCCTGGCGCGCCCCAGGACAGTCCGCCATCATCCGACCCTTGCGCCATCAGCACGCCGTCGCGGGAATGTTTGGCCGTTCCCTGGCGATACACGCAGACGATGCGCCCGCCCGGCGCGCGGCAGGCAAACGGGTAAGCGCATACAACGGCCGCATCCCCCTTCGCCGCGTTGGGCGACACGGCCTCATCTTGAAGGATGCTGACTTGGAATTGCATAAGCGTATTAGCACCTCATCCGCGTGGAACCGCTATAAAAAACAAGATGCCACGGGCATCCGCCTGCGGCGGAATATTTGACCACGGATGGCACGGATAACACTGATTGTTGACGGCCGCCCGGTGGCCGTCAACGGTCTGACCATCCGTGAAATCCGTGAAATCAGTGGTTCCCGCCACAGGCGGGTCCGCCTGAGGAGGAAATTTCTTTGGGTTGCGGACATAAGCCCGCCTTAATACGCCGACGCCAGAATTTGCTTCTCGATGTCCAACCCGACCAACGCGCTCCAGGCCTCCAGGACTTTGCCACACAACGGTCCGGGCTTGCCGTCGCCGATCGGGATGTTGTTGATCTTCGTGCAGGGCGCGACGCAGTACGGCGTCGTCGTCAGCCACGCTTCGTCGGCGTTGATCGCGTCGTAGGGTTGCAGGTCTTTCTCCACGAAAGCGAGGCCAAGCTTCGGCGCGAGTTCCTGCACCGTTTGCAGGCTGATACCCCACAGGATGTTACGGCTGGTCGGCGAGAAGATGGTGCGTCCTTTGACGATGACGAAGTTCGATCCCGCGCACTCGGCGATATTGCCGTCGAGATCGAGGAGGAGCGTGATCGCCTTTGGATCAACTGCCATGGTTTGCTGGTCGGCCAGCCACCAGTGCAGGCGCGAACGATTCTTCGTTTTCGAGTCAAGGCACTGGGGCGGAATATGGCGAATGGACGGCGTAACTACATGCGCGCCGGCGGTGAACAAATGCCGCCAGAGCCGGAACGGCAGCGGAAAGGAATGAATACAGATCGTGGGGGTCAACGCGCCCGCCCCTCCCGCGCTGCCCGCGTAGATCGGGTTCTCGCCGGGCGTGATGAAATGCACCACGGCCAGTTCGCTTTCCGGGTTCAGCAAGGCGGCGTTGCGCGTCGCCAGTTCCCGCGTCTTGGCCAGCATCTCGGCGGGCGTCAGCGGCAGCGCGATCCCGGCGTACCGCGCCGAGCGATAGAGCCGGGCGATATGATCCTCGACGCGAAACAGGGCATGCCCAAAGGTGCGGGTCAGTTCGGTTAGCGTCGCGCCGAGCACGATGCCGAGATCGTAGATGTTGATTCGGGCCTGCGACGCGGGAACGAACTCGCCCTTAAGATAAACAATTGGTTCGGTCATGGCAGTTAACTCCGGGCTAATACGGTTCGCGGCGCTTCCACCAGCATGGCGTGAATCTGCGCCTCCGTTACGCCACGCGCGCGGAGCAATGGCAGGAACGAAGTCCACAGGTAATCAAAGCCGCGTCCGCCGTTGCGATGCAACTGCGAGAGACGGCACGTGTCGGTCGCAAGCGTTATTTTCTTGGCGAACCCCATCCGCGCCAGGGCGGCGATCCGGGTGGAGCGCGCCTCGTCGGAGGCCAGCTCCGACCACCCGATCAAATCGAACTGGCAGTACGCCCCGCGCTTGAGGATCGGCAGATAATACGCCAGGTCTTGCTCGATATCCTCGTGGGCGTGCGCGTCGCAGTGGCCGATAATCACGCGCGCGAGGTTTGCGCCTGAGCGCTCCAGCGCGTCCAGTTGCGCGTGCCCTGCCCGGCCGAGCGCCGCGTGCGTCGAAATGGCGACACCCGTCCGCCTTTGCGCTTTCGCCGCCGCCGCGAACACGCGCCTCTCCGCCTCGCGCAGACGATAGCTCCTCGGGTTGGCGCGCGGCGAGTTGTGGCTCAGTAGTTCGCCGATCAAGCCCGCGCGCACGCCGTCCGTCCCCTCTTCGATCTCGCTAACAAAATAATCCGCGATCTCATCCGCGCGAGCGCGATGCACCCAATCAGGATACGTGCGCTCGTCGTAAAATGCTATACCGCTGACGATCTGCGCGCCCGATGCCGCGCTGATTTCGCGCAACTTCCCCGCATTGCGCCCGACCCCAACGGGCGTAACCTCCACAATCGAATGCCCGCCTGCCTTGCGAAAGCAGGCCAGTTCATCCGTTATCAGTTCAACATTCGCGACGCGATTATCCGCCTTGCCCGAATCAACCGAGAGGTCGCAGTACAAGTGCTCGTGGGCAAGCGTCGGGCCTAACTCCTCGGCGCGAATCTCTCCTGTAACCGTGGTGATAAAAGACGCGCTCATCTAACGCGAAAGACGCGCAACTGCTGTGTCGCCCGAACGATCGCCAACCGTTTTTCGGGCAGAACGCTTCCCGTGGCCATCGGCGTTCACGCCAGCAAAGCTATTGCAATGGAGCCGGAAACGCAAACACAATGTTGAAGCTGAATGTTCAGGTCGTCGAACCGAGCGCCGCTTCCACTCGCGGCGTCAGCCGTTCCGCCAGGCGGGCAAAACCGACATCGTTCGGATGAACCGCATCCGCCAAACCGTCCAGTTCGTCCGGACCGAGCAAATCGAATCCATGCACGCCGTGGATGGCCGCATCGCCCGCCGAGCGCCGCCGGCTCACTTGTTCGAGCAGGACTTCATTCAATTTGCCGGCGTGGTCGCGGAAATTGCGCCGCTCCGCGTCCCAATGCCGCGTTCCGGCCAGCGGGCCGATGAA
>JACPGM010000138.1 GCA_016188985.1 Lentisphaerota bacterium | reverse complement strand
TTAAACCGGATGGAACAACCAACTGGAGCTTAAACTATGCCTGGCTACCTTTCGGCGGAGGGCCCGCGCTTGATACGAATGGAATATTATATGTCAATAACGGCAACCTGCTCGCCATTTATGCCACCAGTTCGCTGGCTCAAACCGTCTGGCCGAAATATCAGCATGATTTGAAAAATACCGGCAAGCTGGCGCCCACCGCCCCGACCAATCTGGTTGCCTCGGACGGCCTTTATCCGGAAAGCATCCTGGTGGGCTGGACGCCGGTTTCCTCGGCCTCAGGCTACGACCTTTACCGGGGAACCAACAGTGTTGAAAGCGCGGCGCAACTTTGCGGCTCTGAGATTGCGGCCACCAACTTCATGGACGGCAATATCGTCCCCGGCGTCACTTATTATTACTGGCCGAAAGCCAGGGATAATTCCGGCGCCAGCGCCTTGTTCGGCCCGAACGATACCGGCTGGGGCCACACGTTTGTTTCCAGCCCGGCCGGGGATTATGACCAGGATGGCAAAGCCGATCCGGCCGCTTATAATAATACCAACGGGAACTGGAAAGTCCGCCTTTCGAGCAACGATTACGTCCTGGCCACGGCCGAGAGTCTGCTTGGCGGCGCCGGCTGGACAGCCGTAGCCGCCGACTTTGACGGCGACCACCTGGCTGATCCGGCCGTCTACCAGGAAGCGACCGGAGACTGGATCGTCCGATTGAGTTCGGCCAATTATGCCGCCCTCACGGCTACCAACTTCCTCGGCTCGCAGGGCAACAGCGCCCTGGCGGCGGACGTTGACGGCGATGGCCTGGCCGACCCCACGATTTACAACGAGGCAAACGGCAATTGGACCGCAAAATTATCCAGCCTTGGTTATGTTACCAATGCCTTGGCCCAGACGCTGGGCAGTCCGGGCTGGTATGCCGTTTTAGCCGACTTCGATGGCGATGCCAAAGCCGATCCGGCAGTTTATCAGGAGTCCAGCGGTTCCTGGTCCGTGAAGCTGAGCAGTGCCGGCGATTATTATCTTCCGGGATTATTGGGCGGCAGCGGGTTCAGACCGATCCCGGCCGATTATGATGGCGACGGCCTGGCCGATCCGGCCGTCTATAACCCGACCACCGGCGACTGGAAAGTCATGCTTTCCGACGCAGATTATTATCAGGTTGATATCAGCGGCCTGCTGGCGCCATGATCGCGGCCGGATTCAAAGTATAGACGCTTTCCCGTAAAGATACACGTTTTTGCGTGTGTATTTTGGTAGGGATGGCTCGCCGAGCCGTCCGCGGCGCGTTCGGGCCTACTCCGCCGTAGTAAGCCTACTGGCTACGAAGGCTGGACGAACGCGCCCTACCACACAATGCTGTAACATTAATGTCGCCATGTTTAGTACCTTGAACACCCGGTACCGTCATAAATAACAAGAAGATTGTAGGAGCGCCACCCCGCTGGCGCGATAAGATCGCCTCGACGGGGCGAGGCTCCTACATTTCCACCACAGGCGGACGAAACGTATTTGGGTTGCGGGCATAAGCCCGCCTTAATCTTTTTCGACCAGCCGGCGAAAGCGCACGTAAGCCTGGTCCCAGGCCGCCGTATCGGCCGGCTTGAATTCGCGAATGGGGAAAGCCCGCTTGATGATCGGCAAAGCATCATGCAGCGAACTGATCATGCCTAAGCCCAGCGCCTGAACCATGATATTGCCCACCGCAGTGGCTTCCGCCGGGCCGGCGCTCACCGGCAAAGCCAGGGCATCGGCGGTGAACTGGTTGAGCAATTCGTTCTGCGAGCCGCCGCCCACAATGTGCACCTGACGGGTTTCCTGGCCGGAGGCGGCCGAAATATCTTCATTGATCGCCCGGTATTTAAGCGCCAGGCTTTCATAAGCCATGCGCACCAGGCCGCCGCGTGTCGTCGGGACGCGCTGGCCGGTTTTTATGCAATATTCGTTAAAAGCCTTTTCCATATTGGCCGGATTATAAAAACTCTGGTCATCCGGATCCACCAATGCCGCGAACGGCTCCGCCGCTTGCGCCTGACGATAGAGCTCGGCCCATTCCGTTTCCCGGCCATCGGCGTCGCGCCAGACCCGGCGCAGTTCCTGCACCAGCCAGCCGCCCATGCAGTTCTTAAGCAGGCGAATATTGCCAATGCCGCCTTCGTTGCTGAGATTGGCCGCCATGGCTGAGGGCGTGGTAACGGGCTCGGGAACGAGCTTGCCCACCAGCGACCACGTGCCAGAACTGATGATGAGCGCTGTGCGCGGATCATCCACCGGCGCGGCGGCAAAGGCGCTGGCGGTGTCATGCGAGCCGACGGCCACCAAGGCCGCCGCATTCAAGCCAACAGCCTCTGCTATCCTCCGCTGAAGTTTGCCGATCACTGTTCCCGGCGCAACAATTTCCGGCAGGACTTCCGGCGGGATGCCCAATTTTTCCAAGACCTCGGGGCTCCAGGTCTTGGTCTTGGCATCCATGAGCTGGGTCACGCTGGCCCAGGACGAGTCCACCTTAATAATGCCGCCCAGATAATAGTAGAAGAGCGATGGGATCGGCACATAGCGGCAATGCGGCTTGAGCAGGTGAGCGCGATTCTGCAAAAACCAGAGGATCTGGTTGCTGACGTTAAACGGCTGGAAGTGAATGCCGGTGATGGCGTAAATCCGTTCCGGAGTTATGCGCGCTTTGACTGCGGCAATCATCGTATCCAGGCGATGATCGCGGTAGGCATAGACTTTGCCCAGCAGGTCGCCCTCCAGGGTGACAAACTGGCCATCGGCGCCCCAGGCATCAATCCCTATAGCATCGAGGGTATCGGCGACTTCGCGCCGGTAAGCGCGGAGGCCCTCGATGATCTGCGCGTAGATGAAAGTATCGTCCCAGAACATGCGTTCCACCGGCTCTCCCGCGCTATCCGGCAGATGAAAAGAAATGCATTCATGGGCAAACCGGTGAATCTCGCGCATGGCAAAGCCGCTCGGCTTAAACTCGCCGGCAAAGCATTTGCCGCCCGAAGCGCCCAGGTCCACCGCCAGGAATCGAACTGATTTTCGATTTTCAGTTTTCGATTTTCGATTTTTCATCGCATGCCTTGGGCGCAGGATGGTCCATGCGTCATATGCCTTCTGTTTTCCGACATTCAACGTTCGGCGTTGGACGTTGGGCGTTCGATGTTTGCTTCTCTGCTGTCAGCGCATCTCCTGCCCGCCGGTCACGTTGATCGCCTGGCCGGTCATGTAGCTGGAGGCCTCCGAGGCCAGAAACACCACCACGTTGCCGACATCCTCATAGGTGCACCCGCGGCCGAGGGGCACCTGATCAATGTATTTCTGACGCACCTGCGCTTCGGTCAACCCCTGGTTGCGGGCGTATTCTTTGAAGAGTTTATTGACCCATAACGGCGAATCCAGCAGGTTCCCCGGGCAAACCGCGTTAACCCGCACTCCGAGGGCGGCCATTTCCAACGCCGCGCTTTGCACCAGCCCAATGCCGCCGAACTTTGAAGCGGCATAGGCCGAATTCTTGAAGGATCCTTTCTTGCCTGACTTGGAATTGATTTGAATGAAGGCGCCGCTCTTCTGGCGCGCCATGAGGGCGAGAGCATATTTCATGCAGATCATCTGGCCGACCAGGTTGACCTCCATCACCTTGCGCCACTGGCTCACGTCAAACTCCGTTACCGGGCCAGAAATGAGGATGCCGGCATTGGCCACAAAAATATCCAGGCCGCCCAGGCGTTCCACTGCTTGGTCCACCAGGGCTTTAACATCGGCTTCCACGGTCACATCGCAGCGCCGCCCCGCGACGTTCTCGCCGAACGCCGCGCGCAACTCGCGGACCGTCGCGGCAATCTCAAGCTCCTGGATATCCGCCAAGAGAACGCGGCAGCCTTCTTTAAGCAGCCGCGCGGCCAGAGCATGGCCCAGCCCCTGAGCTCCGCCGGTAATCACCGCGCGCTTGTCTTTAAGCAACATCGTCTTCCAATCCTTCAAGGAATAATCACGATTTTCAGCGAGCCGCTGGCCGGATCGCTCTGGGTTTTGACGGCCGCGTTAAATTTGTTCAAGGGGAAGCGATGGGTCACCAGCGCCTCGCCTTTAATCTTGCCGGAAACGATGAAATCGCGGGCCTGCAAGTATTCCTCCTGGGAAGAGCTGTTGGCGCCGTGTACGTTGATTTCGTAATAATGAATCCGGTTGACGTCCAAAGACAACAGCGCATCGGATTTTGGAAAGCCGGCAAAGACTGAGAGATGCCCCGCGCGGCGCAGCAGATTCAGCCCGACGGCAACCAGGCCTTTCACCGAAGCCGCCACGACCGCCGCATCTACCCCACGACCGCCGGTGGCGGCCTTAACCCACGTTAGCGGATCGGTTGTGCTGGAATTAACCAAATCATCAAAGGGCAGCGCCAGTTTTTTAAGCAGCTCCAGGCGCGTGGCCGAGACATCCATGATGGTAATGCGTTTGGCGCCGCGCGCGCGGGCCACCAGGCCGTTAAGCACGCCGATAATGCCCCCGCCAAAGATGACCACATGCTCGGAGTCTTCCAGCGGGATATATTTCATTCCGTTGACGCAGCAACTGAGTGGCTCGATCAGTGTGCCGATCTCGGCGGAGAGGTCCGCGGGAATCGTGATCAGGCAACCTTGGTCAACGGCCGCCTTGGGCATGACCATATATTCGGCAAAGCCGCCGTTAAACTGGTAACCCATGGCGCGGAATCCCTTTTCGCACAGGTTCTCGCGGTGGCGCGCGCACATGGGGCACTCCCCGCAGCCGATTACCGTTTGGACAATGAACCGTTGGCCGGTCCGGATTTTCGGCACCCCTGCCCCGATTGCAGTCACGGTGCCGGTGATTTCATGGCCCACGATGCTCACATCCACGGGCTTTTCGCCGGAAAGCACGCGCTGGTCGGTCCCGCACAGCGCGCAGGCTTCGACCTTCAACAGGACTTCGCCGGAGCCCGGCTTTGGCTGGGGCACGTCCTCCACAACAACTACGCCTGGTTTTTTTATTACCGCTGCTTTCATGTGTAATTTCCGATTTACCCTTCTTTCATTGGCGGCAGCTTAACTGGAGGAATACGCTTAACAAGGCTATCAATCCGGATTGGCCGGCCAAATTGCATGCTTTTGTTTGCGGCTATCCCCGTCAGGATGCTCAGGGCGCCGCTGGCCACATCCGCCGAGCGCTGATAGGGATCGCGGGACGGACGCAAGGCAAAGAGATCCGCGAGCATGGGATTATCGCCGCCGCCATGGCCGCCTTGGCCGGTCCAGCTCGGAATCATTTGCGCCGGTTTGAAATGCGGATACAACCGCAGCCTGGTGCCGGACGGAATGGTTTTACCCGGCACCTGGCCATCACCGCTGATGTAGATGCTTTCCATACAATCGTGTTCCAGGCGGCCACGCATTCCGTTGAAAGCAACGGAATAGCCTTCCCACGGCGAGAACGCGTTTAGGGAATATGACATGAAGGCGCCGGTGTCGTAGCGCACCACCAGATTCATCGTATCCTCAATATCCATGGGCCGGCCGAACACGCACCGATCCCGGAAATAGCCGTCGTAGTGTTCGCAGTCCAGATACATTTCCTTGAAGTTGCCTTGGCGCAAGTCGAGATAAAATTTGCAGCGCCGCTGACAAGGACAAACCAGACACCGTTGGGCGTGCCCCTTCAGGCCCAACCGTTCAGCCGTGCCGGAATCAGCGCCATAGAACCGGCGGGCGCCCCTGGCAAACACTTCCACGGGACTGGCCGAAAGCCACCAGTTGACCAGATCGAAATGGTGCGTCGCCTTATGCACCATCAGCCCGCCGGAATTTTTCTTTTCCCGATGCCAGCGGCGGAAATAATCGGCTCCGTGGCTGGTGTTCAGCAGCCAGCTGAAATGCACGGAAAGCACCTTGCCGATGACGCCCCGCATGAGGAGATCCTTGACCTGGATGCGCGGCGGCGAGTAGCGGTAATTGAAAGTTACGCGCAGTTGGCGGCCCGTGCGGCGCACAGCGTCAATAATGCGCTGGCATTTGCGCGCGTCGGTGGTGAGGGGTTTTTCCGTAATTACATCACAGCCGGCCTCCAAAGCTCGAATAATGTAGTGATCATGAAAACAATCCCAGGTTGTGACAATAACTACCTGCGGCTTCCGTTCGGCAATCATCCGGTCAAACTCGGTGGCACGATACATCGGCACGGCGGATCTTTTGTATTTCGCAACGATGACGGAATTGCACAATTCCAGACGCCCCCGGTTATTGTCACACAGACCAACCAATTCCGCTCGCTTCGGGAAGGTTTGAACAATGGCCTGCGTATAAATTGTGGAGCGACTACCCAGACCGACTTGCGCGTACCGTTTTTTCATAATTTACCACTCGGCTGACGGGCACAACCGTTATGCCCAACGCCCCTTGGACGCCTCACGATTTAACGCCTGTTCGTCTCGGGAGCTTCCGCCATTTTAGTGCGATGCCGGACCGCATCCAGCGCCAGGATTTCGCGCACCTGGCGCGGAGATAGGAACCGCGGGCGGCCCACCACGCAGGCCGCGACCAGCGATTTGGCCGCGTCTTCCACAACCACCACCCGGAAATAAGCTTGTTTCATGGTCACTCCCACGGCTAAGACTCCATGGTTGACCATGAAAATCGTATCGCACATTCGAGCTTTCTTGCCCATGGCTGCGGCCAGACGCGGCGTGGTGGGCGTGACATAGGGGATCGTTCCCGTGCGGCCAAGGTCGTTAACAAACTCGGCAAACATCGGCCGCAGTGTGATGCCGGCCGTAACGACCCCGGAAGCCCAGGGTGAATGCGTATGAAATACGGCCTTCACCTCCGGCCGCGCGCGATAGACCGCCAAGTGCATATTCACCTCGGAAGTCGGGCGGCGAGAGCCCTTGATCTGCCGGCCGGTCTTCAGGTCCAGGCCGCACAAATCCGTCGGTCGCATCTCATCCAGCGCCAGACCGCTTGGTTTCATCCAGATAATGCCGCCGTCCCGGGCGCTGATGTTGCCGCCCGCGCCGGCCACCAGCCGGGCCTGGACCATTTTCGCGCCATAACGAACGAGCTCGGCTTTGATTGAACTCATCCTTACTCCCCTTATTGAGCGAGAGTTTATTGATTGGCCCAGGCCCTGGCAATGATGATTTGCGCCGTGTGTCTCAGTGCTAATGCGTAAGGCCTTAGTCTTGTGGGGGCAAGAGGTAGGGCTCGTTCGTCCAGCCTTCGTAGCCAGTAGGCTTACTATGGCGGAGTAGGCCCGAAAGCGCCGCGGACGGTCCCGCCGAGGCGGGACTTGCCCCGCCCTGTGGCGGGGAGCCGTCCCTACCAAGAGATTATGCTGCGTTATTTATGACGCTCTGTATAGTCCACAAGAGGCTCTATATTCCCTGCAGCACCTGCGCCAGGTTCGGCGCCGTCCAGTCAGCGCCGGCGTCCTTCAGAACAGCGGCGCTGAAACTGGTGGTAAGCCCCAGGGCGCGCATCCCGGCTGCCTTGGCGGCCTGAATACCGTTGGGCGCATCTTCAATCACCAGCGCCGCCGCGGGCGTAATGCGCGCGCGACGCGCTGCCTCGAGAAAAATATCGGGGAACGGTTTTTTACGCCGGACTTCGCTGCCTGATATGCAAGCGGCAAACAATTCCGGGGTTAACCCGATTTCACTTAAATTGCCGTCCAGTTTAATGCGGTCGGCGCTGGTGGCCAGAGCCAAAATCAGCCCCCGCCGACGGCATTCCGCCACGAAATCACCAACGCCCGGCAGAGGCTGTAATCGGCCATGGATAATCTCCATATAAATGGCATAGGTGCGGTCTTTGTCGGCGGGCATGTTCAGCTTTACGCCGTACTTTTCGGCAACCCCGCCGATGAAGCGGTCTTCGCCCGTACCTACAAAAGGCCGAAAATCATGCGGCGTAACCTTCAGGCCGTACCGCTCGGCAAACATTCGGCCGGCGGCCTCGGCAATAAACGGCTCAGAATCGCACAGCACGCCATCCATATCGAAAATGACGCCGTGAATTGAGGAACCCAGTTCCTGCGCCGGCATCCGGAGCTTGTTTATTTTTTCGGTAGTCATATAATTCAACAACAATACCTTATAGATCGGGAACCGCCATAAAAATAAGCATATGAACCACGGATGGCACGGATAGCACGGATTATTGGCGGCCGCCCACGGCCGTCAATGGTCTGACCATCCGTGAAATCCGTGTAACCCGCCTGCAACGCTGTAGCATCTGCGGGCAGGTCAGTGGTTTCCACCATAGGCGGATCCGCCTGAATATATGAACAACCGCTATGAACGACAAGAATATTAACTACGAAATACACGAAACGACACGAAAACAAGAACAGGGCTTATGCTTGGGGATATTTCGCGCCTTTCGCGTGTTTCGTAGTGAAAAATCTTTGGGTTGCGGGCTTGCGCCCGCGTTGGTCTTTATCAAACCACCGTCAAGGAATCGGCCTTAGATTCTACATCGTAGAATCTATTCATTTATATGTTAACCAAACGAATCATTCCCTGCCTGGATGTGCGCAACGGCAAGGTCACCAAAGGAGTTCGGTTCCAGAACAACGTGGAACTGGGCGACCCGGTGGCCATGGCCACGAGCTATAGCGAAGGCGGCTGTGATGAACTGGTGTTCTATGATATCACCGCTTCGGCTGAGCGCCGGGGGATTGATATTCCAATGGTGGAGGCCGTGGCCCGGGCGATTCATATCCCCTTCGCCGTCGGCGGCGGGATTGCCAATCTTGACGACATGGCGCAAGTGCTCGCCGCCGGCGCCGAAAAAATATCGCTCAACACCCAGGCGGTCCTGAACCCGGCGCTAATTGCCGAGGGGGCCAAAGCCTTTGGCTCGCAATGCATCGTGCTCGGCATGGACCCGGTTAAAACTCCGGGAGACAAGCGCTTCCCCAGCGGCTATGAAATCACGGTCCGCGGGTTCCGGGAACGCACTGGTCTGGATGCCCTTGCCTGGGCCAGCCGCGCCGAGGAATTGGGCGCGGGCGAGATTGTGGTCAATTCAGTGGATGCCGACGGCACCCGCCAGGGCTTTGAATTGAGCTTGACCCGACTCATCGCCACTAACGTCGGTATCCCGGTGGTGGCCTCCGGCGGCGCCGGGACGCCGGCCCACCTGGCGGAAGTATTTACTACCGGCTGCGCCGATGCGGCGATCATCGCCGGAATGATTCACACGGGCGAGTACACCATCCGGCAAATCAAGGAAGCGCTTCTGGCCGAGCGAATTCCGGTTAGAACAAGGTGGTAAGAATTCAGTGTCCGCTGTTAAAAGCGTTGAAGCGCCAACCCAAACGTAATTAACGTGGTTGGGTAATGGCGTACGGACCGAGACGGGCGTAAGCGGAAAGGGAGGAGAGGAAGGACCATTCGCCACTGGTGGAGAGCACGGCCGGATCGGCGATACCATCGCCATCAAAATCACCCGCCACGGGAATGCCGGCGCCGGAGGTAAAGCGCTTTGGCGCATAGCCATTGGCCGACATAAGCGCCGTCCATTCCCCGGTTGCTTGATTGAACAACATCGGATCGGCTTTGCCATCGCCGTCATAATCCCCGACGACCGGCGCATAGCCCGGCCCGCCAAAGACCGCCGAGACCACGCCATAGCCCTGACCGGAAAGCATTACCATCCAGTTGCCCGTGTCTTTACCATACACCGCCGGATCAACTTTGCCGTCACCATCATAGTCCCCCGCCACCGGCAGATAACCGAGGCCGCCAAAGACCGCGCTGACTATCTCAGCGTTTTGGGCCTCCACGGCCGACAGCAAAACATACCAGCGCCCGCTCATTTCCTCATACAATCCCGGATTTGCGCGTCCTTCCCCAGTGTAGTCCCCAACCGCGCCGCGCGTCGCGCTCGAACCGCGAAAATCGAAATTGACCGCTGCATAGCCTTGCCCCGAGAGCATAATCGTCCACACTGAGCCTTGGCGCTGATGAATTGCCGGATCCGTCAGACCATCACCATCGTAATCCCCGGACACGGTTTCATATCCCGGTCCGCCGAAGATAAACCGCACACTCTCTCCCAACGCCGAGAGCCTGATTACCCATTCGCCGCTGGGCTCGTCATAGCTCATCATATCGGTCTGCTCATCCCCGTCATAATCATTCACCACGCTGCGCCGCGTGCTGTCGTCCCCATCTTCGGTAGGATGAATCCGCACGTGGATCGGGCCATCGCGCATGGCCGTGGCCCCATCCGGGTCGGACAAGCCCGCCGATGACGCCAGCCGGACATTGACAAACACATAGTAGTCGCCGGTGAGCCCTTCCGGAATGGTCACATCCTCATTATGTGCGCGCCCGGGATACCTGATTGTCGTCTGACTGCCCGCCGGTAGCGTCAAGACCTCGATCTTGGTCCCAATCGCAATGTCATCCGCATCCCCAAACGTCTGGTTGGCCGACAAGTAAAACGTCATCGCCAGTTGGGCGTCAGAAGCAACCAGATCCGCAGACCCTTCATTGACCAGCTCAAACGAGATCGTGGCTGGATGGTCTCCCGCCCACAAATTCACCGGCACAAACTTGAGGTCAGAAACCTCCAGGTCGGCCAAATGTTCCGGGTCGGGAGGAATATCATTATCCACGATCGTCACCGTCGCCACATTGGGCGAACCCAGGCCGGCGCCAGTGGCATTGCTCAAAGTCGCCGTGAAAGTCTCGTCGCTTTCATCAATGCTATCATCAGTGATGGCAATGGTTATGGTCTTGCTGGATGTGTCGCCGTCCAGCCAGGATAATGTGCCCGACTGGGACGTATAATCTGAGCCGCCCGATGCCGTGCCATCGGCTGTGATATAATCAATGGAGGCCGCTCCGAAACTCCCTCCGATCCGCGCGACACTCAAGGTCATCGAACCGCTAGCCTCGCCAACCTCTGTTACTGTTACCGCAAATTGAATCTCGCCCGCCGGTGGATTGTCATTGTCAACAATCGTCACGCTTACTACGTTCGTCCCGAATATGCTCGTCCCCACCACGTTCGTCAGCACCACCTCAAACATCTCATCCGGCTCATCCGCGAAATCATCCACGACGGAGATCGTGATGACCTTGTCAGAGGCATCTCCATCCGCCCAGGTCAACTGGCCGGTCACCACCCCGTAATCCAATCCCGCACTGGCAGTGACTTCCCGGTCCGTGTAGCCCACGCTTATCAGCCCGTAATCCCCATTCGTCCGCACCACTCGCAACTCCACGTTCACTGCATCCTCATTCACCACCAGATTCGTCTCAGCAAACCTGATCTCGCCCGTCGGCGGATTGTCATTGTCCACGATTGTCACCGTCGCCACATTGGGCAAACCCAAGCCGGCGCCTGTGACATTGCTCAGCGTCACCGTGAAGGTCTCGTCGCTTTCATCAATGTTGTCATCAGTGATGGACACGGTGATGGTCTTAGTGGAAGCATCTCCGTCCGGCCAGGACAAAGTGCCGGATTGAGACGTATAATCTGACCCATCCAAGGCCGTGCCAGCGGCCGTGGCATACTCGACCGTGGCAAGTCCGCAACTGCCACCGTTTCGATTCACTGTGAGGGTCACTGTTCCAGCATCTTCATTTACATGGTAAGACGATGTACTGAATTGGACAGTCCTTGGCTCGGCATTGACTTCATAAGCGCCCATATCTACTACACCTCCTATAATGCGCGCCTGAGCATCCAGATCACTCGCATTTGCCATCCACCATTGGTTTAAACCTACATTGATGCAGAGAGAGGTTGGCTGGAGGCGATAATTGCCGGGAACAAAGTTGGTACCATAGCCGGCGCCTAATGACACAAACTGCGGCTCACTGCTTATATTGCCACTACCGGTAATCTCTGTTCCCAAGCAACTATAGGAGATGCCAGCAAGACTGCCGAGGACATCCCCGTTCTGATTGTAATACACAATACAGTTCTGGATCGTGTTTCCGTCAGAACTATATAAGCCTCCGCCTTCGTTAGCCTCGTTGCCGCTGATGGTACAGTTCTGCACCGTGCTATTGGAGGAATATAAACCCCCACCAAAGTCATTGGCCGCGTTGCCGGTAATTAAACAGTTCCGTAGCGTGCTGCTCCAGATCTCCACACCACCGCCATCGAAGGCGGCGCCGTTGCGGTTAATCACACAGTTCTGGATTGTGCCTTGAACGGCATAAACACCGCCACCGAAATCCGCCGTCCAATTTCCTTCGATCGTGCAGCCCTGCACTGCGCCTTGCCAGGCCAACACGCCTCCACCGCAGGATCCATAGGTTATAACAAGCTCAGGATGTTCCGCTAAAAGCGTGCTGTTTCCAGTGATTACACAGTCCTGGACAGTCCCCCCCACGTTCAGCGCCCCTCCGCCACCATAAGAGGCCCAGTTCCGATCAATCGTGCAGTCTTGCAGGATGCCTCCCCACCAGAGTGTATCCCCACCACCCCAAGTGGCTCCGTTGTGACTTATCACACAGTTTTGCACAGTGTCATTTCCCATCTGCCACAGACCGCCGCCATTCCCAAAGGCTGTATTGGAGCTGATCGTGCAATGTCTTACTGTATTACCCCGGGATAAAAACAGGCCACCGCCGTTCCCGTGGGCCGTGTTGGAATTGATCGCACAATTCTCAATAATATTATAATGTGAAAGTATGCCACCTCCGCTACCATAGCTCCGGTTTTCACTGACGGTACAGTCGGTTATGAAGCAAGAAATGGCATCTAGACCGCCGCCAAGATTGGCTGTGTTTCTTATGATCGTGCAATTTACCACTGTGCCGCCATAAGCTTTTATGCCACCACCATAGTAGGAGTAACCCTTTGTCACCGTGAAACCATCAAGTACAGCGCCACGGTCAATGAGAGCGCAGCGTGATACTCCACCGCCGTCTATTGTTGTAGATCGCGCGCCATTTACGCTGCGGACAGTTATAGCTTTGTATGACGAAATTGGACCGTAGGTGCCATCAGCTACCAATACAGTGTCGCCGCCGATAGCCATATTAATGGCTGCCTGGATAGTCTTCTTAGCGAGTGCCCAGCTCGTGCCGTCATTGGCATCGTTGCCGGTTGGACTGACATAAATCGTCATCGGTGATCGAGAAAACGTTACGCTATTTGTTACGTTGGGCGCTGGTTCATAAATCGCGCTGCCGCCCTGCTTAGCTACCACCTGCACTGTTCCGGTTGTCAAGAACTCCAGATTCGTCCCGCCAATAATCCTTCCCGGCCCGGACACGACTGCAAAACTGACCGGCAAACCTGAACTGGCCGTTGCCGCAAGACCTATTGGAAGAGTCGTTGCTTGAGGAATTGCCGGGAAAGTAAGCGTTTGGCTAAGTCGCTTAACCACTATTGTATTCGTCACACTGGGAGCCGGATGATATATCTCATTACCTCCCTGACTGGCCACTATTCGCACTGTTCCACCTGTTGTGAACTTCAGATTCGTTCCACCCGTAATTATCCCCGGCCCAGATTGCACCGCAAAGCTGACCGGCAAGTCCGAACTTGCTGTCGCCGCTAATTGGACCTGCGCGGTTACCACTTGGTCGGGAATCGCCGGGAAAGAAATCGTCTGATCGAGTTTGTTCGCCAGATAGACCATAATAGTCCGCGGTGAATTGATTGCCTCGGCTGAAGTAATCGTAATGACGCCAGTATATGTTCCCAGCGCTAATCCGGCCGCTACATAGTCAACGTTCACAAGATCAATGTCGCCGGCGCTCGTCCCACTCACGGGTGAAAGTGACAACCAGTTCACATCCGCAGAGAGAGTATACGGCATGTTCCCTATGCCTCCATTCCACACCTCGAGTGTCTGACTGGTTGGGTTAGATCCATAATTGCAGCGGTTGAAAAGGATAGGTGGGTTATGCATTATGATTACTTTGTCAGTTTTCTCATAAGCGCCCATATCCACTACGCCACCAATGATCCGCGGAAGACCATTCAGGTCAACCGCATTGCTCATCCAGGGCTGGTTCAGTCCGGCATTGATGCACGGCGAGCCTGGCCGCAGGTAGTAGTTGCCGGCGATGTGGCTAGTTCCATAGCCCGTACCGAGGAAGACAAATTGAGGTTCGTTGGTAATGTTGCCCATGCCTGGGATGCTTGGTCCAATGCAACTATTAGAAATAGGCCCAACTACATCATCGCCCTGATTGTAGTAGACAATACAGTTCCGCACTATTCCACCATCAGCATACACGCCACCAGGACGTCTCGTAGCCGAGTTCTCGACTATCGTGCAGTTCTCTACTATGCAGTAGTAAGCATACATGCCACCATAATAAATGTTGGCCGCGTTTCCGCTGATTACGCAGTTTACAAATGTACCGTAGCTAGCAAACACGCCACCACTATATTTAGCAACATTTCCATTGATTGTGCAGTTTAAAACCGTGCTGTTATAAGTATACAGTCCGCCGTGATAGTAGGCCTGGTTTCGACTGATCGTGCAGTTCGCAAACGTGCTGTCATAGGAATACACTCCACCACCATAGTAATCAGCTGTATTTTCACTGATTGTGCAGTTTGAAACCGTGCTGTTATAAGCATACAATCCGCCGTAGTCATGGGCCTGGTTTCGACTGATCGTGCAGTTCGCAAACGTGCTGTCATAGGAATACACTCCACCACATAAACCAGCTGCGTTTCCATTGATTGTGCAGTTTAAAACCGTGCTGTTATAAGCATACAATCCGCCGTAGTAGTAGGCTTGGTTTCCAATGATCGTGCAGTTCTGCACTGTGGAATCAGAAACGTAAAGACCACCGCCATAGTCTGAGAAACCTCCTGTCACCCTAAAGCCGTCGAGCACTGCACCATTGCTAATATAGACGCCGCGGGTTGTTCCGACACCCTTTATGATAGTAGTTTCAGCACCGTTGGCACTGCAAACGGTTATAGGTTTGGAAATCGAAATCGGACCGTAGGTTCCGTCGGCCACGAGCACGGTGCCGCCATCGGTAGTCACATTGATAGCCGCCTGAATAGTCTGCTTGGCACGTGCCCAGCTCGTGCCATCGTTGGTATCATTGCCCAAGGGGCTTACATAAAATACCAATGGTTGCTTCACAATCACCGCATTGGTCACATTGTGGGCCGGGTTGTAGATCACATTACCCGTCTGACTGGCCCCTACCTTCACCGTGCCCGTCGCTGTAAATGTCAGGCTGGCGCCACTAATTGTTCCTGGTCCGGATGCTATCGTAAACGTCACCGGCAAGCCCGAACTGGCTGTGGCCACCAGCTCCACAAGCGACACCACTGTTTGGTCCGGAATAGCCGGGAACGTTATCGTCTGGTCAAGCTTGTTAACCGTGATGGCATTGGTCACACTGGATGCTGGATTGTAGATCGTGTTGCCGGCCTGACTGGCCACCACCAACACAGTGCCAGCGGTCGTAAATGTCAAGTTCCCGCCCAAAATTGTCCCCGGTCCAGAGACAACCTTAAAACTGACCGGCAAGCCCGAACTGGCCGTCGCCACCAGGCTTACACGCGAAGTCACCGTCTGATCCGCAATCGCCGGGAAGGTAATCGTCTGACTAAGCTTGTTCACAATCACGGCATTGGTCACGGTGGCTGCCGGGTTGTAGGTCGCATCACCCGCCTGGCTGGCCACCACCAACACTGTTCCCGCCGACGTAAACGTCAGATTATTTCCGCCGGTAATTGTCCCCGGACCGGAGACCACGGTAAAACTGACCGGCAAACCCGAACTCGCCGTCGCCACCAGCACTACCCGCGACGTCACTATCTGGTCCGGAATTGCCAGGAAGCTAATTGTCTGTGCCAGCTTGTCCACTTGGAGATATACCTCAACCGCCTGTGGCGAGTTATAAGCCTGGGGCGAAGCAATCGTGATAATGCCCTCATAGCTTCCGGGGATAAGTCCGCTGGCGGCATAGGCGACGTTAACCAAATTGGTTTCGCCATTACCGGCGCCACTGCTGGGTGAAACGCCCAGCCAATTAACATTGGGCGTAAGCGTGTATTCCATGGCCCTTTGCTCAAGATTCCAGAGGGCGATGGTCTGGTTGGGGACATGGGATCCATATTCGCACCGGTTCGACAAAATCGCCGGGCTGTACTTGAGCGTAACTTTGTCAGTGTTCTCGTAAGCGCCCATATCAACGACATCGCCAATAATGCGTGCCCGGCCATCCAGATCAGTGGCGGTCGGCATCCATGATTGGTTCAAGGCGCGGTTAATACAAGGCGAGGACAATTGCAGGCGGTAGTTGCCCATGACGTGTTCGGCGCCAAAGCCCGCGCCGTTTGCCACAAATAGCGGCTCGTTAGTTACGTTGCCAGTGCCGCCCGTGCTCACGCCAAGGCAACTGTAGGTAATGGGCCCGATGACATCGGTATCCTGATTGTAATAGACGACGCAATTGCGGATTGTTCCGCCCTGCACAAATACGCCGCCACCCACGCCGCTGTTGCCATCGCCGGAGACCACGGTATTCCTGACGATTGTGCAATTTTCCACCTCACCGCCTGCGGCCCACACGCCCCCGCCCATATCAACGGCCGTGTTCCCGCTGATTACACAGTTCCGTGCTGTGCCGTTGACAATGGATAGACCTCCGCCAAAGCTGCGGGCACTGTTGCCTTCGAGCGTGCAGTTCTCCAGCGCGCCGCCCCAAAGAAACGCGCCGCCGCCATCCCAGTAGGCCAGATTTCGATTGATCGCGCAGTTCCGTACCTTGCCCCCCTCCATGACATACACGCCGCCGCCGCAGTCATAGTAGTTGGTAGTCCAAGTAGAACCATAAGACTCATTTTCCTCGATCGTGCAATTTTCTACCGTGCTTGTCTGAACAAATATCCCACCGCCATTAAGGTAGGCTACATTGCGGAGGATGGTGCAGCCATTCACCTTGTCCCCGTATGCCAGAAACAGGCCGCCACCATCGGTGACGGCCGTGTTGGAGATGATCGTGCAGTTCTCAATCGTATTGTAAAACGAAAACACGCCGCCACCGCGGTTACCACTCAGATTCTCACTGATGGTACAACCGGCTATAGAACAATAAGCTGCACATAGACCGCCACCCTCGACATGGGCCGTGTTTTTACTGATCGTGCAGTTCGCTACCACACTGAACCAGCCAGCCACACCACCATCGTAAGAATCGGCCTGGTTGAAACTAACCGTGCAGTTTGAAACAATGCTGTAGCAAGCTACAACGCCACCAGCTAAGTAGGCCTGATTGCTACTGACCGTGCAGTTCACTGCTACGCTGTCGTAAGCGTCCATACCGCCAGTTGTGTCGGCCTGATTGCCGCTGACCGTGCAGTTCACTGCCACGCTGTCGGACACCATCATACCACCAACCCAGCAGGAGGCTTGGTTGCCATTGACTGTGCAGTTTGAGACGATGGTGTAAGAAGCTGCAACGCCAGCAATATAATTGGCTTGGTTGCCACTGATCGTACACACTGCCACCGTGCTGCACCAAGCATTTACACCACCATACCAGTCGGCCTGATTACTACTGATCGTGCAGTTTGTAACCATGCTTAAGTAAGCAAACAAACCACCCCCATAATCGGCTTGATTGCTGCTTATCGTGCAGTTTGCCACCATGCCCCCATAGGTAATCACGCCTCCACCGTACCAATGATAACCATGCGTCACTGTAAATCCATCCAGCACAGCACCCCCAGACATGGTGACACAATTAGTCACTCCGCCGCCATCAATGATTGTGGCTTGGGCGCCATTAACACTGCACACGGTAATGGCATTGGAAACTGAAATCGGACCGTAGGCGCCATCGGCCACAAGGATTGTGTCGCCGTTGGTCGCCGCATTGATGCCGGCCTGGATGGTCTGTTTGGCAAGCGTCCAGCTCGTGCCATTGTTGACATCGTTGCCGGTGGGGCTGACATAATATGTCGCCGCCTGTGCTTGAAGAGTCGCCAAGAGCAACAGGGGGACAGGCAGAAGGCTAAAAAAATAACGAGCTATCCCTCTTAGGCACCCGCTTGGAGAACCTATTCTCCTTTTTCCACTGGGGGACGCTCTCATAATCACCCCCATATGCCTTATTTATGAGTTATAGCTCGTTACTCAAGATGCTGCTTTTAGTATTAGTTTCTCCATAGCTCTTTTTACGGCGAAGTTAGAGAATAAGGGCCGAGACGGGCGTAGGCGGAAAGGGAGGAGAGGAAGGACCATCCGCCACTGGTGGAGAGCACGGCCGGATCGGCGATCCCATCGCCATCAAAATCACCAGCTACGGGAATGCCGAGGCCGGAGGCGAAGCGCTGGAGCGCGTAGCCGCTCGCCGACATCAGCGCCGTCCATTCCCCGGTCGCTTGATTGAACAACATCGGGTCGGCTTTGCCGTCGCCGTCATAATCCCCGACGACCGGCGCATAACCGAGGCCGCCAAAGACCGCCGAGACCACGCCATAGCCCTGACCGGAGAGCAGGACCATCCAGTTGCCCGTCGCTTCACCATACACCGCCGGATCCACTTTGCCGTCTCCATCATAGTCCCCGGCCAATGGCGCAAATCCAAGTCCCCCAAACACCGCACTGGCCATCCCTCCATTTCCGTCTTCCGCATACGACAGCAGGACGGACCAGCGCCCGCTGCCTTCCTCATACAATCCCGGATCCGCCAGGCCGTCCTTATCGTAATCCCCAACTACCCCTTTCGTCTCGCCTTCCCCGCCAAAATTGAAACTGCGCTTCTGATAGTCCAGCTCAGATAGCATGATCGTCCATGCCGAACCTTGCCGGTCATGGATCGCCGGATCCGTCTTGCTATCCCCATCATAATCCCCCGACACCTGTTCATATCCCGGCCCGCCAAACACGAACTGAACCTTGTCACCGGAGGCCGAGAGCCGGATCGTCCATTCGCCGCTTGGTTCATCATAGCTCATCATGTCCGATAGCCCATCCCCATCATAATCATTCACCACCTGGCGATAATCAGTGTCTTCCCCTCCGTCGGCAGGATGAATGCGCACGTTGATCGGACCATCCCGCATGGCATAGGCGCCATCCGGGTCGGACAAGCCCGCTGACGACGCCAGCCGGACATTGACAAACACATAGTAGTCGCCAGTGAGCCCTTCCGGAATGGTCACATCCTCATTGTGCGCCCGGCCGGGATACCGGATTGTGGTCTGGTCTCCCGCCGGGAGCGTTAAGACCTCGATCTTGGTCCCAATCGCAATGTCATCCGCGTCTCCGAACGTCTGGTTGGACGACAAGTAGAAGGTGATCGCCAGTTGAGTATCAGAAGCAACCAGATCCGCAGGCCCTCCGTTGACCAGATCAAACGAGATCATGGCCGGATGATCACCGGCCCACAAGTTCACCGGCACAAACTTGAAGTCGGAAACTTCCAGGTCAGTCAAATGTTCCGGGTCGGGAGGAATATCATTATCCACGATCGTCACCGTGGCAACATCGGGCGAACCCAGGTCGGCGCCTGTGACATTGCTGAGCGTCACCGTGAAGGTCTCGTCGTTTTCATCCATACTATCATCGGTGATGGAAAGGGTAATTGTCTTGCTGGAGGTATCCCCATCCGGCCAGGTCAAAGTCCCGGACTGGGACGTATAATCTAACCCGGCCAATGCCGTGCCGGCGGCCGTGGCGAACTCGACCGTGGCAAGCCCGGCGCTGCCTCCAGTACGAGTTACCGTGAGCATAACTGTCCCCGCATCTTCATTTACACTGTAGGACGATCGTTCAAATTGGATAGTTCCTGGTGTGTCATTGTCCACTATTGTCACAGTTGCTGAATTGGGCGAACCCAGGCCGGCGCCTATGGCATTGCTCAGCGTTACCGTAAAGGTCTCATCGTTTTCATCAATACTGTCATCAGTGACGGATACAGTTATGGTTTTGTTCGCGGTGTCACCGTATGACCAGGACAAGATCCCAGACTGAGATGTATAATCTGACCCGGCCGAGGCCGTACCGTCGGCAGTTGCATACTCGACAGTGGCAAGTCCGTAACTGCCGCCGGTCCGAGTTACCGTGAGCGTCACTGTCCTCGCATCTTCATTTACACTGTAAGACGATGTGCTGAATTGGACAGTTCCAGGTTCGGTAGTGAACTCGTAAGCACCCATGTCCACCACGCCGCCGACGATACGCGGCACACCATCCAGGTCACCCGCGTTGGCCATCCAAGGCTGGTTCGTGCCTATATTGATGCATGGGGACGTCTGCCGCAGGCGGTAGTTGCCTGGCACAAATTCGGCGCCATACCCTGTTCCGTTAGAAATGAACTGCGGCTCATTGGTAATGTTGCCGATACCGCCAATGTCGGAGCTAATGCAGCTATTAGAAATGGGAGTGGGGCCATCGAAATCGGCAACAACATCGGTATCCTGATTGTAATAGGCAATGCAGTTGCGGATTGTTCCGCCTCCCACAAATATGCCGCCGCCGACGCCGCTGTCACCTTCACCGGAGACTATGGTATTCCTGGCAATAGTGCAATTTTCCACTTCACCGCCCATGGCCCACACGCCGCCGCCCATATCAACGGCCGCATTCCCGCTGATTAGGCAGTTCCGCACTGTGCCATTGCCATAATGACCAATAGACACGCCACCGCCGTAGTTGGCTGTGTTGCCACTGATTATGCAGTTCTGCAGTGTGTCGTAATACCACAGCTTCGCCCCGCCACCGTAGCTGGCCACATTTCCTCTAATCGTGCAATTCTGCACCGTGCTGCCAGAGGCAAACACGCCGCCGCCGTAGTAGCCAGCCGTATTCCCGCTGATCGTGAAGTTCCGCACTGTGCCCACCCAGACACACACGCCGCCACCTCTTTCAGAGGCTGTGTTTCCAATGATCGTGCAATTCTGCGCCATACCGTACCAGAGTTCCATGCCACCGCCTCTTATAGAGGCTGTGTTTCCAATGATCGTGCAGTTCTGCACTTGCACTGTGCCACCACCCGCCTCCACGCCGCCGCCACTGCAGGAGGCCCAGTTTCCGTTGATCGTGCAGTTCTGCACTATGCAGTCATAGGCACATACACCACCGCCGCTCCAAGCCCAGTTTCCGCTGATTATACAGTTCTGCACTGTGCCACCATAGACACATATGCCGCCGCCGTGGCCGGCGTATTCAGCGGTATTTCCGCTGATCGTGCAGTTCTGCACTGTGCCGCCATAGGAATACACGCCACCGCCGCCATCGGACCTTGGCCACTGACTGTATGCTGAATATGAAGAATAACCATTCGTCACCGTGAACCCGTCCAGCACGGCATTCGTGTACAGGTAGGCGCAGCGCGTCACGCCTCCGCCATCTATTATTGTCGTCTGGGCGCCATTGACGCTGCGGACGGTAATGCCCGGAGAGATCGTAATCGGGCTGTAGGTGCCGTCGGCAACCAGTACCGTATCGCCGCTGGTCGCCACATTGATGCCGGCCTGAATGGTTTGCTTGGCAAGCGCCCAGCTCGTGCCGCTGTTGGCATCGCTGCCGGCGGGGCTGACATAATACGTCGCTCCTTGCGCACTAATTGCCGCAAGAAGCAACCAGACAATTAGTAACTCAACCACGATGAACTGCCATGAAAAACAAGATGTTGTTAAAGCAAGAGGGGATTCACCACAGAGACACGGAGGCACGGAGTATGACTCCGTCTCCTTAATCTCTTCTCGCTCCCCACAGGAGTGTTGTGCGCATTTGGCGTAGGGCGCAGCGCCATTCGCAAATGCGCGCAACGATTGGTCGGGAGAGAACACGAGAGGAGCAGTCCTGTCTCCGTGTCTCCGTGGTGAGATTTGTTTTGTTTGGGTTGCGGGCATAGCCCGCTTTAGGAAGGAAGGGCTAAAAAAATAACAAGCTATCCCTCTCAGGCACGTACCTCTCCTTCTTCCACCCTTCTTCGCCAAGAAGCCCTGTAACTTGTCACAGGCAGACATGCCATTCTT
>JACPGM010000133.1 GCA_016188985.1 Lentisphaerota bacterium | reverse complement strand
GAAGTGTTAATGAGCCTGATTCAAACCGCACGCCAGCTGAACCTCAATCCCTTGACCTTTCTGCATTTGCTCCTTACCCAGCCCGCTGCCGCTGCCGCCGTCCTCTTGCCCGCTCCCGCTTCAAGCCGCTAAACTATTACAGTCTTACGGGATGGGAAAGACCGACGCCAAAGGAGCGGTCGAAACGATCCCTCCGTTCTACGCGGGAGCCTATGCCGAGTCCTCCGACGGGCTCGACTGGTACCGGCCGATTCTCAACCGCTACGAGCACCGTGGTTCCAACAAGAACAGCCTGGTCGGCGGGTACGAGTATGTCTATTCGCACGTGGCTCTTCCGGAAGGTCATCCCTGGAAGTACATGCGTCCCAACTACCCTCCTGGACACAAGAAGCACCTGTTCATTCAGGTGTCGCAAGACGGCTTCGACTGGGAGCGAACGACTGAAAAACCTGTCGTCGAGCGAGTCTGCGATAGCCATACGCTCCTTGCGGGAGGATGGGACCCCTCAATAGGCCGCTATGTCGGCTACTTCCGGCCCGACTGGACGGGTGAGACGTATCCCGGCCGCACGGTGGGTCGCTCGACAAGCCCCGACGGGATCCACTGGTCCGAACTGCAGACGATCCTCGTGCCCGACGACGCCGACCCCGTTGGAACAGAGTTCTACAGCTTCTATGTTTTCCCGTACGAGGGACAGTACATCGGGATCATGAACGTGCTTCACCTGGACCGGCAGTGTCGGGACCTCGCGCAGCAGGTTCCGACGGGCCAGGAGCAGACGATGGACGTCCAGCTCTTCACGTCGCGGGATGGGATCTTGTGGGACAGGCAGAATAACCGCGGACTGGTCCTCCCCCTGGGGCCGGATGGAAGCTGGGACGACCGCTACCTCTACGCGACAAGCCTGGTCACGCTAACCGACAGGATTCGGCTCTACTATGGGGGAAGCAACGCCCGCCACCACCTCGGCGACCTGGAAAAACTCGGCGCCACCGACGAATCAGGGCGCAAGTATGAGTTCGCGGCCGGGATCGCCGAATACCGGCTCGACGGGTTCGCTTGCCTCACGCCCCAGTTTCGGAATGAAATGGGAGTGGCGGAAACCGCGCCCTTCCGTCTCGATGGAGAGCGGATCCTCCTCAACGCCGACGCTTCGAATGGCGAAGTCCGCGCGGAGGTGTGCGACCGGGAAGGGAGAACTCTCTCCGGTTTCAGCCTTGACGATAGCGCTCCTATCGTGTGTGATTCGACGGGCGCCACGCTCCGCTGGAAGGATCGCTGTTCCCTCGCCGAGCATCGGGACCGTGACGTGCGCCTGCGCATTGAGCTGCGGGGCAGGAGCCGGCTGTTCGCAATCAGGGTGCGCTGAGCCCAGTGGTATCTGGGATTGTCACCCGATGGAGAAGGATGGTGAAGTAGAAGATGAAACAAACCACAAAGACACCGGGACCCTTCTATGATTTCTCCGACGCCCAGTGGCGATCAGTGCGGGATGTGCACGCACGCTTCGGTGACCGCAAAGGATTAGGCCGGCCCGTCCTGTTGTTCGACACTCGGGAACCGCTTTCGTTTCCGGATGTTTCCGAGGATGAATTCAACAAGCAGGAGATTGTTTTCGCCGGGACCGGGAACCGGAATGCGGACTGGGACGCCGGCATTCGGATGGGACTGCGGAACGCCTATCTCTTGGGTCGGACCAGGTATGCGTATGACTCCTATCCCATGCTCTTTATCAACCGGGATTTTTACGGACACTCGCAACGGCTGGCCGAGCCATTCGGCACAACAACGGTCGTCGAGGGAGACGGCAACGCCCAGGCCTATCCCTCAATCCACTCGCTCGCCGACGTGTGGCATTTGAAGCCCAAACCGGTTAAGGAATGTCATTACCTTTCACAGAGTCTTGCCGTGCTCAGGTACTTCGACGAAAGCACGGAGGGCCGCTACCACATTCCTCACTATGTCACGACCGGACCGACCGACACGGTGAATTACGCAACCGGCAGCACACTAATGCTGCTGGGATTTTACGAAAACCCCAAGGCGGTGCATCACCTGCTGCGGATCGCCACCGATATTATTATCGAACATATATTGGATTCCAAGAAGATTGTGGGTGATAGACTGGTCTCAGACCACACGTGGTTGTTGGACGGATGCTATGCGATTTGTTCGGAAATTCGCAGTCAATTCAGCGCGGAACATTATGAGGAATTCGAGGCCCCTTATCTTAAGGAAATCGGCGCCGCCATAGGCCCCCTGCACATCCATACGTCCGGTTCCATCAATCAGTCCCTGCCAGCTACGCTCAAGGATAAGAATATTAAGCATCTCAAGTTCTGGCTCAAGGATTCCGATCTCAAACAGGTAGTTGATCTCATCGGCGACCGTCTTTCGATTGACATGTTTCGCAACGATGATGTGCCCTCGTGCTCGTTTGGCCGTAGAGCCGATTTCTATCGCTACATTTTCGCGACGATTAAGCCGGAAACCCGCTGGGTAGTCCCGACCGTTCCATTCTGCGAACCGCGGGAATTTAATCAAGCCTACGATGAAATGGAGGCGGAGGGGACCCTGCCGGAACAGGTCCGCAATTTCGGCCGCCTATACGAGTGCAACTACTATCTTTGATGTATTCCGTGTTCAGGCGAGTTATGACCAGTGGAGAACGATCACTTGCGGCGCTTAGGGGGAGATATTCCCGACCGTGTGCCCGTCTGGAGCTGGGATATTCATCCGTGGCTTGACAGGGCGCACCCAACGGTGCAGCCGGTGGTGGACGCCTATCTGAAACGCGGCGATATTATCCGTTGGTGGGGCGCCGACCAGGGAACATTTCTGACTGCGTCGGACCGGGTGGCGGTGAAGGCCGAGCAACGTCCTTCAGCGATTGACGAATACGAGGAGCGCATTACGACCTACACAACTCCCGCGGGCGAACTTACCGAGAGCGCCTACGTCAGCCTTGTGGGCAAGCCCGGATAATGAGGAACAAAGAGAAAATCGAACACGCGCCGCGCTCGCTGACCGGGATCGTGGAAATCAGCCGCGGCAAGCTCGTCTTGACTGTTCCGCCGGACCGTCCGCCGCAGGGCTCGCTGCGCTACGCGCTGGCGTTTCCCTTTCAGGCCGATGCGCGCACGTGCGGACTGATGGCAATGCGCATGACCGAGCAGACCCGTAACTACGGGTTCCTCGACGGAACCGACGTGATTCTGCTCGAAGAGTGGAAGCCGCCCAGCCCGGCGCGAATTTTTGCCGCCACCCGCAACGAGATCGAAAAGGAAAAAACGGGAGAACCGCCGCGCCTGTTCATGAAGTCGCCGCTGATCGGCGGCTTTGTCCCGCGCGGCGCCCTCCGGGCCGACGGCGCCCCCCATCCCCATGCCGGCACGGGATTCGGCGTCGGCCAGGCGCATCGGTTCTCGTTTCCTGACGGGCGTTTTTCCTGGGGAGATCCCGCGCGCAAGAACCTGAACGAGGTCTATCAACTGGCCTACGACGGCAAGACTTTTACCACCCGGCGGACGGAGGTTCGGACGCAAGACGCGGAAGATCCGTTGCGGATCGGCCATACCGGATGGTCGCTCCTGGTGACCGGAATCACCGGCGCCATTCCTGACGACGATGAACTATTGTTACCGGCCCTGGTGGTCCGGAGCGATCGCACGGCGGTGAGTGTCGGCGTGATCCGCTGGGCCTGCCGCGCGGGGACTTGGCGACCGGTGGACTATGACCCGGTCATCTCAACCATGCGTCCCGTGTCCCGCGACGCAACAATGGAGGGCGCGGGTCCGTGGATGGAACCGAGCCTGGCCCGTGACGCGAACGGCGGAGTGCTCTTCTCGGCGCGCGGCGCGGACACGTTTGATGGCCAAGGCGAATCTGGTTTTCTGTTGCGCGTCTGGCGCTCGTCCGAAGCCAGGCGCTGGCATAGAGTAGTGGACCAGCCCAGGGCCCGGTTGAACTCGCCGGTGACCGTCAACGTGGCCGCCGATGGCTCGGCCTACCTGGTCTCCAATCCATACGACGCGGCCTTTATCCCGCAAACGGCCGGGACGGGGCGGGGGCGCGAGAAACTGGTCCTATGGTCACTGAACTGTATTCCCTCTACCTCGGGAGAGGGCAGGGTGCGGGGGCATCTGGGGGAATGGACCGGGGTGGAACGCCCCTTGCCCATAAGGGATTGCCTGGCCGATTTTGGCGACCCGCCCGCGCCGGCTGTCACGGAGACCGGCGTGCCGGAGAAATGGATGGCCGACCACGCCAACGGCATGACGGTGCGGCTGAATGACGGGCGCTGGCATCACATCCTGGCCTACCGTATTTGCCACAGTCCGCTGTACGATTCCCACGGCACGCCGCCGTCGCCTCACAGCGGCAGTTACCTCGAGGAAGTCGTCAGCCGCGGTCCAGCCCGACCGGTGTGGCGATTCGCGGAGAAAGTGAGATAAGAGCTGCATGATGGAACCATTTGGCGGAATGGCTCCTATTGGCCGACGCGGCTGACAAGTTTCCTTCACGCGGGAAAGTTGCGCTTCCCTCGCGATAATGAGCGGCGTTGATCACGCCGATTGAGGCGGAGCGTTTTCGTTGCGGCGCAAACGCGGGCCGGACGAAAAATGAAGCAAAGACGCGCATCGAGTGGGTGAACATGAAGATCAGCATTGTTCAGGATATCGCCGTATCGCCCAACGCGGCGAAGGAGGATGCGGCCGCTGTGTGCGCTTACCCGTTTTCCTGCCGTGCGCCGGGCGGGCGCATCGTCTGCGTGTATCGCCAGGGAACAGACAAACATTCCCGCGACGGCGTGCTGATGGCGCAAGGGTCGGATGATGGCGGGGTGTCCTGGGGCACGCCAGGACTGGTTTATGACGGCCTGAGCGCCGCCGCGCCGGAATCCGTGCTGGTCGGCCTTATCGGCCTGGACCAAAACGGTGAACTGCTGGCCGTTTTCAAAGTCGTCGCCGCAGAAAAGCCGGAGGTCTACATTTTCAGCGAGGAAGGACGGAAAATCCGTTCGCGGTTCCTCGTGGCGCGCAGCGCCGATAACGGGGAAACCTGGGCCAAACCCAGGGAACTTCTGCTGGTCAATACGCCGCGCGACACATATCCCGGCGCCAACCCGCTGCGTTTCCCGGATGGCCGGATTTTATTGCCGCTCGAAGCGACCGGCGTCCATGGCGAAGAGTTCGTGATCGGCGCGTTCTATGATGCTCAGGCCAATATCCTTGCGCCGGCCTTTGAAATCGCGCACGATCCGACCGGGCTTTTGAGTTTCGGCGACCCG
>JACPGM010000132.1 GCA_016188985.1 Lentisphaerota bacterium | reverse complement strand
CAGCTATCTGTTGAAAAGGGATGCTATCCATATGTGTTCCACCAAAAAACTGAAACTGAACTTGTCGAGGAGAACTTGTTCTTCCTCGATATTAGCCGTGTTCTAACTCAAAATCCCGACCTTATGGGATGATAATGATATCGTTCCATAGCTTGAAATCCCTGCGGCGTGCCCATGTCCAGCAGCGGCGGCGGCGCGAGAAACACGCTCAAAAGACGTTCGGCGCATAGGGCGGGAAACACCTCGGTTTCCAGGGAGGTGCACAGATCCGGTTTTATCCGGGTCAACAGTTCCTGTCGCACCAGGTAGACGCCGCCATTAATGGCGCGCTGCGCGCCGCAAACTCCACCGCCGCTAATCGCGGCTTTTTCGCGAAAAGCGGTGATACGATTTTCCCCGTCAAATTCCACGCTGCCGTAGCGCTCAGCCGATTCAGCTTTAACAACCGCCAGGGTAGCAAGTGAGCCGGCCGGCCGGCCGGTCTTTACCAAGGCGCGCAAATCCAGATTGGGTAACAGGCTGTCGCCATTTAAAATCAGGAATGGATCCGTGCCAATAAACCGCGCGATGTACTTTAACCCGCCGCCCGTGCCTAAGGGCGAGGGCTCGACTGAGATGGTGACGCTGACGCAGGGTGGATTTGCGGCAAGCCAGTCTTGGATTGCTTGAGCGCGATAGCCGGCCGCCAGGTGAACTGCGCCGACGCCGTGCCGGGCAAGCCATGCTAATTGCCATTCCAAGAAGGGTCGTCCGGCGACCGGCGCCAGCGCTTTGGGGAGCTCGGGAAAAAGGCCCCGCAAACGCGTTCCCTGGCCGCCCAATAGAATGATGGCCTGCATTTGAACATTAGTACCTGATATGTTAGGAACCGATAGAAAAAACAAGAAAACATAAGCAAAGATTTTTTACCACGGATGAACACCGATAGACACGGATAGTGACAGAAAGGACCCCCTTTTTTATCAGTGTTTATCAGTGTCCATCTGTGGTTGATTTCTTGGGTTGCGGGCATTGCCCGCATTAGACGTTGGCGAACTGATGCCGCCGCACAACGGCAAAGCCCTTGATCAACTCGGCAATGCCTCGGGCGAGCGGCCACTGCGGCCGGAACCCGGTAGCCTCTATCTTGGCGTTGCTGACCCGGTAATTGCGCTGATCGGGATCGCGGCCGATGGGTGCTTCCAGGATCGTGAAATCGGGGACCTGTTTCTTGATTTCCAGGCATAATTCCTTTTTGGAGAGGTTGGCGTCGCTCAAGCCCACATTGAAGGGCTCGTTTTTCATCCGAGCGAAGTTATCGAGCGCGTGAATAAACGCCCGGACGACGTCGCGCACGTGGATATAGTTGCGCCGAAAATGGGCTTCAAAGAGCACAATGAAGCGGTCCGTCACGGCGCGATAGGTGAAATCATTGACCAACAGGTCCAGGCGCATGCGCGGGCTGACGCCAAAGGCCGTAGCCAGCCGCAGCGAAACGGCATGGCCGGAATCCAGGAGATGTTGCTCCAGCTCAACCTTTAACCGGCCGTAAAGCGAGATTGGCTGCAAGGGCGAGGTTTCCGTGCAAATTTCATCAGCTTGACTGTGGCCATAGCCGCTATTGGTGGTGGGGAGGATGAAGGCTTGCTGCGAGCTGCTCATGGCCAGCAGCGTTTTAATCGCCTCCAGATTGATGGCGCGCGCTTCCCATGGTTTTCGCTCGCAGACCGGCGCTCCCACCAGACAGGCTAAAGGGATAACGGCATCGGCGCCGGCTAACAACCGGCGCATCAAGTCTGTGTCGCGCACGTCGCCGCGCACCAAGGTCAGGGCTTCTTCATGACAACAATCCAGGAGCGAGGTCTGGCCATAGAGAAAATTGTCCACCGCCGTGACTTGGTTGCCGCGGCGGAGCAGTTCCGGCACCAGAAGGGAGCCGATGTAACCGGCGGCGCCGGTCACCAGTATTTTTTTTATTGCAACTGTTTCACTCATAAAGGAAGATGACTCTAATAACAAATCGGGAACTTGTCAATGGCGCCAACGCGCCATAAATGGCGCAAAATATTCAGGGGACTTTACCATGATTCGCGCAAAGATTGTCGGGGCGGGCGGCTACGGCGGGGTAGGGATCGTTGAACTCTTGCTGGGGCATCCTGAGGCGCAGATCGCCTGCCTGGTGGATGTTGAAAACGTCGGAGAGCCCATAAGTGCGCTTTACCCGCATCTGGCCGGGTTCTGCGACCTCAAGATTATAGCCTCCGCCGACGAACAAGCCCGGCGGCCAGTTGACGTTACCTTTATGGCCACTCCCGATGGTGTCGGCATGAAACTGGCTCCCGCGGAACTTTCCGCCGGGGCCAAGGTCATTGATTACAGCGGCGATTTCCGCTTCAATACTCCGGAAAGTTACGCCGATTATGCCGGACGCATTGGTAAAGACCCAAAGCATCAAGCACCCCAGTTGCTCCCCGAGGCGGTCTACGGCCTTACGGAACTGCATCGGACGTCCTTGAACCGCAAAACCCGTTTGGTGGGCAACCCAGGTTGCTTCGCCGCCAGTTGCCTCCTGGGTCTGGCGCCAGCGGTTAAAAATGGCTTGGTGGAATTAGATAGCCTGATCTGCGACTGCAAGACCGGGGTGTCCGGCGCCGGCAAGAAACCCAACGCTGCTTTCCACTATCCGGCGCGCTACGAGAACATGAATGCCTATAAACTTGCCGGGCACCAGCACGTCTGTGAAATTGAGCGGGAACTCGCCTTGCTCTCCGGCAAGCCGTTGCGGGTAACATTCACCGCCCAGGTCGTGCCGGTCTGCCGCGGAATAATGTCGTCGCTCTATGGCGAGCTCAGGCCGGGCGTGAAGCTCGCCGATCTCCTCGCAGCCTACCAGGCTTTCTACCAGAATAGCTGCTTTGTTCGAATCTTTGACCGCGCCGCTGCTATCGGCAGCGTTCAGGTGCGCGGCACCAATTACTGCAACCTGGTCGTGGATGTTGACGAGCGCACCAATAAGCTGCGAGTAATTGCCTACCTGGACAACCTGCTCAAGGGACAGGCCGGGTCCGCTCTCCAGAATATGAATTTGATCTTCAGCCTGGACGAAAAAACCGGCCTGGACCAGCCGGGGAAATATCCGTAGAGCGTTGAGCGTGGAGCATGAAGTGGGAAGCGGAATAAAGGGAAGTCCATAATAAAGTAGACATTGAATAGGGTAGGGACGGGTCGCCGACCCGTCCGCGGACGCCTCGGCGAGGCGTCCCTACCATACTGGCATGTCTTTTCAATAATGGACTGATTAGTTATGTCCCGAATCCGCAATCTGCAATCCGCAACCCGCAATTCTTCCTATCATCTCTCCGGCATTGCCGGCGCCGGAATGAACGCCTTAGCGCAGGTCTTGCTGGCGCAAGGTTGCCGCGTTTCCGGTTCGGATCGTTACCTGGATGCCGGTCAAGACCTGGAAGTGCTCAAGAAACTGCGCGCCGCCGGCGTCAGCCTGACGCCTCAGGACGGCAGCGGGGTACAGGCCGGCTTGAGAGCCCTCGTCGTCAGCACAGCTATTGAGCCGGACAATCCCGATATTGTTGCGGCGCGCGCGCGGCGTATTCCCGTGCAACATCGCGCCGAATGCCTGGCGCGCCTGGCCAATGCCCGCACCGGCATAGCGGTTACCGGCAGTTCCGGCAAGACAACCGTGACGGGCATGATTGGCTGGACGCTTGCGAAACTCGGCGCCGATCCCACCGTGGTCAATGGCGGCGTGGTGCTAAACTGGGTGGATACCCAGCGCATTGGCAACGTGCGCGCGGGCCGCTCCGACCTATGGGTAGTGGAAGTTGATGAAAGCGATCGCTCGCTCTTGCGCTTTCACCCGCACTGGGCCGTGATTACCAACATGTCCAAGGACCATTTTGAATTTGCCGAGGTTCGGCATCTATTTAAAGCCTTTGCCGGCCAGGCTAAACACGGCGTGGTGGGTTGTTACGGAGCGGCCGCGGATAGTGAAGCGCTGCATAGGCTCAAGGTCGAGTTTTCGTTTACGGGCATCCGTTTTGCCTATCAGGGCGTTGATTTTCACCTGCGACTATTAGGACGCCATAACGCTGAGAATGCCCTGCAGACCATACTGCTCTGTGAACACCTGGGGTTCGCCTTGCCGGATATCAGCCGTGCCCTGGCCAGTTTTGGCGGCATTCAACGGCGGCTGGAATGCATTGGCTGCCGCGGCGGCATTACGGTGATTGACGATTACGCCCATAACCCGGCAAAGATCGCGGCGGCCTGGGCGGCGGTTGCGCCATTTTTCCCGCGGGTGCTGGCGGTGTGGCGGCCGCATGGGTTTGCGCCGCTGGCTTTAATGCTGAGCGAGCTAGTCCAGGTTTTTTGTACTCAGGCCAGGCCGGCCGACCGCATCTTCATCCTGCCGGTGTATTACGCCGGCGGCACGACCCAGCGAACGGTGACTTCGCAAACCCTGGTGGAAGCGCTCGCGCAGTGCGGCGTGAGTGCCGAACTGGTGGCGACCTATGAAGATTTGCTTTCCCGGTTGAAAACCACGGCGCAGGCGGGCGACGCGGTGCTATGGATGGGGGCGCGCGACCCGGACCTGGGTGTTTACGCTCGCCGCTTCCTGGCGGAGCTTGGCTAATTCTTCCTGCGCCGTGCGGCCGGTCCCGACCGAATATCCCAGGAAAATCAGTCCGCCTAACAGGCTCCAGACAAGGGAGATCAAGTAAAATATCAGCGCTAATGGCAGCGACCGGGTGCTGCCGATACCCAGCGCGCTGAACAGGGCCACGGCCAGCCCTTCGCGGATTCCCAGGCCGCCGGGCGTAATCGGCAAAGCCGCAATGGCCATGGTCATCGGTATGACCGTCAGGTAGGCAATCAGCCCCAGGTGAATCTGCAGACTCCGGCCCAGGCAGTAGGATTCCAGGATTATTAACAGGTGAATTACCAACGACAGCAGGAACGTCTTGAATAAAACACCCTTTTTACGACGATACAATAAAATGGAAATCAGCGTGCGCCGGATAATGGGCCCAACAACTTTATGGCCCGTAACGCGGCGAAATAGCCGCCAGTGCTGAAAGCGATGCAAGTTGAACAGGGCTACGAAGCCAATGGCGGTCAGTAAGTTCATGCCCACTATCAGAAGAGCCGGCACGTGCGTGACCCAGTGGCTGATGAAAAAAGGCGCGCGCGCGATCAGCATGACCAAGGTAAGCAAATCAAGCAAAACCAGGCCGATTACGCGGTCAATCAGCACGGTAGCCACGGCTTCGGTTTTCTTGTGGTGCGTCTCCTGGGCGGCGTAAAAGGCGCGGGCCAGGTCGCCCCCGGTTGAGCCGAACATGAAGGCATTGAAAAAATGGCCGATAAAGTAAATGCTGAAGACGCGGTCCCAGGACATGCGCAGCCCACGGCCGTCAAGAATGATCTTCCAGCGGAGGACGCCGCCGCAGAGGCAGATGAAACAAAGTATTATGGCGCATAACAGCCAGGGCCAGCGCGTCAGGCTTTCGCGCAGGACGCTCATCAGGCCGGCCAGGTCCATGCGGGAAAACAGCCAGACAATAATGCCCACCCCGACCGCCAGGCGCAGCAGGGTGCCGGGCACTTTCTTAAGGAACTTCATGGGGCGTCCTCGCGCTGGAGTCGCTGCTGCGCTTCCGCCAGGATATCCTTGAGCGTCGTGCTCAGCGGAATTTCCGGTTTCCAGTTAATCTGGGTTTCAATGCGGGTGGTGTCCAGCTCCGGCCATTCGCCGGCGGGCCGGTAGCGCTGCGCCTCAACTTGCAGTTCGGGCTTGACCCCGCTCAGCTCGCACAACTGATCCAACAGCGCGCGGATGCTGACCGTCCGTTGCGCGCAGAGATTATAGGCCTTTCCCGGCACACCGCGCTCCAGCAGACCCCGGTAGGCCCGCGCCACGTCGCGCACGTCGGTAAAGTCGCGCCGGCTATCCAGATTGCCAACCTTGAGCACAGCCTTGCTGCGGCCCTGGCTGATGGCCGCCAGTTGCCGGGCAAAGGAAGCTACCGCGAAATTCTGGTTCTGCCCCGGGCCAATATGGTTATAAGGGCGCGAGGTCATGATCTTTAGCCCATGCTCACGGGCGTAAAACAGCGCCAGTTGATCGGCGGCGGCCTTGGCAATGGCATAAGGGCTGTCGGGAGCAAGCGGGTCTTCCTCCTTAACCGGCCGTGGCCGCGGGCGCTGGCCGTAGACCTCGGCCGAACTCACTACCAGCACTCGCGCGTCGGCCGCCACCTGGCGAAACGCTTCCAGCAGGTTAAGCGTTCCCAGCAGGTTAACTGAAAAGACCATCGCGGGGTTGCGCCAGCCTTCCGGCACAAAAGCGATGCCACTTAAATGAACGCAAGCCTCCGGTCGCGTTGCGGCCACTGCGTCTTTAACCGCGGCGCTATCCTGAATATCGCCGGGATGGATGACAACGTTTTCCGGCAGCATTGGGGAGGGGCCCAGATCAAACCCTGCGACCTGGTGGCCGGAGCGCTCAAGTTCGCGCGCCAGATGGCAACCAACGAATCCACCGACGCCGGTAATTAGCACATTCATTCGAAGAAATTGAGCGATTGAATGATTCAGTGAGTGAGCGATTAAAGAACAAAGAAAATCTAAACAGGAAAAGGAATTAACTGGTTGGGGAAACGCAAGGTTATGATTAGCCCTTGTTTTTTTTGGCGGTGCGTAACGACTTTGAGAAAATATTCAATAATTCAGTCGCCTCGGCAATTAAAGTTCGGGGTTGATCTTTCCTGGCAAGTCCGGCTTCGATCAGCAATTCGAGCCAAAGCAGAGTTTCATCAGTTTCCTCAACAACGGTTCCCATTTTCGAAATGAAGTCAGCTCGTGATTTCGAGCGGCAACGGCGCGATAATTGGTGGCCATGGATGTTCCGGAACGCAGCAATTGCCGACCTATGATGCGAGCTGCGTCTGATGGCGGTAAGGTCGAATAAAACCGGATAATTTGGATAGCAAACGTTTTCGTGCGCGCCTGTAATTCCTTTGCTTTGTCCAAGTTGCTCATCAGTTTCTTCTAATCACAGAACTCTAATGTCTTTTCAATCACTGAATCACTTAGTCACCAAATCACTCAATCTCTTCAGGTCGGCATCCACCATCATGTCCACCAGGGCGGCAAAATCAACGCTGGGCTGCCAGCCCAGAACGCGGCGGGCCTTGGAACTGTCGCCCAGCAGGTGCTCCACCTCGGCCGGCCGGATAAGCTGGGGGTCCTGGACGACGTAACGTTGCCAGGGCAACTTGACGCGCTCAAAGGCCCGCTCGACAAAATCGCGCACGGAATGCGCTATGCCCGTGGCAATGACGTAATCATCCGGCTGGGGCTGCTGGAGCATGAGCCACATGGCGCGCACATAATCGCCGGCAAAGCCCCAGTCGCGCTGCGCATCCAGGTTGCCCAGACGCAGCTCGCCGGCCAGGCCCAACTTGATGCGCGCTACGCCGTCGCTGATTTTACGGGTTACAAATTCGCGGCCGCGCCGCGGGCTTTCATGGTTGAAGAGAATGCCCGAAACCGCAAACAAATTGTAGCTTTCGCGGTAGTTCACCGTGATGTAATGGCCGTAAGCCTTGGCCGCGCCATAGGGACTGCGCGGGTAAAAGGGCGTCAGTTCGTTCTGGGGCACTTCGCGGACCTTGCCGAACATTTCGCTGCTGGAGGCCTGGTAAAAGCGGGCCTGCGGGCAAACCTGGCGCATGGCTTCCAGGATACGGGTAACCCCAATGGCGGTGAACTCGCCGGTAAGCATTGGTTGCGTCCAGGAAGTCGGCACGAACGACATGGCCGCCAGGTTGTAAATCTCGTCCGGACGCACCTCCTCCATGACCTTGGTCAGGGATAACTGGTCCAGCAAGTCGGCCTGCTTTAGCGTCAGGCGATCGGTCAGGTGCGCGATGCGCTCGAAGTTTTCAGTACTGGCGCGGCGAACCATGCCGAACACCTCGTAGCCTTTTTCCAGGAGAAATTCCGCCAGATACGAGCCGTCCTGGCCGGTAATGCCGGTAATCAGTGCTTTCATCGTTTAAAACGGGCGCGGGCCAGTTTCTTGCGGCGGCGCTCGCTGGGCTTCTCAAAATAGCGATGATTGCGGATGGCCTTCATCGTTCCTTCCTTGTCCAGCTTTTTCTTGAGGCGCCGCAGCGCCTTGTCAACGCTTTCGCCTTTTTTCAGTTTAACTTCCACCACGATGTGATAACACCCCCTTCATCCTTCGCAGCAATCTTATTGCTGATAAGTTGCTTCCTTATATCATTATCATCCCATAAGGTCGGGATTTTGAGTTAGAACACGGCTAATATCGAGGAAGAACAAGTTCTCCTCGACAAGTTCAGTTTCAGTTTTTTGGTGGAACACATATGGATAGCATCCCTTTTCAACAGATAGCTG
>JACPGM010000134.1 GCA_016188985.1 Lentisphaerota bacterium | reverse complement strand
CGAGACCATTTCTCAATAACCACGCGGTCTTCTACCGATATCATAAGTTGTTTAGCTACTCTCACGGTATTTATCCTCCTCAATGGGGAGAATACCGCAAGTGATTTATATGTACAGTTAATTATGTAACACTACACTAGTATCGAATTTATCATGCCCGAATCTGGCCGCCGGCCGGCACGATTCTGTCATTCCATTGACCCGGCTTCGCCAAGGCGCGAGAACAGGGCAAATCGTGCGCGCCTGTACTATGCCTGGCCGACAGGCTGCCGGACAGGGAGCCAAGTCTTTCTGAAAAGACCACGAGCCTCCTGGCGGTCGCAGGCAAAGCGAGGGTCCCTTGAGCAGACTTGCGCGCTACGGGTGAGAAGATGACCGGACCTATTGCTTATTTAAAGGGCAAGTTCATTGCGGCGCAGCAAGCCATGTTGCCGGTTAACGATGCCGCCATTGTGCTTGGCGCCACGGTAACGGAAATGACACGCACATTTCACCACAAGCCATTCAAGTTGGAAGAACACATTGACCGACTTTACCGATCAACGAAGTATGTTCGCTTTCACACGGATGTTACCAGAGAAGAGATGACCGATCTTACCATGAAAGTGGTAGATCACAATGCCGCTCTGATTCCCGAAAAAAAAGAACTGGGAATCATCCACTTTGTTACTGCGGGAGCCTTTTCTATCTATGCCGGTTCAGCTGGTGGCAACGAGAAAATGATACCTACTGTCTGTGTGCACACCTTCCCCCTGCCACTCCATCTCTGGGCTAAGGGCTATGAGAAAGGTATTCATGCGGTCACCCCATCAACCCGGCATGTGCCGCCGCAATGCATAGACCCCAAAATGAAGTACCGCAGCAGGCTCCATTACTGGCTGGCGGAACAGGAAGCAAAACTTGTTGATCCCGCTGCTGCCACGTTGCTCCTCGATCTTGACGGAAATGTGTCCGAATTCAGTGGCGGCAATATCATGATCGTAAAAGACGGGGCGATTATTTCTCCTCCAGCCCGCAACATCCTTCCCGGCATCAGCCGGCAAACGGTCATAGAACTGGCGCGTGAACTGGATCTCCCTTTTGTTGAAAGGGAGATCCAAGTGTATGATGTGTGCAATGCCGATGAGGCATTTGAATCCACAACGCCCATTTGCCTGCTGCCGGTGACCAAGATCAACAACATTCCTATCGGCGATGGTAGGCCTGGACCGATTTGCTCCAGACTCCTTTCCGCTTGGGGCTTGAAAGTTGGCTTGGATATAGTGGCGCAAATTCGAAGCGATGTACCCTGGGAGACATGAAATGAACCACAAAGAACGAATGTTGCGCGTCATGTCAGGTGAAGAAGTGGATGTAATGCCAGTTGAGTTTTTTGTGGGCTCGGAATTCTTGTGTCGGCATTCAGGTGTCAGCACGCTAGACTTCTTCTACGAGCCTGACGCGCGCGCAAAGCAGAAGGCTAAGGCCCACTTGGCGTTTCTCGATCGCTTTCGTCCAGATGCAATTGTAATATGGTCCAGGGGCCAGCCCAAACACCTGCGTGAACGCTGGAAGTACGATGCCACCGACGGCCGCGCCTTCGTGGCGGATACGTTTACCGGCAAACGCTGGCCTATGTCTGATGATCACTATGCCGTATTTATGGACGAGTTGCCTCCTCCCGGCCCTTACCACTTCGAGAGAGGCGAGGTCGAAGTAATAGTCAACGGCAAGCAGTACTTTGCCATCCCCGCCAAGTTCGAGATCCGGACCGTAGCCGATATCGACCGCCTCTTTCCGCTGGAGCCTGTAGAATCGGTCATCGAGCGTGGCATGTTCGAGGTCATCCGCACCATGGCCGCTGCGTGCGGCGACACTGAATATATCGAGGCCAACGGCATAGGTTCCATGTTCCGCTTTGCCTTGGGTATTATCGGGTTTCCCGACGGCTACATTTTCATGCGCGAGCAGCCTGTTGTTTTCAAATATCTTATGCAGCGTTTAACCGAGCAGAACATTGAGTATGCCAAGGCTTTTCGAAAGCTGGGCGCCGATGGTGTGCACTGCGGCGACTTGTGGGCCGGGGCCGACTTGATTTCACAACAGGACTGGATGGAGTTTGTGTTTCCATACAGCCGCGAGTTAAACCGTGAGATGCGCACCCTGGGCTTGAAGATCAAGTATTATTTCGTGGGAAACGTTAAGCCACGTTTGGCAGTGCTCAAACATTTGGAAATGGATTCATTGGCTGTTGAGGAAAGTTTCGGAATTGATATAGCGCAAGTGCGCGCTGCACTGGGCTCTAATGTATGCCTTCACCTGAACCTTAATGCTATTAATCTCGTGGACCATGGAACACCAGCTGAGATAGAGGAAGCGATCGCAACGCAAGTGGAAGCCACCGGCGGCCCGAAACGGCTTATCTGCTCTCTCGGCAGTGAGGTCACTCTGAACACTCCACCTGAAAACATAGACGCTCTGATTGCCGCCGCCCATCGATATCGTATTCCTGGCTAACGCGGGCTGTACCCGCCGCGTCACTCCGCGAAGCGCTTCGCAAGCGGCGTGGCAACCCAAGAAAATCAACCGCTGATTACACGGATTTCACAGATGACCTGGAGTGAATCCCATCCGCTCGTGGGCCCGGCGGAGCGCGAGTTGTTGGCCCGCCTACTCGCCGATTGGTAGGCGCTGCGCCACGAGTTCGGTTGCGCGAACAGCACCGTGATGGTCGCCGGTCCGGACCGCTTTTGGATGGCCTACTCGGATTTTCGGCATGCGAATGCGGCAGGGGAGCGTTGCGAGGCGATCAAAGTGCGAACAGTGGCGGTAACATTAATGGGAAATAGCAGGGTTGCCTCCACGTCACGTTAATTCGTAGGACGAGATCACGTCAGTGCCAAGCGAATTTTCAATCCGGATCAGGAGGAACGGCGCACGGTTGCGCGGGTCGGAGCGGGATACCACACTCGCCAGAGAAAAAGCCCCTGTGGGGGCGCCGATGGCACGCGCGCCGTACGCGTGCGCGAACGCAGAATCCGGCGCGTTTCTTCCGGCGGCACGGCGCCTTCGCCCACGCGGATTAGAAACCCGGCCAGGCTGCGCACCATCTTGTAAAGGAACCCGTCGCTCTGGGCGCGGATGACAATTTCCGGTCCTTGGCGGCTGACGGTCAAAAGTCTCAGGCGCCGCCGGGTGCTGGCAACTTTCCGATTGGGATTGGCGGTGAACGCGGCAAAGTCGCGCCGGCCGACCAATAGCGCGGCCGCCCGCCGCATGGCGCGCAGATTGAGCAGCTGCCTGACATGCGTCCGATACAACCGCAAAAATGGGGAGATAACCTCGCCATTCCAGATGTAATAACGATATTCCTTGCCAACGGCATCGCGCCGGGCGTGAAAGTCCGCCGCGGCCATCCGAGCTTGCCGGATACGGATATTGGCCGGCAAAATGGCGTTCAAAGCTCGGCGTAGATTGGCCGCCGGCAGGATAAACGGCAGATCGCAATGGGCAATCTGACCAATGGCATGAACGCCCCGGTCGGTGCGGCCGCTGCCGTGCAGTTTCACGGGCGCGCCCGCCAAGTGGCGCAAGGCCGCCTCCAGCTCGCCCTGGACCGTGCGCTGGTTAGGCTGGACCTGCCAGCCGGCATAAGCCGAGCCATCGTAAGCCAGTAACAGCTTATATCGCTGTGGGCGGGTTTGTCTTCTATACATTGAATCGGTGCCGTTCTCGCGCTAGTCCGCCTTTGGTGGAAACGGCCTCTACAACGGCTGCTGGTGTAGCGGCGGTTCGGCAGAACCGCAAGATTGTTTCATGTAGCCGCGGGCGTGAGCCCGTGGCCGCCGGAAGAATCCACGCCCTCACGGGCGCGGCTACAAACCTGTCGTGAGAGCATTTCCTGGGCATCGAGATAACTCTGCAAGATGACCTGCGCCGCCAACTTGTCAGTCAACTTTTTGCGGCGCGCGCGGCTGACATCGGCGGCAATCAGCGTGCGTTCTACCTGCTGACTGCTGAGACGCTCGTCCCACGTTTTCACGCTCAGGCTGGTCTGCCGGCGCAGTTCTTGCGCAAATTGTTCCACGGCTTCGACGGCCGTCCCGCGCGAGCCATCCATGTTGAGCGGCAGGCCCACCACGATTGCCGTCGCCTCTTTTTCCCGGCACAGGCTTAAGATATCCTGGATCACCTGTCGTGAGTTCTGAGCCGGCAGGATATCCAGCGGCAGCGCCAACAAGCCTGCTTCATCGCTGATCGCCAGTCCCACGCGCCGCTCGCCATAATCCACGCCTAAAGTGCGCGGCATATCGTTGATTTTCCTTTTTCAAAGCCACTGACGGGCAACGCGCCGGCGGCGGAGCTGGGCGACCAGGCGCTTAACATCTTCGGAACGCTCCTTGCCGCAGACCAGCACCGCGCTGCCGGCCTTAACCACCACCAGGTTTTCCACGCCCATGAGCGCAACCAGGCCGCCATCGGCAACAACAATGTTTCCGGCGGCTTCCATCAGCTCGGTGGGCCCTATAGCCACATTGCCGCGAGCATCCTGCGGCAGATGGCGCGCCAGCGCCGACCAGGCGCCCACATCATCCCAGGCAAATAAACCTTCGGCCATGGCGATGTTATCGGCTTTTTCCATGATCGCATAGTCTACTGAGATGCTTTCTAACGGCGTGTAAATTCGCTTGAGCCCGGCTTGAAATCCGCTCCGGCCTACCAGCGGGGTCAGCCGGGCAAGCGCGCGCGCCAGCACCGGACGATACCGCTTAAGCGCGCGTTCCCAGGCGGCCAATGACCAGACAAACATGCCCGAGTTCCAATAAAAACGTCCCGTGCGGATATAGGCGGCGGCGTGGCGGCCATCCGGCTTTTCAACAAACCGCCGGACTTTATAAAAAACCGTTCGTGTTTTCCCTGCCAGGCGCTCGCCCGCTTCAATATAGCCAAACCCTGTGCTGGGAAAAGAGGGCAAAAGTCCGATAGTCAGCAACACGTCTGCTTCATGCGCCCGCCGGAACGCGTCCCTCAACGTCCCATGGAAAACTTTCAGATCGTCAATGAGATGATCCCCGGTCAGCACGCAAAACACTGCCTGCGGATTACGCGCTTTGATCAGGGCCGCCCCAAGAGTAATGGCCGCCGCGGTATTCCGGCCACAGGGTTCGCCGACAATATTTTCCTTCGGTAAGCCCGGCAACAGGCGCTGCACGGCTTCCCGCAAATGCTCTGCGGTAATTACCAGAATCCGCCGCGGCGGGATGATGGGTCGGACGCGCCGGACCGCTTCCACCAGCAAGGCCCGCCGGCCGACCAAAGCCAAAAGCTGTTTAGGGCGCGCCCGCGTGCTCAGCGGCCAGAAGCGTTCGCCCTGCCCGCCGGCGAGAATGACGGCATAGGATTCCGGGTTCACGCTACCAAGTCTCCCCTCTTTAATGGTTTTGTGACTGCTCAGGTAAGCAAGAAATGGAACTACGAAACACGCGAAAGGCGCTAAAAATGGGAATGGACTTTGTATTCAAATTTCGTGTATTTCGCGTATTTCGTAGTTAATTGTTTTCTCAGATAGCTGAGTAGTTACATGGTTTTTAATATGCTATCGGTTCAACTCATAAATCCGGGCGATGCCAAAAAGCGTCAGGTCGGGATCAATCCGCACCCTCAGATCGCCGCCGGCCAAAGCCCAGGCGGCATAGCCGCCGGTCGCGCAGAGGCGGACTTGCCGGCTGCCCAGGACCCGTTGCAAGTGCGTGAAAATCTCGCGCACCATGCCCAGGTAGCCCAATCGCGCGCCAATGGCCATGGCTTGAGCCGTGCTTTTACCGATCACGGTCATGGCGCGAAGATTGCGCCCAATCCCGCGATAACGCTCCAGTTCGAGATGCGGCAAGAGCGCCGTTTTTTCAGCCAGATAATCGGTCATAAGCGGCAAGCCCGGCACGATAATGCCGCCCCGGTAAGCATTATCAGCCACGACATCAAAGGTCAAGGCTGTTCCAAAATCAGCGACGACTACGTTTGCGCCGTAGCGGTAGGCCGCCGCGCTGGCATTGGCCAGGCGGTCGGCGCCGATGCCGGAGGGATTCGGATAGTCAAGGCGCACCCCCAGCTTCAGGCCATGGTGCAGTACCAGTGGCGCTCGGCTGCTTATCCCGCGCAGTTCACTCAGCCAAAGACGATTACGCTTGGGTACCACCGAACATAACATTGCTCCCGCGATTTCACGGTTGCGCGCCAGGCGCTTAAGCGCTTGCCGCACATGTGCTCTATGCATAGTTTGCGTTGGCAGCCGGGTAACACCACTTATCCGTCCGGCGCGCGCCAGAGCCAAGGCGGTGCTGGTATTGCCCACGTCCACGACAATCACGGATTCAGACATGGCACATGGTTCCGGGTTCACGGTTCAGAGTTCACGGTTATTTTTTTCGCAGTTTTTCATTCGACGTTCGGCGTCCCGCGCAGCGCGGGATAAATTCCATGCTTGCCCCGCGTCTCGCGGGGTTGAGCGTTGGGCGTTTGCTTAGATTGCTGTTCCTGCCGCAAGGCCCATTCCTGCAGAATGCGGCTTTTATCTTCCTGCCGCGCCATACTGTAGCAAATCTCCAGTTCCTTGAGCACGCGCGTCAAGACCTGGTCGCAGTCCACGCGCACGCCTTCCAGGCGCAGCGACGTGGCCGGAGCTTGGTCCAAGGGCTTAAGATCCGCTTTCCGGTGAAGCACGTTTATTCCGATCCCCACCACGGCAAATTCGATCACCGCGCGCCGCAGGCGCGGTTCAACCAGCACCCCGCCTACCTTGCGGCCATTGAGCATGATGTCATTAGGCCATTTGAGCCGGACTCCCCGCAACAACTTTTCCAAAGCCCGCGCGACCGCCAGCGCCGCGCAGATATTCAGGAAAACGCCATCCGTAGCCGGCCAGTTGGGTCGCAACAGTACCGACATGTACACGCCCTTGCCCGGCAGTGACAGCCAGCCCCGGCCATTGCGGCCCCGTCCGCGCGTCTGGCTTTCGGCCACCACGGCAAGGCCTTCCAGCGCCCCTTTCTCAGCCCGCGCCTTGACGACGTCATTCGTGGAAGTCGTTTCTTTGAGGAGCACCAACGGGTTTCCCATGCGGCAGTCTTTCAGCGCCCTCCAGATTTTTTGCAGTCGTTGTTGCATGGGCCAGTCTTCAAGACACTATCTCAAAAATTTTATTCCCACACTTAATAAAGTGTGGGAATAGCTCGCCATTGCCTGGGGCGCTCTAAAGAATCTCGAGCGCCAGATCAGCCGCCGGCGCGGAATGGGTCAGGCAGCCCAGTGAAATTGCCTGGACGCCCGTCGCGGCCACGGCCTTTACATTGGCCAGGGTAATGCCGCCCGAAGCTTCCAGCCGCGCGCGGCCCTGGCACAAGCGCACACAACGCCGCAGTTGTGCCGGCGTCATATTGTCCAGCAGAATCCAGTCCGGCCGGGCCGCCAGGACCTGCTCAAGTTGCGAAAGAGTTTCCACTTCCACCTCGATGGGCGCACCCGGGCAACGGCGGCGCGCGGTGCGCACGGCCTCGGCCAGGCCGCCCCGGCGCAAAAGCCGGAGATGGTTATCCTTGATCAGCACTTGGTCATAAAGACCCATGCGGTGATTGGTTCCCCCGCCGCAGCGCACGGCATATTTTTCCAGCGCGCGCCATAGGGGCGTAGTCTTGCGGGTATCGAGTATGCGCGTTCCATACGGCCTGACCTTGGCAACGAATTGCGCCGTCAGGGTCGCAATGCCGGTCAGGCGTTGGAGAAAATTGAGCGCAGTGCGCTCGCCCGCCAGAATGGCGCGGGCTTTGCCCGTGACGCGCATCAGCTCTTGATTCTTCTGAAAGCGACAACCATCGGCGGCCGAAAGCTTAATGCGGCTTTTTGGGTCAAGCTCCCGGAAGATGCGCGCGGCGATCATACCGCCGCAGAAGACGCCCGTTTGGCGGGCAATAACCACCGCGGTTACCACGCGCGCTGGCGCGATCAGCGCTCGGGTGGTAAGATCGCCCGACCCGATATCCTCGCGCAGCGCTTGCCGGATCAGCGCGGGCAGTTCCGGGGCAATATGGCCTGCGGGGCAAGACGGCTTCATGTTTCGACGCGCCAAGCTCATAGTCCGCATTACACACGCCAACGGCGGCTGAAGAAAAAGTTAAGGAATTAGCCTTGACTTTCCGGCCTTACTGGCCCAATCTGTTTGCGGCAAACATATAGCAATCTATGCAGATGTCTATACTAAATGGTTTAGACAGATGTTTGCCAACACATGTTCGCCACAAGAGATAGAGAAACACGACCCCAACGGGGTCGAACATCATAGCCCAGCGAGCATCGCTGGGTTTCATGCCGAAGGCAGATACGCCAATGGCGGAAATGGAACATCCGAAAAAGAAATGCTCCCTGTAGGGGAGCAACATTCTGGGGAAGAACGCGGGGAGATGTGGCACCCCTACAGGGTGCGGGAGATTTTTGCAACACCTTTTGCCCTGGGGTTGCCTGCCTGCCGGCAGGCAGGCAACCCAGGCTATGATGTATCTGCCTTTCAGGCAGACAAAGCAAAATTGCGAACTAAGCATCGGAGGCTATCGCCCCGCAGCCGCCGGGCTCAGCCTCAACGCTGACGTTGGATGAATGGATGAGATGAAAAACAGTATGTTCCTTAGATATCCGTTTGTACTTCTCCTTGCCCTGCTGAATTTCGGATGCAGATCCACAGTGCTCGTCAGCCACCAGACTTCGAACAGCCTCCCCACGCCTGGAGTCCCCGCCAATTTCACTGGAACGTGGGTCGTGATCCCAACTGGGGCGGAGAAGCCGTGGAAGATATGTTCCTTCAAGAATGGCAAACTCCATGGAAGACTGCGCGGGTGGTACGCAAATGGGCAGTTGAGATGGGATCAATACTATGCCAACGGTGAAATGGATGGCCTTCAACGATGGTGGGATAGCTCCGGAAATATGACAACGCAGGAGCACTGGAAGAAGGGCAAGCGGCACGGCCGACACAGAGAATGGCACGAGGGCAGGCCGACACAAGACGGTACATACCGCAACGGTGTCAAAGACGGAAGATGGATAATCTGGGACTATTGGAGTGGATGTCTCACTGTGTCCGGATGCTACAGAATGGGTCGCCCATTGAACGGAACATTTCTGATCCAGGAGGGCAAAGGAAATCGCATTGCCACATTCAGCAATGGGAGCGAAATCGAAGATAACTCATCCAGCCAATGGCTGGAGCGTACGCGCGTACCGAGCACCGCTCAGCCCTGACGTTATGCAAGCAGGGCCCGATGTCCACTACCGTAAGTCGCTATCGAACCGCGCATATTCTTGGGGGGGGGCTAATACCAGAGGCTTCCCGCAAGAGGCAGGTCCGCTAAGGTGAATGCTACGTGGCCACTACATGAAGCCACGGCGGCACCCCTGGCCGAGCTCGGGCAGGCGCCGCGGCTTCATGAAACGGGGAGCTTTATGCCTTGGGCTGGCTTTCGGGTTCGGCGGAATCCACCAAGACGCTAACGTGCTTGGGATTCACGTCGGCAACACCGGCGCCGCAACGGAAATAATGCGGCGCATCGGCCTGGCGCACCATGAGGCGGCCGGCAGTCAGACGGGCCAGCAGCGGCGCATGGCCGGCCAGAACGCCAAAGAAACCTTCCGCGCCCGGCAGAATCAACGATTGAACTTCGCCGGCAAATACCGAGCGCTCAGGAGTAAGAATTTCCAGGGCAAACGCGCTCATAGAGTCATAGAGCCTGTAAAGAAATTAAGCCGCTTCCGGGTTTAGAGTGAAACACCCCAATATATAGTGGTTACGACGATAGCGGGCGCGGATACAAGTTTAAGCCGCCACAATGAAAATAAATTGCCAACTTGTAATGAGTCCGATTTCTAAAGCCACAGGCCATCT
>JACPGM010000137.1 GCA_016188985.1 Lentisphaerota bacterium | reverse complement strand
CGGAATAAGATTGCAAACCTGCTTAAACATCGTGTATTTTTTCATCGCTGGAATGATCCCTCCTTTCATCCTTTGCCGTCATTATTTCATGACGGTTGGATCATTCCAGCTTTTTCATTTTCTATGGGATGCTAATGTTTTAGGTTCTTTCTTAAAAAGTGTGATCCATAACTCATGTTCCGCCAGCAGGCGGATCCGCCAAGGTGGAAGCCGCGGCGGTGACGCCGTGGCTGCCGAAGGAATCCACGCCCTCACGGGCGCGGCTACAAACCAAAATATCTTAAGAATTTTATACCTGTCTCAGTCAATGTGTATGGAATCTCGCAAGCGGGAAACCGAATTCGAGCCACGGTAGCATCCGCCTTCGCTAAGAAGCTACGGCGGACAAGTCGGGACGCCGTGCTACGCCCGATATATCGTTTGTCCGTCGTCCCGCGTAGCGCGGGATAAATCTGTCGCTCGTCACGAGTTTCGCGTGAATCGACGTTTGCTTCGTTCCCACAGCTTCACTCCGCGCGCGCGACATCGCTTGAGGACATAATCACCCCGCGATGATTAAGGGCGTCCATGAACACGCTTAGCGGTTCAGGGCTGCGGACATGCCGCACGCCGCCCTCCTCGGAAGCGACCGGCAGTTGTTCCAGGCGTTCCCAGCGCACAAAGTTTTCCTGATCGGTTTCGGTGATCGAGAAATACCCGATTCCAGTCGCGGCCAGATTATGGAAGAAATGCGCCCCTTGGGAAAGATCAATGCGTTTGCCCCTGGCGGCGGTCTCGATAATGACCGCCGCGCCGGAGACCTGCTGCCAGTTAACGGGCACGCCGAGGCTCGCCACGCGCGTGCCCCAGCGCCCCGGCCCGATCAGGACATAGCGCCGGCGTTCGTTCGATAAAGCCTGGTTCAGCCGCCCGATAATTGCGGCCGCCGGCCGCGACCGACTGAGATCAAACCGCTCCGGATGACAATAAATAATGTCGTGCACGTCCTCCACCAGGCCGTTGCCCATGATTTTGCGGGAAGCGCAGAGGGCCTGGGGCAAACGGCGGGCTTCGAGTTTGAGCGCCAGCCGCTCGCGGGCGGTGACCATCGGCCGGATTTGCAGCAGATAAAATTCCGGCTGGGTGCCGGGCTGAAAATCAATGTTGGCGGCGAATTCGATTTCAACGTCGGAGCCGATGCTGGCTTTGCCGACCTTGAGCAGTTCGTTGAGAATATCGCAAAGCGGAAATGTGTTGCGCTTGAGAATCGGCGCGAAGGTTACCACGCGCTCGCCCGGCGCGCCCAGATCGTCAACCAGCAGGTCGTCTTCCTCGGAAATGACGCTGGCGACCGGGTGCAGGGTCTGATCCTGTTCCGCCCGCTCCAGCTTGAACAACCGCAGGTCGGATCCCTTGCCGAAGGCGAAAGAAAGCGCTTCGTTGCTTAAACTGAGGGCGTAGAACTGTTTCTGCGAAATCTGGCGCAATTCCCGGGTCGTGGCGGCTTGCGGCAAGATGGTGGGATAGCGCGGACAGAACCGCAGCGCCTGGCCGCCTTCCACGACCATTTTGCCGAAACCCAGCGCCGTGGCCGCCACGCCATCCTCGGCTTCCATGGCGGCGAAGGGATAATAATTGAACGACTGCGCTACCCCGGAAATTGCCGGGTAGAACAAGTCCCCGTAACGCCGGCCCACCAGCTCCTGGACAATGACCGCCATTTTTTCCTCGGCGGTGTTTAGCTTGAGCGTCTGGAAATAGCGTTTGACCGAAGTCGTAAAGACCGAAGCGTAGACCAGTTTGACGGCGCGGCCGAGCTGGTCCAGGCGCGCCGCCGCATCCGGGTCGTGGTTGGGAATCATGCAGGTCTGGTAGAGACCGGCAAAGGGTTGGTTGGAGGAATCTTCCATGTGGCTGGAGGAGCGCACCGCCAGCGGAACCTGAACCTGGGCGATGTAGGCGCGCAGTTGCCGCAGCAGGCCCTCGGGCAGGCGGGCCGCCATAAAACGCGCGCGCAACTTCTCGTCGCTGCGGCACTCCGCGGCGAAAGCCTCCAGGTCGTTAAGCGCCATGAATTCATCGAAGGCGTCGGTGGTAATAACCAGGGTATGGGGAAACTTGATCTCGTTCGGACCCAGGCGGCCGTCGGGAAAATGCTGGGAGAACAGGTTGAACATGAAGGCCAGGCCGCGCGCCTTGCCGCCTAAGCCTCCGCGCCCGGTCATCAGAAAAGCATATTCCGGCTCAAAATCGTCGGCGCGGAAATCGGCGATGATGCCCCGGTGTTTTTCGCGGCGCCTCAGGCGCACCGCTGCGCTCAGGTAGGCGCGCATCTCGGCCAAAGACTTGAAGTCGGCGGCCTGCACCGGGCGAATGAGCTCAGCCAGCGCGGCCTCGCCCTGGGCCAGCAGCCAGTGCGAGAACTGGTTGCGCCGGCTGTGAAATTCCAGGGATTCATCCGTAATGGCGCTGAGCGCGTTTTCGAACTCGCGCAGGTTGCGCGCGCGCGCGATTTCATGGCCGTGGCTGTCGCGGAAAATGAAGTCGCCAAAGCCCAGGCCGCTTATGCAGAAATCCTCCAGTTGCCGGAGGCACTGCGGCGAATTTTTGTCAACAAACCCGATTGAGAGCGCGCGCGCGACCGCCTGGCCCGCTTCGTCGGCCGACATGAGCATGACCGGCAGCCCGGGCAAACTCTCCAGCAGGCGGCGCAGGAAGGCCGGCCCGGTCGCAAGATCTTTCCGGCCTTCCGCGGCTACCTGCAGATCCGAAATCACGCCGTGCAGAAACGGTTTATAGCGTTCCACCAGGGTTTCGGCTTCGGCGAATGTTCGCGCCAGGACAATCTTGGGACGTGTGCGGGTGTGAAGCTGGCGCTCGTTTTCGTCAATGCCATAGGGCACGCGCGCGAAGGCCTGTTTCATGAGCAGCGCGTACAGGTGCGACAGGAAGAACGAATAGTGCTTGATGGAATCCTCGATCATCAGGATCACGCCAATGCGGCAGATGCGGATATCCTGATCAATGTTGAGAGCGTCTTCGACCAACTTGATGATCGCGAGCAGAACCTTGGCGCTGCCCTGCCAGGAAAAAACGTAGTCCACGTTGCCATAGGCGCCCAGCGGCGTCCCCGGCGAGCCGCCCAGCGCAAAAATCAATACGACGACCGGCAGGCCCGGCGCCGCGGTCTTCACGGCCTGGGCGAAATCCGCAATGGTCAGGTCGGCCAGGTTGGATGAGACCAGCACCAGGTCGTATTTTTCGCGCGCGAGCGTCGCGAGGGCTTCCCGGCCGGAAGTGACCGTGGTGATTTGCGGCACGTTCTGCAGGTGCAGCAGGGAATAGGCGCCGTAAATGTCCTCGGTCAGACTGCCATCCCAGGACAGGCTGAAGGCCTCATAAGGGGTTGAGACCATCAGTATGGTTTTAACCCGGCGGGCCATCAAAGCGTGAAATTGCCGGCTCTGCGGCGCTGCCACTGGGGGCTGGGCCGCCTGGCCGCGCTTTTGCTTGGGTTCTTCCAGTTGCATCGGGCCAATAGTCTCTCCTTGAAGTCTTCCGCCCAGGTATGCTATCAAGTTCTTCCGGCAATACTAATAAGAAAAAACAACTATTCACCACGGATTGCACGGATTACACTGATACAGGGAACTTGATAATATGCGTGCCATCAGTGTAATCAGTGGTGGAAGACTCTGTTTGGGTTGAATGAGTGCAGGCATCTGAGTAGTCAAAAGAAAAGGAGCGCGCTATGGCCAATGTCCTGGAGAACGCAATCAGCCTGGTGGAGCGCACCGGCGAAATCCTTAATTTTGGCAAACGCTTTCAAGGGCAGGCCATCATCGAACGGCTGCGCATCCCGGACAAGGTCATCATGTTCCGGGCCACCGTGCAGCTCGACCGCAGCGGCTTGAAGGTCTTTAACTGCTATCGCATCCAGCACAGCGATGTGCTCGGCCCTTACAAGGGCGGCATCCGCTTCCATCCGGAAGTGGATACGGACGAAGTGACGGCCCTGGCGTTGCTGATGACGCTCAAGACCGCCGTGGTCAATATCCCTTATGGCGGCGCCAAGGGCGGCATCACCCTGGATCCCAAGATGCTTTCCGTCACCGAATTGGAGCGCCTGGTGCGCAAGTACACCTTCCGGCTGGTCAACGATATCGGGCCGAATATTGACATCCCCGCGCCGGACATGGGCACCAGCGCGCGGGAGATGGCCTGGATTTTTGACGAGTATCGCAAGCACCGCGACTCGGCTTTGGGCGTGGTTACCGGCAAGCCGGTCAGCCTGGGCGGCTCGCTTGGCCGCAAGGAAGCCACGGGCCGCGGCGTGGTTTGCGCCATGCTGGAAGCGGCTAAGGACCTGAACCTGAAAAACTTCACCGTGGCCGTGCAGGGGTTCGGCAACGTCGGCTCGCATGCGGCGTTATACTGCTTTGAGCAGGGTATCAAGGTGACGGCGGTTCAGGATATTGCCGGCGGAGTTTGTAATCCGGAAGGATTAAACGTCCCGGAGCTGGTTAAATACTGCGACCAGACCGGTGGGGTAGTGGATTTTCCGGGCGGCAAGCCACTGGATGATATTGTTGCTTATCCCTGCGATGTGCTCATGCCCTGCGCCAAGGAAAGCATGATCACCGCGGAAAATGCCGGGCAAATCAAGGCCAAGCTTATCGTGGAAGGCGCCAATGGGCCGACGACGGAGGAGGCTGACCGGATCCTGGACGAGCGCAAAATCCTGGTAGTGCCTGATATTCTGGCTAATGCCGGCGGGGTGATTGTCTCTTATTTCGAGTGGGTGCAGAACCGCGAAGGGTTTTACTGGGAAGAAGAGGACGTCAATAACCGGCTCTTTACCCGGCTGCGCAAGGCGTATGCAAGCGTCAAGGAAACGGCCGCGGCCAAGAAAGTAACCCTGCGCCAGGCAGCCTACTGCATTGCCCTGGAAAAAATTACCCAGGCCATGATTTCCCGCGGCGTGCAGTGAAACTTGGGATCGTTCCGTTGGTATGCGACGCGGTTCTGGAACCAGGAGGAACGCTTATGGCCCGCACGAGCTTGCCTTATTCGGTGGCGCAGCGCTTGCCCCGTTATCTCATGCAGGTGCAGAACTTGCGCCAGGTAGGGTTGAAATGGATTTCTTCCCAGGACCTGGCCGATACCCTGGGCCTCACCAGTTCCACCGTCCGTCAGGATTTCTCCCATTTTGATTTTTCCGGGATCGCCAAGCGCGGCTACCTGCTGAAAGGCTTGGAGGCTATGTTGGCGGAAGTGCTCGGCGCCGACGCGAACATCAACATGGTGATTATCGGCGCCGGCAATCTCGGGCGGGCCTTGGCCTTGCATGGCCAATTTCCGGCCCGTGGCTTCAAGATTGTCGGGCTGTTTGACAAAGACCCGCGCATTGTTGGCCGCAAGGTCGGCCGGCTCGAAGTCCAGGCCATGAAGGCCCTGCCGGGCGTAATTCGCAAGTCTCAAGTGGCTATAGGGGTAATCACGGTTCCGGCGGCTTCCGCCCAGGAGGTCGCCGACCAGTTGATCGCAGCAGGTATTCGCGGACTGCTCAATCTGGCTTATGTGCATCTGGTTGTGCCGCGCCACGTGGCGGTGGTGGATGCGCGCATCATCTCCAGCCTCCAGGAATTGTCCTATGCCATCAAAGCCAAGAGTCGGCCGGCGGCGCGGCGGAGTTAAAGACTTGTCTTCATTCCAGTCCGCAAGTCACTGCGGGAAGATAGCCTTCATGCTATGTATGAAGGCCTACAGAAAAATGTTCCAAGACTGTAGGCCGCCATAGTATGGCGCCGTGGCTTGAGGAAAAGAGGCGGTAGGCCGATATAACATGGCGGCAAGACTTGGCCAATGTCTGTCTAATCTGTCAAGCGAACGCTGATGTTTTCCCTCGTGAAGTTAAAAGATGTTTTCATGGGCGCCAGAGTGGGCGACTACGTTCTGGCCGCGCTTTTCCTGATTTTGGCGATAGCCGGTCTGTGGGCCACCGCCCAGCGCTTACCGGCGAATGCGGCCAAGGCTCTGGTCTATCATGACCGCGTGCTGTGGCGGGAAATTGATTTGTCATCCGATCGGGTCTATAGCGGTATTGCGGGCCGTCCCGGCATGGATCTCGAAGTGCGTCGCAGTCGCGTGCGGATCGTCAAAGCCGATTGCCCGCGCCAGCTTTGCCGGCATAGCGGCTGGCTCTCCCGACCGGGGCAGAGCGTCGTTTGCCTGCCCAATCGGCTGCTTATAGAACTCACCGGCCCTGGCGAAGTACCAACCTGTGATGCGGTCAGTTATTAGTACCTAATCCGTCAGGTACCGCGATAAAAAACGAGAAAACAAGATTTTTTCCGCCTGAAGCGGACCCGCGCAGGAGGGAACCACGGATAGCACGGATAACACTGATTATTGACGGCCGCCGGGCGGCCGTCAATGGTCTGACAATCCGTGTAATCAGTGGTGAATTTCTTTGGGTTACGGGTATAGCCCACTTTAGAGTTTCGCGAGATGAAGGAGGATAAGCCAACCATTGCGCAGGCCCGCTTGGTGGCGCTGGCGGCCGTTCTGCAGATTGCTGAGGCTTTTTTCCCTCATCCCATCCCGGGCGTGCGCCTGGGCCTGGCCAATGTGGTGACTTTAATTGCCCTGGTCCGATTGGGTAGCGGTTGTGCCCTCGAAATTACCGCGCTGCGCACGGTGATCGCTTCCCTGGCGGTCGGAACGTTTCTTACCCCCACGTTTATAATCAGTTTCGTTGCGGCGCTTGGGTCCACCGGGGCCATGATTTTTTTTCAGGCCTTCTTGAAACGGGGCGGGGGAAGATATTTCAGCATTATCGGCGTGAGCCTGGTGGGGGCTGCGTGCCATAATATCATTCAACTTGCGGTGGCTTACTTGCTCATTATCCGGCACTCGAGCATCATGCTCCTGGCGCCCTGGCTGGGGATCAGCGCGGTGCTTGCCGGCTGGCTGACGGGAATAATTGCCCTGCGCGTCTGCCGGAAGCTTTCCGTCGCCTCGCCTGGGCATAGCGCTCTCGCCGTCGTCCGGCAACAGCCGGACTTTTGCCGCGCACGGCCGGCGGAGACTGGCGGGGAGCGGCGGACAAGGAGGTTCGCCCTCCAGACATACATCCGCGGGGAGGGCACGGCTCCGTCCGCGCCGACCGCGCTTAAAATCATGGGGCTCTTTCTCCTCGCGCCCCTGGTTCTGTTTGTAGAGTCCCTGGCTGCTTTTGGTCTCATTGCGCTGGGACTGCTGGCCGTGAGCGGCCTGGCCGGCTTGTCGGTCCGCACACTGCTCGGCGCTTGCCGGCGCCAAACTGCGCTTCTGTTCATCGCCTTCCTGATGCCGGCGCTCTTCAATGGCAATGGAGATATCCTGTGGGCCATGGGTTTCTTGACGATCACCCGGGAAGGGCTGCTGATGGGCGCGTCATTTGCGGCGCGGCTTCTTCTGCTCATGGCCGGCGCTACGCTGCTGGTGCGGACCACATCTCAAGAAGAGTTGGCCCGCGGCTTTGAGCAAATCTTGCGCTCTGTGGGTTTTTCGGGGCCTAAACCAAAAAGAATTTCTTCCATTCTGATACTGGCCTGGCTGGCGCTGCCGGCTCTCGGTAACCGGGTGCGCGCCTTTTTTAGTGGGCGCGACCGGGCTTTCTGCGGTCTGATGAGCGGCCTGATTGATTTTATGGCGGAGTTGTATAAAGAAGCCGAGTTTAAGGAAGCGTGATGCGGGAGTTTGCCGGTATGTGCTGGCTAAAAAAGTTTGGGCGGGAGCTTGTGCTTATTGGCCTGGGCGGTGTGGCGCTCTCCGGTTTGTTTGCTTGCCGGGAGCCAAACGCTATCCAGAAAGAGACCCGCTTCATCATGGGCACGGTCTGCACGATCCAGATTCCAGGGCCGCCCGCCGTTGCTCGGCGAGCTATGGCGGGCAGGCGCGCCGTGCGGGAGGCGGTAGAAAAAGCGTTTGCCCGTTTGGAAGAGTGCGACCAGAAATTCAGCGTGTTCATTCCCTCAAGTCCGGTTTGCCGTTTCAACCAGCAGGGGATTCCGATTGATGATCCCGAAATTGTGGCCCTGATCGCGCAAGCTTGCGAAGTCAGCCGGCTTTCGCAAGGCGCTTTTGACATCACGGTTTATCCCCTCGTGGAACTCTGGGGCTTCTACAGCGGCAAGCCCCGCCGGCCCGCGCCGGAGGAAATCGCCGCGGCGCGCGGAAAAATCGGCTGGCAACATCTGGTTATTACCAACGGCCAGGTGACGAAAAAAAATGCCGCCGTGCAAATTGATCTTGGCGCGATTGCCAAGGGCTATGCCGTGGACGCGGCCATGCAAGTGCTGCTCCAAAACGGTATTCACGACGCCTTGATTGAGGCCGGCGGCGATATTTTTGCCCTGGGGCAGCGGAACCAGAAGCCCTGGAAAATTGGAATTCGCCATCCCAGGCAGCCGGGCCTCCTGGACACTCTGGAAGTTTCCGACCGCGCGATAGCGACTTCCGGCGATTATGAGCAATTCTTTATTGCGGATGGCGCGCGCTACCATCATATTTTTGATCCCCGCACAGGGTATCCGGCCACCAACCTGATGAGTGTCACGGTGATCGGCGCCAATGCCACGTTGGCTGACGCCTGGTCCACGGCGCTTTTTGTGCTGGGGCTTGAAAAAGGGATGAAATTGGTGGAGGAGGGCGCCGTGCGGGCCGAGGTTCTTATGCTTACCAGTCAGGGGCGGGCGCTCAGTTCTCCCGGTTTAAAAACTATCCCCGGTCCTTAGCCCTGGGGTTTCACCCCAGGCTATGATGTCGCTGCCCTTTGGGCAGCCTAAGAGAAGCACGACCCCAACGGGGGCGAATGCATAGCCCAGCGCGCCTTGTCCGCCTATGGTGGAAGCGCTTGGTAAGCGGTATTTTATTATATGCATTGTTGATTTATCCTATTGACAAAAAATTGACATTGGCTTCAAAGCGTTCTATCTTGTGTGGCAATGCACGAGACGAGAAAAGCTGTGATTAAGGCATCGCCAATAGCAATTAACTGGACAAAGGTTAAAGCGGATAAGCGCGTCGCGACCATCCTGGTCGTGGATGATGACGCCGAGTTGCAGAAATATGCTGCCTTGGTGCTGGGGCAGGATTACCCGGTTTTATTCACCAGCAGCGGGGAGGACGCCTTGCGCGTTGCCCGCACCGCCCAGCCGGACGTGATTATTCTCGATGTGATGATGGCCGGGGGGATGGACGGCTTTGCGACCTTCTGTGAACTGCGGAAAAACCCGGCGACGGCTCATATCAAGGTGCTGATGCTCACCGAAGTCAACCGGGCAACCAAGCTGCGCTTTGATATTGACAGCATGGGGAAGTATTTAGGCGCTTCGCCCCAGGCCTTTCTGGAAAAGCCGATTAAGCCTGAGCGTCTACGGCAAGCCGTGGCTGCGGCGATCGGTTCAGCGGTATAATTTTCGCCGTTAAGGACGTTATCAAGAAAGGCAACCCCGCGGCTAAAGCCGATCCGGAAGGACCTGCGCCGCTCATCCATATGCCCCAGTGGTTCGGACAACTGAGCGACAAAGACATTGACGGAATTATCGCCTACCTCTTGAGTCTTCAGCCCTGGGAAGACGCCGACGACCAAGCTATTCCCCCTTCTAATGTTCAGGCCGATCCGGGCCAGCCTTGAGAGGCTGTTGAAAAATCATTTTGGACGCGACAGAGCGCGTCCCTCCACTTGAAAGAAAGCCCTGTTCGAGCATTTGGAGGGCCACGCTCCGTCGAGGCCGCTCTTCATGGCGTTCTTCAACATCCTTTTTGGGTCTCCTAAATCCTCTGGCCTTCTTCTCCTGTCCGCTGCCACAAGCGCATTGACGTAGTGTAGTTTTATTCCATTGGTAGTTGATTTGTCCCATCAGCAGATCTTGACCCTGGGGGGGGGGTTGAATACGTTTTTTAGAAAAAGGGGCTAATTGTGTTCGCACCATGGTGGGCAACAACCAGGCAGGTCAACTCGCCGTCGCGAAGCGCTTTGGCGAAGCGCGGGGCTTCTGCGTATAAGTCGGACCAGGCGCGCGTTCCGACCGTTTTGGTCGTGGATGATGACGCTGAGTGGCAGAAATATGCCACGCTGACGCTGGGGCAGGATTACCCGGTTTTATCTTCCTCGAGCGGTGAGGACGCCTTGCGCATTGCGCGCAATGCCCGGCCTGATGTAATTATCCTCGATGTGACGATGGCCGGCGGGATGGATGGTTTTACGGTCTTCTGTGAACTGCGCAAAAACCCGGATACGGCCCACATCAAGGTGCTGATGCTCACCGAAGTCAACCGGGCAACCAAGCTGCGCTTGGAAGCCGGTGCCATGGAAAAGTATTTTGGCGACGGCCCCCAGGCGTTCCTGGAAAAGCCGATTAATCCCGATCGTTTACGCCAGGCGGTGACGACCGTGCTCGGGTTAGTTTCCAGTCAAAAGGAGTATTAAGGTTATTCCAGAGTAACTACTCACCACGGATTACACCGATTACACAGATATGGCGGAATCGTGCCCGCCTGCCAAGCTGCGGGCAGGCCCAGAAAATCCGTGCTATCCGTGGTAAAAAAGTTCCTCGGGCATGTGTGCCGGCCGCGACCTGAGTAGATACATTCCAGAAAAGGGGGTGTAATCGGCGCGTAAAAGGGAGAACAATGGGTGTTGGACTTGAATTCTTGGCGGTAATGGTTTTCCGCCATAAGCAGCGGGCATTCAATTGTTACATTAAAATAGAGAGGGTTCTCATCTTTGTTTAGGGTTTCCACTTTCGCGTGTACCTGGCGCAAGCGGCAAAACAGGTTGCGTCATTGTTGTGATATTTACGAAACTGAACGCCAAGGGGAAATGGCTTTTGAACAGATTTAACATTCCCAGGCAAACCATTGCTTTAGGACTCCTGTTCGGTATTCTGGTAGTGGTTTTTCTGGCCGGTCGGGCCTTGTTTGTTCCCAGATCCTTCGGGCTCTACGGCCACTACCGGGGCGATGCCATCAAGGATAACGAGAGCCTTGCCATCCAGTTCGCAGGCTCAACGGCCTGCGCGGATTGCCATGCCGATATCTTTGATCTCAAAGCCGGATCATTCCACGCCAACGTGGCTTGCGAGGTCTGCCACGGAGCCGCGGCCGATCATATTGCCGATCCTGGAAAAATGAAGCAATCCGCCCCGCGCGAACGCGGACTCTGCCCGCTCTGCCATAACTACAATCCCGCGCGGCCCACCGGCTTCCCGCAGATCATCACCGACCGGCACAACCCGGGCAAGCCCTGCATGAAGTGTCACAATCCGCACGATCCGAAACCGCCCAGCGTGCCCGCCGGGTGTAATGAGTGCCACCGGGCAATTGCCAACCAGTTGGCGGTGTCGCCGCACGCCGCCCTGGATTGTACGATCTGTCATGACGTACCGGAAACCCACAAGATCAGCCCCAGGCAAAATCGTCCTGGGAAACCGAACAACAACAACTTCTGTGGCCGATGCCACGCTAAGCCGGCCGATACTTCCACGAACGCCCCGCCCGCCGCCGAACTAATCCCAACGCATAGGGTTGAGATCAAGACGCACGCGGGACGATACTTGTGCTGGGAATGTCACTATCCGCACCATCCGGAGGCCGGACCATGAAAAACAAGATCTCGTCCAAGAACCTTCTCAGCCGCAGGCAATTCCTGGATTTCTGCCGCAAGGCTGTCCCCACGGGACTTCTGCTCGTGACGGCGGGGGCCGGCCGAGCCGGCGGCCCGGGGCATTCCGTGGCTGATCCGGCAAGCGCCGGGGGTGAAGGCCAGGGGACCCTGAGGCCGTTTGGCATGGCGATTGATATCCGCAAGTGCATCGGTTGCGGCCGTTGTGTCAATGCCTGCAAGATAGAGAACAATGTTCCGCGGGAACCGCTCTACTTCCGCACCTGGGTGGAGCGCTATATCTTGCCGGCGGAAGGGGAACCCAAGGTTGATAGTCCCAACGGCGGCCTGGACGGATTCCCGGAAATCGCGGAGTCGAATTCCGTATTAAAGTCCTTCTTCGTTCCGAAACTTTGCAATCACTGCGCCAATCCGCCCTGTGTGCAGGTGTGCCCGGTAGGGGCCACGTTCCAAAGTCCGGACGGGGTCGTGCTGGTGGACCAGAAATACTGCGTGGGCTGCCGGTATTGCATTCAAGCCTGCCCGTATGGGGCGCGGTATCTCCACCCGGAAAAGTTAACCGCCGACAAATGCACGTTTTGCTACCACCGGATCAAGAAGGATCTGCTGCCGGCCTGTGTCGAGGTCTGTCCGACGCAAGCGCGGGTCTTTGGGGAAATCGGCTCGCACAGCAGTCCGCTCTGGCGTTTTATCCGCGCCAATGCCACGACGATCTTGAAAGCGGAATTGAATACCAGGCCTAATGTTTTTTATGCCGGCGCATCCAGTGAAGTGAGGTGAGTCTCAATGCATGAATCCGTAGCGGATATCGCGCAGATTATAAGCGGGGCAACGGGATACGTCTACCCGAACGAATACCTGTTGCAGTGGGGACTGCTGATCGTCATGTATCCGTTTCTCACGGGGCTGGTGGCCGGCGCCTTCATCTTAGCCTCATTGGAACGTGTGCTCGGCATCAAGGAGCTGTTCCCGGTCTACCGTCTCTCGCTGCTGGCCGCCCTGGCGTTTCTTCTGGCAGCGCCCCTGCCGTTGTTGGCGCATCTGGGGCATCCCGAAAGGTCGTTGGAGATGTTCCTGACGCCTAACTTGAATTCGGCCATGGCCATGTTCGGCTTCGTCTACGCCTGGTACCTCCTGGTGGTTTTGCTGCTCGAGATCTGGTTCGACTACCGCAAACAGATCGTGATCTGGTCGCGCGAAAAGACCGGGGCCATGAAGTTCCTGTACAAAATCCTTTCCCTCGGGATTGATGACATATCGCCGGAAGCCCTGCGTTTTGATGATAAGATCGGCAAATTCATCACCATTGTCGGCGTGCCTTCGGCCTTCCTGTTGCACGGCTACGTCGGGTTCATTTTCGGATCCGTCAAGGCCAATCCCTGGTGGAGTTCGGTGCTGATGCCCGTTGTGTTCCTCTTCTCCGCGATCGTTTCGGGCATGGCCGTTGTCTTGCTGATCTACATGGTAACGGCCTGGTTCCGCTGGAAGAAGCCGGGGATGGCCTGTCTGCACAAGATGGGCGAGTTGCTGTTGTACGCCATGCTGGTTGACTTGGCGCTGGAAATGCTTGATTTCATCCACCGGCTGTATGAATCGGAGGAGTCCATTCATATCCTGCGGGACCTGGTGGCCAAGCGGCTGTTTATCAGCCTCATTATATCGCAGGTGGTGCTGGGCAGCCTGTGCCCGCTGGTGGGAATTGTCTTTGCCAGGTTCGGCAAACTGCCGGACGAAGTGCGCCGAATGCTCTATTTCCTTTCGGCCATGCTGGTCCTGATCGGGATCTACAGCGTGCGCTGGAACGTTGTAATCGGCGGCCAGTTGTTTTCCAAGAGTCTCAGGGGCCTCACGGTCTACAAGACGAGTCTGCTTGGCATGGAAGGCCTTTTCATGTCGCTGGGGCTGTTCATCCTGCCGTTCGTGATCCTCTATGTCCTCGTTAAGATCTTCCCGCCGTGGACGGGAAACGAGGAGTCCGCCGGCGAGACGGCGGCTCCTTCCTGAGAGTTCTGCGCCAAGGCGGGCTGTTGCCCGCAACCCAAACAAAACAAACCTCACCACAGAGACACGGAGACAGGACTACTCCGCTCGTGTTTTCTCCTTACCAATCGTTGCGCGCATCCCGTGACGCGCTTGCGCGCGCTCGGGATGCGCGCAACACTCCTGTGAGGGAGTAGGAAGAGATTAAGGAGAAGGATCTTGCTCCGTGCCTCTGTGTCTCTGTGGTGTCCTCCATAGGCGGATCCGCCTTCGGCGGAAATCCCATCTTGCTTTAGCAACTTCTTGTTTTTTATAGCGATTCCTGACATATCAGGCTGCTAATCCGGCGTTGAGGGTCGCGGAATCGGCCGTCCCCGCCGGTCGCCGGCGGCTACCATATTCCGGTTGAAATCACCCAGGGTAATGGCCACGGCTAACTTGGTAAGGAAGGTGTAGACCAGGAAGCCGATTGAGAAGCAAGCCACGCCGATCCGCACTTCGGTCATGGTGGGAACATACTCGTAGATCTCGCCCAAGGCATCGGGGGTCAAGCCGGGAATAACCAGGCCCATGCCTTTTTCAATATACACGCCGATGTAGATCAGCAGGCAGCCCAGATTCAGCGTAACCGGATGGCGCCGGGTAGCCGGAATGATGAAGAGCCCAAAGGCCAGCAGGCTGCAGATGACCGCGCCCCAGCCGTAAGGCACAAGGGAACGGTGGTGGCCGAGGCCGACAAAAAGATAGTTGAAGTGCACGACGTGCTCGGAGCTGGAGTACACTTCCTTGAAGACTTCAGCGCCCTGTAGAAACAGGTTGATGAACATGGCGTAAGCCATGATTTCCGCGATCTTCCACAGGGCCTCGTCCTTGATCTCAAAGCGCGTGGTGTGCCGCAGGATTTGAAAGAGAATCAGCAAAATTGCCGGGCCCGAACACATGGCGCTGGCCAGGAAGCGCGGCGCCAGGATGGAAGCATTCCAGAACGGCCGGGCCGCCATGCCGTTGTAGATGAAGGCCGTAACCGTATGAATGGAGATGGCCAGGGGGATGGAAAGCAGAATCAGCGGCACCACGAAATACTTGTTGTAGGGCCGCTGCTGATACGTGCAGTAGAGCAGATAGACCACGATGACCAGGTTCAGCAGAAAGTAGAGATTCAAGACCACCACATCCCAGGCTAAAAGCGAAGCCGGGAAGTTCAACTTGCCGACGCTGGGGATCATGTGCCAGACCATTTCGGGCTGGCCCAGGTCGGCCAGCACGAAGAGCATGCACATGACCAACGCGCTGATCGCCAGGATCTCGCCCATGATGGCCACTTCCTTGATGGGTTTCCAGTCGTAGACGTAGGCCGGGATAATGAGGATGATCGCCGCGGCGGCGACGCCCACCAGGAAGGTAAAATTCCCCACATAGAAGGCCCAGGATACCTGGTCGCGCATGTTGGTCGCCACTAAGCCCTGGGTGAGTTGCTCGCGGTAGGCCAGGCCGCCCCAGAGCGCCAGCGCCACGAGGAAGGCCAGCCAGAGGTAGTAAGCCGGCCCGCCGGTGAACATATAACGCAGCGCGTAAAACCCGAACCGTAAGAGTTCCCTGAAGGTTACTTTGTTCATAGTGAGTAGAAATAGTAGAAGGTGGGCTGGGTATTCAGCTCGGCTTTCAGCACGAAAACGCGCTTGCGCTCCATGATCTGGCGAATCTCGCTTTTGCGATCCAATAGATTCCCGAACTTGCGGGCGCCCACCGGACAAGCCTCGACGCAGGCCGGATAACGGCCTTCCCGCGTGCGCTGGATGCAGAAAGTGCATTTCTCCACCACGCCCCGCGGCCGGGGACGGTTGCCGAAATAATGCATCCGGGGATTCAGGTGCTTGCTGGGAACCGAGGGCGTGCCCCAGTTGAAGTGCCGCGCGCCGTAAGGACAAGCCGACATGCAACAGCGGCAGCCGATGCACCAGTTGTAGTCCACCACCACGATCCCGTCCGGCTCGCTCCAGGTGGCCTTTACCGGGCAGACTTTAACGCAGGGCGGCCGGCGGCAGTGTTGACAGGATACCGGAATGTAGAAGTAGCCCTCCCGCGGGACTTCCTTGGGGTCATAATAGGGATTGGCGTCCTCCAGATTCACGCCTTTGGCTTTCTCCTGTTCCAGGACGCGAATCCATTGGATCTGATGGTTGCGGGAGAGGTTGTTCTCCTTGACGCAGCCGTAAACGCACCGCCGGCAGCCGATACAACGCGACAGGTCCAACCCGGCGCCGAAGAGCACGCCGGGCGCCGCGGCCTTGGTCGAGATCGAAACCTTAACGCCTTGTTTCTCCTGGCATTCGCGCTCCAGGCGGGCGACCACGGTTTTGAGTTCTTCGGGAGAAAGTTCCTGAAAATGTTTTTGCAGAAACGCTTCGATGGCTTCCTTGGTGCAGCCGGATAGCGCCAAGGTAGCCAGCGTGCCGGCGGCCGCCTTGAGAAAGTCGCGCCGCGGCATGCCCGGCTCGGAATCGGCCGCCGCGGGTTTAAGGTTGCGATTATTCAAGTCGCTCATTGCGTTTCCTTGGCGCTGTCCTGGCCGCGCAGAAATTCGGGCCGCAGCGGCGGCGGCAGCGGAGTTAACGGCTTGAATTTCGGCTCATGAGGCGAATGACAATGCACACAGAGGAGATAGGATTTGCTTCCGTTCCAGTAGCCGGTGCGTCGGCCATGGATGCCCAGGCGCCAATCCCGGTAGGTTGGCCCATGACACTGGCCGCACAGGCGGTAGGATTCTTCAAAAGAGACTTTTTCGCCGCTGGCCAGATGCAGCTTGTCGCGGTCCGCAAAATCGTGGCAATCCAGACACCAGCGATGCTCCTCGTCATGTTTCAGCACGATTTCCTCGTGGGCGGCGCTCAGGACCCGGCGTTCCGGGTTGCTGGTGTCTTTGTCGTGGCATTGCGAGCAGGGCCAGGTCTCCTTTTGTAACGGGGGCGGCGGCAGATGGATTTCCCCGGCGTTGGTTTGCAACCCGGCCAAGGGGTCGAAATCAAAAACCGCGGGATATTCTTCGGGGCTGTGGGCCACCACGCCGGCATGCGCCCATTCCTCATGGTAGAGCGTGTGTCCCTTGCGTATCTCGTTCACCATCGCCAGAATGCTGATCACAATAAATGCCGGCAGAAGGATATAGAGGGAGTATTTTTTCATCCACATGCCTGGGAAGCTTAGGCGATGGCGCCGCCGGCGTCAATTTACTTTCTTTGCGGCCTTGGCGTTGGCGCGTTCCTCGGCCAGTTTTTCGTAGTTTTGTCCGATAGATAATTGAATAGTGCTATTCCCAGTTTCAGGCAATCAGTTAAATTGCTGGTTGAGTAAATGAGTCTATGACCTTGCCAAATCCAGCAGCCCCACCGGGTCCATCCATCTTTCGCAACTGGCTTAGTCTCATCGGCCTGGTGGTGGTCGTCGGCGCCTTCTTCTCGTTTGTCCTTCTCCTTCTTTTGGATTTGTCGTCCTCGGGCGGCAATCCTTATGTCGGGATTCTGGCCTACCTGATCCTGCCTTTGGTTCTGGTTATCGGCCTCGTTCTGGTTGGCTTGGGCCTGGTTATTGCGCGCTTCCAAATCGCCCGCGCCGGCGGCGGGCCGTTCCCGCCGCTCATCCTGGATTTTTCCCGGCCGCGGGCCCGGCGCACCCTTGTCTTGTTTGTGAGCGGCAGTCTTTTTTTTCTGCTCTTCGCGGCCGTGGCCAGTTATCGCAGCTACCATTTCAGCGAATCAGTGCAGTTCTGCGGCCAGGCCTGTCACACCGTGATGCATCCGGAATTCACCACCTATCGGCACTCGCCCCATGCGCGGGTGGCTTGTTCGGAATGTCACATCGGTTCCGGCGCGGCCTGGTATGTCAAAGCCAAGATCAGCGGCCTTTACCAGGTCTACGCCGTGCTTTTCAATAAGTTCGAGCGGCCTCTCAAAACTCCGGTCAAAAGCCTGCGCCCTGCCCAGGAGACCTGTGAGCAGTGCCATTGGCCGCAAAAGTTCTCGGGCGATCTCGATCGGGTCTATCCCCATTTTCTCTCCGATAAGAGCAATACCCCCTTCACGGTGCGCTTGTCGCTGAAAGTCGGCGGCAGCGACCTTACCCGCGGACCGGTGGGCGGCATCCACTGGCACATGAACGTCGGCAACTGGATTGAATATATTGCCCGCGATGAGTTGCGCCAGGTCATTCCCTGGGTGCGCGTGGTGGACCAGCAGGGCGTGGTAACCGAGTTTCAGACGCCGGATTTCAAGCCCGATCCGGGCCGCGATGTTGTGCGCCGGATGGACTGCATGGATTGCCACAACCGCCCCGCGCATATTTTCCAGACGGCGGATGAGGCGGTGAACATGGCCCTCTCGTTGGGCCTGCTGGATGCCACGCTGCCTTTTGTCAAGAAGACGGCCGTGGAAGCGCTGACCAGGCCTTATGCCACGAAAGAAGAGGCGCTGCAAAAGATCGCCACCGCCATGCATGGGCAATATCGCCAGGATCCGCGCTATCGCCGGACGATTGATGAAGTCCAGAAAATCTATCTCAACAATTTCTTTCCCGAAATGCAGACCAGTTGGAAAGTTCATCCCGATAACCTCGGTCACCTGTATTTCCCCGGCTGCTTCCGTTGTCATGATGGCGAGCATAAAACCGCCGACGGAAAGCAGGAAATCAGGGCGAGTGATTGCACCACCTGTCACGTGATCCTGGCCCAGGGCGCGGGTGAGCAACTGCGCCAGCTTAACCCCCAGGGCCTGGCCTTCGAACATCCCGCCGGCGACGTGGGCGCTATGCAATGCCACGAATGCCACACCGGGGGTGGCCAATAGCTCCGCTGAAATTAGAAATTGGAAACTGGAAATTGGCTGCAAGTATCTGTTTTGGCTCTTACCAATTTCTAATTTCCAGTTTCCAATTTCCTTTTCATCTGCTCCACCGGCCGTCGCCGCAGGTCTTCCCGGCAGCCCAGTTGCTTGACTTATCCGGGTTAAGCCGTTATGGTCACCGCGTTTTTTTTGCAGATAGACGCATAGGAGCAAAACCCATGATCCGCTTGGGAGTTATCGGCTACGGCCTGCGCCTGAGTTGCCTGGTAAAAAGCGTCTTCCGCGCCGCGGCGAGCGATTTGCGCGTGGTGGGGATCGTGGACCGCGATGAGCAGCTCGCCCGCCAACGGCTGGATGGAGCCGACCGCGAAGCCGTGT
>JACPGM010000136.1 GCA_016188985.1 Lentisphaerota bacterium | reverse complement strand
CATCATGGACTATATTGAACATCACAATGCCAATCCCACAAGCTTCACTTGGACAGCCAAGGCGGAAGATATTCTCGCAAAAATCGCCCGAGCAAAGAAAACTCTGGATAAGTACACATCTGCATGAAACACTACACTAGTATCCGAATGATGTTCGTAGATTCAACGGATGCAATGATCGTCGTTGATGAACCCGCCGCCAAAACATTCGAAGTCCTTGTTAGAAATAAATGCTCCCACAATTCACCATCATAGCCTATAGCATCAACTTGGAGGGTGGCAGCGTATGTCCAATTACTGACTGATGAATTGGTTAAAACGATATACCAGGATGCACTAGCACCAGCTTTAATACCACCAGGCCCGATAAACTTAATGTTCACCCCACATGGGAAGTTTTTTCCTACTGACCAGGCCCCACTGTCACTCAGACCCGGAAAATTCATAAGCAATAGAATAGAAATAACCAGTTTTGTTTTCATTGTTACCTCATCTTCATTTTAATTGTTATCTTCTTTAAGGCAGGTTCTGGGGTCTAAGGTTCTGGGGACAGCCCTTCACAATAGATTCCACAGTTCCCGGGTCAGACATAGCTCTACCGCGACTGCTTTCACTATCCCGGCGTGGCGACCGTGACTATGCAAGTCCGACCGGCTTGCGCCAAAACGTAACGCCGCGTGAGGACACGCGGCCTACAACAATTTCCGAAGTTTTTCTGTTCCGCCAGAGAGGCGGATCCGCCTTTTCCGCCAGAGAGGCGGATCTGCCTCTGGCATGAGGCTGGAAGGCCGTCTTTCCCTAACCCGGCGCGGATTTATGACGCGCGGTATAACGCGCTACGACTTCCGGCCGCGCCCTGCCGGCGACCACCAACTGGATCACCAGCAAAATCAGGAGGGCCAGGGCAATAACCAGATACATGCTGGCGGCATCACTCGTGCGCTTCATGAGCCATTGGCTGGCAAGCAGGCTGGCTAAAGACCCCAGACCTCCCAGAAATTCATTGACCCCGATGTTGAACGCGCGCCGGCCGGAATTAGACGAATAATAGACGCTGCAATAGCAAACGAAGCCCATGTAAATACCAGACAGGCTTATCCCCAGGAAACAGACCAGGAACGTGGGCCGCCACCACATGGCCAAAGCCAGCAGCACTGCAAGCCCGTGCGCCCACGCTAAAGGCGCCCGGCGATAAAGCCAATGACGTCCGCGGATCATGGCCAAGCTGATTAACGCTTGCACGGCCATTTGCAAAAAAAGCGGCAGGCTGGCCATAAACGCGCTAATCCCGGTCTTGGCGCTGATGACCGGAAAGAAAGTTTGAATTGGCCGCTGCAGAAAAATAGCCGCTAACATCAGCAGCCAGCCGATCCAGACATAGCGCGGATTTACCGGCGGCGCCTGCGCCAAGGCGCGTTCGCCCTGTTCATCGGCGGAGAGCGCGTCCAGCGGGCGGGCTTTATGCCGGAGCAGCACGCCCAGAATCGCCAGGCCGCCCAGCAGCGTCAGGACCGCGAGCGTCAGAAAACCGCAGCGGTAGAAAAAGCCGGATAACAATATGCCCACGGCGCTGCCCAGGCTCCACGCCAATGTATAACGGCCAACGGTACGCCGCAAGTCGCCCGGCGCGGCTTCGGCGCGCATGAAGGATTGAAAGGCGTTAAAGAAAATGGCGCTGAAGATACCCAGGCTGCCATAGGCTACGAGCAGCGGAATAAATTCGCCGGCCAGCAGGGTGGCCATGCCGGCAATAGTGCAAAGCAAGACCGCCACCAGGAGAACGGCCCGGGCATTGCGGCGGGACAGCAGCAACCCGATGACCACGCTGGCGGGCATGTAGGTCAGTTGGAACAGGCCGGCCAGCCAGGCGCATTGGGTGACACTCAGGCCCCATTCGCCGGAACGATACATGACTGCAAAGGCGATCAGAAAGAGCAGCAAATCTACCAGGGCCGGGCAGAGAAATATTTTCATTGCTCTAATTGTCCACGCCCTCACGGACGCGGCTACATCCAGGGATCACGCGGGCCAGCGCCGACAGGAATATCCGGGCGGAGAAGGCAATGCGGATAGAGATGCGTCGGGCGACCAGAAACATGGTCAGAGGCTAATTGGTGGAACTGATGTGGGTGATGTAGGCTTCGGCATAGTGAACTACTTCGGTGCCATTGGTGCCGGTGCCGCCGGTGCCCATGGTATCGGAAAATGTGGACACTGCCGTAACAACCTGCACGGCCGGCGTAGAAGGATCCGTCAAACTGGTGTAGATCACCTGCGACCCCCGGCGGGTATTGAGCGCCCCAATCGTGCCATCCGAGAGCGACCAATCATAAATATAGCCATTGTAAGCCGTGAGCGTCACCGTTTGGCCGTATTTCAAAGTCGCCGTATCGGGACGAATTTCAATGCGCTGGCTGGCCGACTCCAATTCGCAGCCGGTCACCAGACTCAATAACGGCACGCTGACCAGCGCGCGGCCCAGCCATAAGCCTATGGATTTGCATTGCATTGTTCATCATGTACCATATCGTTTGTCTCGCTGTCAACGGCAATCTGGAGGTGGCCAACAATCATGCCCGCGCCGGGCGATATCGTATTTGTCTCGCGGAGGAGCCAACTGGCCTTTTCCAATCCGGTCCGGATTTTTTCGGCCATCGCTCTGGCCGAAGTCAAGCCCTGCCTGCAACGGGTGGCCGCGGAAGTGGCCCAGGGACTTTATGCCGCGGGGTTCCTGAGTTATGAGGCAGCCCCCGCCTTCGATCCGGCGCTCTCGGCCCATCCGGGCGCCGAGCTGCCCCTGGCCTGGTTCGGTCTGTATCGCGCGCCTGCATCAGGCCCGCCGCAGCAGATTTCTAACCAGGCTTCGTTTCAGGTTGGCCCTTGGCAAGCGCTGGTGAGCGCGGAAACCTACCACCGCCAGGTTCAGCGAATTCGCGAGTTGATCGTCTCCGGCGACACTTACCAGATCAATTACACCTTTCCCCTGCAGGCCGCTTTCCAGGGCGACACTTTCGCCTGGTTCCAGCAGCTCTGCGCCGCGCAGCAAGCCGACCATTGCGCGTTTGCCCAAGCCGGCCGTTTTCACCTGCTTTCGGCCTCGCCGGAATTGCTTTTAAAAAAAGATGGGGCGGCCTTGACCATGCGCCCCATGAAGGGCACCGCGCGGCGCGGGCGTTCCGCCGAGGCCGACCGCCAGGCGGCGCGCGCCTTGGCTGAAAGCCCAAAAGATCGCGCGGAAAACGTAATGATCGTGGATGTGCTACGCAATGATCTCAGCCGGGTCGCGCGCCCTGGCTCGGTTGAAGTTGCGCGCTTATTCGAAGTGGAGCGATATCCGACGGTTTGGCAGATGACTTCCACCGTGGTCGCGCAATCCGACTCCGGCGTGCCGGAAATCCTGGCGGCGGTGTTTCCGTCCGGCTCCGTAACCGGCGCTCCCAAAATCCGCGCCACCCAGATCATTCGCGAGCTTGAGCCTTACCCGCGGGGCATTTATTGCGGCACGATCGGCTGGTGTTCGCCCGACGGTCAGGCACAATTTAATGTGGCCATTCGCACCGTGACCGTGGATACCCAGGCCGGCATCGCCCGCTATCATGTCGGCGGCGGCGTTACCTATGGCTCCTCGCCGGAAGGGGAATATGCGGAGTGCCTGGCTAAAGCCGAAGTTCTGAGCTGCCCTCTGCCGGAGTTCGAACTGCTTGAATCGCTGCGCTGGGATAATGGTTATTTCCTGTTGGACGAGCACCTGGACCGGCTGGCGGAAAGCGCCGCCTATTTCGATTTTTCGTTCAGCCGCCCGGCCATTGAGCAAGCCCTGGAACAATATGTCCGGCCAAACGCCGGCCGGGTAGGTGCGGCCGGCAGCGCACCAGCAACGGCGCTGAAAATGCGGTTGCTCCTGCGCCGCGATGGTTCCTGCCACATTGAGGCCGAACCACTGAAGCCGCTTACATCCCTGCGAGTCGGCTTGGCCGCTGCGGCGGTGGATGAAGACCAAGTGTGGCTTTATCACAAAACCACGCAGCGGGAAATTTACCGGCAAGCTCTGGCCTCACGGCCCGATTGCGAGGACGTCATCCTGTGGAATCGGCGGGGCGAGCTTACCGAAAGCACTCTGGCCAACCTGGTGTTGGAGCTCGACGGCCGGTTTTGGACGCCGCCGGTGGCCTGCGGCTTGCTGGCAGGAACCTTCCGCCGCCATCTGCTGGAGGCCAGCGTCATCCAGGAACGGGTGCTGCGGCCTGCCGACCTTAAGCGCGCGCGCTCAATCCGCTTAATCAATTCCGTCCGCGGCTGGATTGACGCGCGCTGGGTTGATTGAGCCTTCGCATTCAATGCACTTTGCCTTGTTGGCGGCGTTGCTTTACCAGTTCTTCGGCCAAGGCATAGGGCAAGGCCTCATAGCGCTCGAAGTGCATTGTGTAAGTAGCGCGGCCCTGGCTGAGGGTGCGGATCACATTGGCATAGCCGAACATCTCGCTGAGCGGCGCCATGGCGCTGATCACGCGGTGTTCGCCGAGGGTGTCCATGGCTTCAATCCGCCCGCGGCGCTGGCAGATCGTGCCGGTAAGGCCGCCCACGTAATCTTCCGGGGTGGTCACTTCCAGCGCCATTACCGGCTCGGTAATCTCTGGCTGGGCCTTGAGAAACAACTCGCGAAAACACGCCGCCCCCGCCGTCTGGAAGGCTATGTCGCTCGAATCCACTTCATGAAACGAGCCGTCAAAAACCACCACGCGCACGTCAACCACCGGGTAACCGGCAAAAGGGCCCTTATCCATGGAGCGGATGATGCCTTTTTCCACCGCCGGAATATATTCCGCCGGAATGCGCCCGCCCTTGACTTCGCTGACAAACTCAAAGCCCGCGCCGGTCTCCCTGGGCTCCAGCCGCAGCCAGACGTGGGCGTATTGGCCGCGCCCGCCGGACTGCTTGACATGCTTGTATTGGCCCTCGACCGTCACGGTGACCGTTTCGCGGAAGGCGACTTCCGGCTGCCCCACGGCGACCTTGACATCAAACTCGCGGCGCAGCCGATCCACCAGGATTTCCAGGTGCAGTTCGCCCATCCCGGAAATAACGGTTTCCCTCGTTTCCGGCTCGAGCCTGACAAAAAAGGTCGGGTCTTCCTCGGCCAGCCGCTGCAGCGCGGCCAAAGTCTTTTCGCCGTCAACCCGGCTGGCGGGCTTGACGCTGACGGACATTACCGGCGCCGGAAACTCAATGGCCTCGAGCAGAACTGGTTTCGCCCGGCTGCAAAGCGTGTCGCCCGTTCGGGCCGCCGCCAGGCCGACGGCGGCAATAATGTCGCCGGTGGCGGCGGCCTCAATGCCTTCCTGGCGATTGGCATGCATGCGCATCAACCGGCCGATGCGCGCATCGGTCTGCTGAGTGCTGTTATAGACGCTGTCGCCGGTGTGGAGTTGGCCGGAATAAATCCGCAGGTAAGTCAGCTTGCCCATATGCTTGTCGGACACAACCTTGAAGGCTATGGCGGCTAACGGCTCGTCATCCGCGGGCGCGCGCCGGACCTGGGTTTGGTCGTCCGCGCCGGGCGTTCCGACCACCGGCGGTAAATCGGCCGGTGATGGCAGGAAATAGACAATACCATCCAGGAGGGGCTGGATCCCCTTGTTCTTGAAGGCCGCCCCGCAGTAGACCGGGATTACCTTGCGCGCGATCGTGGCTTTGCGAATGATCCCGTGCATTTCGGCGGCGGTCAGGTCGCCGGCGGTCAGAAACTTTTCCAGCAGCGCGTCATCCTGTTCCGCGCATTTTTCCACAAGATGCGCCCGCCATTTTTTGGCCTTGGCGCACAGTTCCGGTGGGATTTCTTCTTCCGCATAGGTCCGGCCCAAGTCGTCTTCGGAATAGGTTACGGCCTTCATCGCCAGGAGGTCAATAACGCCCCGGAAGCGGTCTTCCTGACCCATGGGCACCACGACCGGCACGGCATTGGCGCCCAGAATCTCCTGAATTTTCTTGACGACGCCAAAAAAATCAGCGCCGGTCCGGTCCATCTTGTTGATGAAGGCAACCTTGGGGACCCCGTATTTCTCGCTCTGCAGCCAGACTTTTTCCGATTGCGGCTGGACGCCGCCCACGGCGCAGAAGAGCGCCACGGCGCCATCCAGCACGCGCAAACTGCGCTCGACTTCGGCGGTGAAATCCACGTGTCCGGGGGTGTCAATCAGCGTGATCTCGTGGTCTTTCCAGGGCAGGGTGGTGGCGGCGGAGGTGATGGTGATGCCGCGCTCGCGCTCCTGGGCCATCCAGTCGAGAGTAGCTGCGCCGTCATGGACTTCACCCACTTTGTGGGTCTTGCCCGAATAAAACAACAGCCGCTCGCTGACCGTCGTTTTGCCGGCGTCAATGTGCGCCATGATGCCGACGTTGCGAATCTGCGTTAAGGCAATGCGTCGTTCCGCCACGGAAAGCTCTCCTTAAGACCGAAGGTTAAAAAGCGCCGCACTATGCCCCCCTGCTGACGGTGATGCAAGCATTTTTTCCGCGCTTCAGTAACCCGTCAGCCATTTAGGGGGGCAGGCTCAAGAGGAATTGGCGGGAAATTGAATGCGATAGGGATTTTTGTAATTAAAGTTTCTGGGCACACTTTATAAAGTGTGCCCATGGCCTGCGCGGAACCGTGAATGCCTGGGCCAGAATTCTTGACAAAGCCGGCATCTTGGCATAGGGTCTTTTGCGCGGACAATTGCGTTGTAGCCGCCTCACTTTTTCCGCCCTAGACGGATCCGCCTCAGGTGGAACCCGCCATAGCTTTGGCAGCGGAGGGCTGTTGAGGCGATTTTTGCTCACCAGGGCCGGTAGCTCAGTTGGCAGAGCATCGGACTTTTAATCCGGTGGTCGCGGGTTCGACTCCCGCCCGGCTCACCAATCAAGCGGCTTTCGTCATGTGTTTAACCAGGAAGCTTCGTTTTGCGCTGGAGGCGTTGCTGACGCGGCTGGGTTTGGCGCTCCTGCCGGTCCTGCCCCGCCCGGCGGTGCTGGCCTGCGCGCGGGTGGCGGCGGCTTTTGCGTATTATGCCGCGCCGCAGCAGCGGCGCATTACCCTGGCCAATCTCGAGATAGCATTTGGTCAGGATCTTTCGCCCCGAGCCCGGCGGCGCATTGCCCGCGAAGCCTTCTACACAATGGCCCTGGTCATCCTTGACCTTTTCTGGTTTTCGCGGCGCCTGGAGCAACGGGTTCGCCGGTATGTTACCCTTGACGAGAGCGTGCGGCTGCATGTGACGGCGCAACCCCTGATCGGCGTTACCGCGCACTTTGGCAACTGGGAACTCATGTCCCGAGCGCTCAGCCTGCACGGCTATACCCACGTGGCCGCGGCCATGCCGCTGGCCAATCCGGCGGTTGACGCCATTCTCGGCGCGGGGCGTTCCATCCCCGGCGTAGAGATTGTCGGGCGCCAGGGCGCGATCCGCGCGCTCCTTGAGGCACTGCGGCAGGGTAAGCGCGTGGCACTGCTGCTCGACCAGAATACGAAGCCGGATGAAGGCGGGTTATTTGTCAACTTCTTCGGGCTGCCCATTCCGGTGTCCACGGCGGCCGCGGTGCTGGCCGAGCGCACAGGGGCGCCGATAGTTCCCGTCTTCTGCCGGGCCAATGCCGACGGCACTTATACGATTTACAGCCGGCCGCCCTTGAAGCCGGGGTCTGCGGGGCAAACGCGTAGCGCGATTATCGGCGGCCTGACCCAGGCGATCGCCGCGCTGTTTGAGCAGGAAATCCGCGCGCAGCCCGGGCAGTGGCTCTGGATGTACAAGCGCTGGAAATACATTGATCCGGCGCGTCCGCCGGAGAACTATCCCTTTTACGCCAAGCCGCTGCGGCTGGAGCGCAATCCTATCCGTCGCAGATAGATTACCGGCGGGCCGAAAGCGCCTGGGCCGGCATCAATAGTAAAAGTATAGCGGCCAGTAGACAATGGGAACGAAAAACTCGTCAAAGCCGATATTAATCTCACGCGTAGTATTATCGCCAAGGTGGTAGGTGTACCACTTGCTCGCGATTCTGGAAAACACCGATAAATCCGCCTTGCCATCGCCGTCGTAATCGCCGGCCACGGGAAAATAGGTGGCCCCGCCCCACGTGGCGCCATTGATTAACATGGCGCTGCCGGCCAGGTTATAAACATACCATTGGCCGGTATTGTAATTATGGTCCTTCAGGCTTTAGAGTGAAGACCCCCAACATATAGTGGTCGCCGCTTAGGGATGGCCGCTCCGACGAGCCTTGTATGCCCATTCTCGCAGCCATCCCAGCGGCGACAAAATGGGCAAACATGATATGCTGTTT
>JACPGM010000135.1 GCA_016188985.1 Lentisphaerota bacterium | reverse complement strand
GGGGCGTTTGGATCATTGATCGAGAAGAGCATTGGTTTCGTGGCATGGATGTTGTTTTCGCCCTCGATGTAGGCCAATCCGTCCCCGCCACTCAGGTTGAGACGGCTGTTCTCCAGGTGGCCCTTAGTGCCGAAGATGGCATACCAGACCATATGCGGCCGCGCCACCACTTGAGAGCGCAGGATCTTGATCACCGACCCCTTTTGGGTTTTGAACAGACCGATTTCGAAGTCGAGGAAGCCGATATGTTTCTTGAACCGCGGCAGCTTGTTGAATCCCGTGGTCAATCCGCAAGCTTTGACGATGCGATCCTTCATCAGCATCAGCAACGGGCCCAGGGTATGCGCGCAGTACCAGATCGGCGGGCGCGCATGCCGCCAGTAGTATTTGCCGGTCTTGGCGTTGACGAGCAGGGCGATGATCTCATGGAGGTATTCGCCCTCCGCGTAGAAGATCTTGCCCAGTTTGCCGGCCTCAACCAACTTCTGCCATTCGCGGACATAATGGAAATAGCAGTAATTCTCGGCCATCATGTAGGTCCGCTTGCTTTTCTTGACGGCATCCACGATCCGCCGGCAGTCTTTCACCGTATAGGCCATCGTCTGCTCGCAGAGCACATGCTTGCCGGCTTCCAATGCCTGCACGGTCTGGTCCGCGTGGTATTTAATCGGCGTGGCGATGATCACGGCATCCACGGGCGCCGTCAGAAACCCCTCGTAGGTCGTGTGGAGCGCGCCATCCGGCAGCTCCAAGGCCTTGCCCGCCGTAGTCAGAATGATTTCATCAACATCACAGAGCGCCGTTACTTCGACCTTCGGATGCGCGGCAAACACCTTGACGATGGAATTCCCGCGACTGCAGCCGACAAGTCCTATCCGTATTTTATTCATACCAGCCTCTTGAATTGGTTTAGCTGCTTAAATGACACTAATACAAACACAATATCTCTTTTGTCAATTGTGGGATTCGCGTCTTGGTAGGGACGGGTCGCCGACCCGTCCGCGGACGCCTCGGCGAGGCGTCCCTACCTCAGACAACGAACAAAGAAACGTCAAAATCTTTCTTGTGCTCGTACTCGTCCTGCGGAGAGCACGGCCCACCTGCCGTTGTCGCATCCGCGTCTTTGTGTGTGCTGCCCCGGCATCGGTCTGGCCATCATCGGGTCAAGCACGACCGCATGAAGCCGGCAATATGTCCAATGGCTTCGTAGCTTTCAGGGAGCTCGCGGACCTGAAACACATGGACCATGCCCGGCCAGACTTCGAGCTTCACTTCAACACCGTCAGATCGCGCCTTGTCCGCCACCCGGACGCTATCATCGCGAATAATCTCATATTCGCCGACCTGGATCAGCAGCGGCGGGATGCCAGTGTAATCGCCAAATACCGGCGAGGCAAGCGGGTTATGGGGATCCATCTCTCCCAGGTAGAGGTCCACGAACTTGGGTAAGCACCGTGGACTCATGATGTGATCGTTTTCCGACTCGGATTGTAGAGACTCGCTGGCCAGCGTCAAATCCGCAAAGGCCGAGAGCGGGATACCCGCCTTCGGCAATGGCCGGCTGCGATCGCGCAGCGCCAGCAGTGTCGCCAAAGTCAAACCGCCGCCGGCCGAATCCCCGGCGATGAAAGTGGCCTTGGCGGTTGCCGGGCCGTCCGGCCCGGATGCAATCATCCATTCGTGGGCGCGGATGCAATCCTCCAGCGCGGCCGGGAAGCGATGCTCCGGCGCCAGAGAGTAGTCGGGCAGAAGGACGGCGCATTGTGCCGCCGCCGAGATGTGAGCCGCCAGGGGAAGGTAGCTTGCGCCCGAACCGGAAACATAGCCGCCGCCATGCAGATACAGAAGCCGCAGATCAGGATCGGCGCCGGGCGCCAACACCCATTCACAGGGCATAGCGTCAATCTGCGAGCGGATGCATTTGACATCACGGTTGGCGGGCGCTTGGCGCGCCGCCATGCCTTGGCGCAGTCCGTCGAGGTTGAACTCGTTACCCACGGCGCCAAATGCCGGATGCTTACGCAATTCGCGTAAGTATGCGCGGCTTTCCCGTGAGATCATCCCATGCCCCTTTCTGTATGCCGTTCGTCCTCACAACAGCGGTTCGTCAAGCATGCATGAACGGAAGGCGGGATGGCTTGACTCCCATGGCCCGATCATACTGGATGACCGGGACATCCAGCGGCGAAGGCCGGATTAGTGGAATGAAAAGATTGCGCCGGGAAGCGGAATCTGACCCCAGAAAATTGTGCCGGCTACTCCATTGGTATATCCCGTGCCGGCCGTCACGGTAGGGGTAATTCCCCCCGACCTGTCGTACATCCGCCAGATCGCAATCCGGCCCCCGCCGCCGCCGCCCCCGTACGTTGCCGAGGCAGCGTTGCCGCCGTTGGCGCGAATAATGGCGCTGGCGTTGGTACTTGAAAATGAGCGCGCATACAGGTATATGCCGCCGCCTGACCCCCCGCCGCCCCAAATAGCCGTGCCTACCGTGAAGGCCGTCTGGCCGTTCGCGCTAATTGTGCCGTTCTGGGTGATGTCGCCGTTCACTTGAATCCAGATCAGCCCACCGCCGCTACCGCCAATGGCAACGTCACGACCGCCACCGCCGCTGCCGGCGTCCACAGGCGCATTGGATGAGCCGTACGTGCTTCCACCGGTAGCTTCCGAACTCCCGCCTCCTATGCCCCCATAACCGGCGCCGCTCCCCATCATTCGAAATGCGCCCCAGCCGTGGCCAGGACCTAACCCGTCATAACCTGCGCCGTTGTTTCCACCGGTAAATCCGGTGTAATCCGCCTTGAATCCGGAATTCAGGTTTGCAATGGTCAGGTTGCCGGCCAAAAAATGAACTGAGCCGCCATTGGCGATATGCGAACTGGCATAAACCCAGCAGCCCGAACCGACGTTCATGGTATTGGTGACTCTCACCAAGGCCCCATAGCTGGGAAAGCCGCCATTGGTCAGGCCGCTGTAGACGGCGAAGCTCGCGCTGTTGCTTAGAATGAGGTTGCCGCCGATGGTCGCCTGGGGACCGGCATTGGTGCAGTAGAAGGCGGCCGGATACCCGGCCGCGCCCCGCTGGCTTGTGTTGCCGCCGAGTTCCAGACGGCCGGAACTGCCAAGAACGGCGAGATCGTTTGTTACCGTGAGTTGGAAGCCATTCTCAGGGAAACGGAGCCAGCAATTGCTGACCGTGAGCGCGCTAAATGACACGGATGAAAAGCCGTAAATTTGTCCTTTTAGATTCGTGACTGTATTCAGCAGAAAACGGCTGTCGGAGAGGTACAGGCTCCCAAGGTCCGCATAAGGAAGAGTCGCGCCGCCGCTGGCGGGCATGGTACTCACTTGCAGGCCCGTAATCACGTTCTGCGCGGCCACATTGTAAATGAGCGCGACCCTGCCTCCGCCGCCGGGACCAGGCCATGTGTCTGCGGTGCCTCCCAGCGCGTTCAACACGCCCGAGGTCCCGGCGATTGAACTGCAGCTAATATAAATCGAGCCACCGGACCCGCCCCCGCCATAAGTTGCACCGCCGGCGTTTCCATTCGCCGTGATGGCGCCGTTAATTGTCACATTGCTGCCGGCTTGAATCAGAACGGCGCCGCCGCCGGCCCCACCCGGAGTGGAGGCGCCGCCTCCTCCGCCGCCTCCACTCCCGGGGATAATGGGGCTTGACGCCAGCCCGTTTCGATTACCGCCAAGAGCTGAGCCGGCCCCGCCGAAACCGCCATGGCCTCCCCCGCTGCCGTAGCCGCTGGAGTAACCAACACCGCCACCCGGGCCGCTGCCGCTAACGCCAATTCCACTGCCGCCCGCGTAGCCGCGGCCACTCACGTCAATTTTGCCTCCCGAATTAATAAATAGATTGGTGCAGACGATCCATACGCGGTTGGACATGACGCTGTTGTTAAACGGGCCGGCGCAGGTAACGGCGCCGGTTGCCGCGATGGTCATATTGGTAGTGCTGAGCGAAGTGTCCCAGTTGGAGAAGATCAGCGTGGCCTTATTGCTGATCACGAGCGAGCCTAACGGATAGGTGGAGTTGGTCAGCAGCACGCCAATGTTGGCGTTAGCAATGATCACCTCGTCGCCATTGGTCGGCCACGTACCGCTGCTCCAGTTAGTTTCCGCGAACCAGTCATTAGTACCGCCGGTCGGCAGCCAGGTGACCGTGGCTGCCAACGCGCGGCCGGGCAACGCGCAGGCCAGTATGAGGCCTAATAACCACCTTGCGCGCATAAACTTCATGATCATACCCTACTCTCCCAAGGCTAAACTGTAAAGAAAAGAAAAAGGTAATTGGTAATGCCTACTATGTGGGTAGGTATCCTGTTGTAGGCCCGCATAGTATGCGGGCGACCGCGCCACACTGTGGCGCGCTACAGTAATTTGCACACAAGACTGAGGAATTACGGTAATTGATCGCGCCAGCCCGCCTACAGCGCTACCCAGCCCGCAGTCGCTACGCGACAGCGTTGCGGGCGGGTGCGCAGCATTGCGGGCAGGCGATGCGGCGCTCCTACAAAAACGGCATGTAGGAGCCTCGCCCCGCGAGGCGATCATTTCGTGGCCGAGCTCCTACAAAGAAAAGTCTTAATCATACCCTACTCCGCCAAGGCTCTTCCAGATCAAGCTCGCGCACCGTGCACCCCTTCACTTCACGATCAGGCGCATGAGGTGCGCGCCGTTCATGAAATAGAGGTGGCCGTCCGGCCCGAATTCGAGGCCGAACCGGCTGTGCCGAATAAGCATCCGGTCCTCGTAAGCGGCCAGGCGTTCCTTAGCGCGCAATTCGCGGTCCACGGCAAAGACGCACTCGTGCGTCACGCCCCAGAGGCGTTGGTCCGGACCGAAGATCAGACTGTTCTTGCAGTGCTCCCCGAAGTGAAGCTCCTCGATCTTGCGGACAATCCGCCGCTCCTTCAGGCTGAAGGCAAAGATCGTGGCGCGATAATCATGCAGGCCGTAGATGAGATCGCCGCCATCGTGCAGCCAGGCGATGATATCACCATCATCTTGGATTAACGGCAGCGATTCGGCGATTGCGCCCGTATCGGCCGCCACGAAAGACCCGCGCAGGCAGCTCTCCCCCATGCGGCGCTCGCAGACCAGGAGCTGTCCGGTCTGGGGCAGGTAGGTCAGGGCGGTCATGGTGGTGTTGGGATAAATCCAGCGGGACATGGTTTCGGTAGCGATATCAATGCGGGCAATACCACTGTCCACGCAGCCATAGTCACCCTTGGCGGCGAAATAGACGTTGCCGGCCGGGTCCTGCGCCCGGCCATGCGTGCGGTGCAGGGCCGGACCGGATTCCTTGATCCGGCCTAACTGGCGAGGGTTGGCTTGATCGCTACGGTCAAACCGCCACGGTCGTCCGGGATCATAGCGCGTCACGCCGGCCCCCGGATAGCTGGCCATAAACAGACGCTCGCCCGACCAGACCATGTTGTAAATTTCGCCCGGCACCGGCGTAGGCGTGCCGTAATTCGCGAATTTCCCGGCGCTTAAATCATAGGAGAGCAGATGCAGCGGCAGCACGGTGCCCATCCATAAACGCCCGCCACCGGCAACCATGGCAAAGAGCTGGAGCGGCTGGACCTTGCGATCCATGGTGAACGTGTGCCAGAGGCCTGAGGTATCCACCAAGGTCGCCTCAATGCCGATCACCCGGCTGATATAACTGCCGTCGGCGAAAACAAATGGAGTCCAGTAGGTCATCCAGGGCTCGGCCTGCCCAATTTCCAGGTTGGTTATCAGGGTCTCGGTCAGCCGGACCTTGCCGGCCGCGACCGGTTGAGCCTGTCCGCCCTTCAGTTCAATCCAATCAACTCCACTCGCGCGCTGGCCGACCACCGCGCGGATGATAACGCGGCCCGCGCCGTCCCGCTGGAGACGTTCAACGGGACAGATCCGCCCATCCGGCAACATAAGCGGCTGGAGAACATTCGTCCGCGTCTCAAGGGCCCAGACAGCCTGATTCTTGATGAGATAAAGCCAGGGCTCGTCCCACCCGCAGACGAATTGGCCGACCGGCTCCAACACCAATGTCTCGCGGCGCGTCGTCAGATCCAATTCCGTCAGCCGTCCTTGCCACTGCAGAAACAGCCGGCCATCGGTATCGAAATCCATGTTCAGGCAAGTATCGTGAGGTTTCTCCAGGTCGAAGCATGGCTGCATCAGCTCTGCCTTCCAGTCCCACTTCAGGAGTGAACAGGTCGGGCGCGGGGAGAAACATTGGCCCTTGTGAAACCCGATGCTGTAAAGCGCCCCATCCGGTCCCTGAGCGGTGAATCGGCTCATGCGCTGGTAGAGGGACATGTCGGGCAAGACATGCACGGCGTTGCGCCGGCGGGGATCAATGACCAGAAACGAATGCTCCAGCGTGGGCAAAATGGCGTATTCTGCGCCCGTGGCGGGATGCCGCACCAGGTAAAAGCCGCCGCCATCCAAGTTCGCTTCGCCGACGCCGGCAACGCCAAGATCTTCAATCTGAAAGGGCATGGGAAGACGCCTGTTTTTCGTGAATCAGGGGAGTCTGCAATAAAAATGTCCCCCTGACAAGGCCGGCCATGTTTTGTACGCAAGGCGTGTTAAATTCGCTCGACGGGCCGTCGTCCCGCCTTTGGAGGGTCAAGGGGTCAGCCATTTACGTGGTCGGATAAAAAAAAGGGGGGGGGGTTCACGGGCGACGCGCTTCACATCGTATCGTGCGACGCCGGGTTCGGCTGGTTCATCTCTGCCGCATCTTCTTGATCAACCCGTCGTAGTCGGCGTGCGAGCCGATCCAAAACCACAGGGCCGTGTCGCGGTCAAGGACACAAACGGCACGCCAATGGATTCCGATTCTGACGGAGTAGATCGGCTCGTGCAAATGGATGCGCTTGAATTGAAGGGAAGGATGTCTGGGGTTCGATTGCCAACGCCGGTAGGTCTGACGGGCCAATGCACGCACGGCCTGGGGTAACCCGCGCACCTGCTTTCGGAACTCCTTCGTGGTCTCAGAAATCATTGGAAGGGTTCATCTTCCTCGTCTTCCCGCGGCGACGCTCCGCGAGAGCCTCTCCGGCCAACTGGGCCAGTTCGGATTGCGAGGAGCTGAAGGACGCATTCCACTGATTCTCGGCATCCAACTCCGCCAACAGAAGACGCGCGATCGCGTTCTGCTGTCGCGCGGGCATGTCCGAGACCCGGGTAATCACTTTTTCCAGTAACGCTGTCATGCCAGCATTAAACTCCAAAGTGCCCCGTCTTTCAATCTTTTTGGTAACCGAACCAAATGGGATATCCGACCAACGCGACGTCTTTTCGCCAAAGGTTTGTTATTATCAGCGAAAAGTGAATATTGCGCGATTTCGGTGCAATATCCAAGTCATACGATTCGGATGATTCCGGCCTTAACGCTTACCCCGCGGAACAAAGAGCGTTCAGGGCGCAACGCTCTCGCCTGGACGCTCGCCCGGCGTAGTCCCTTGGGCGAAGCCGGGCTTGCCCCACGTAGCCTCCTGGCGAAGCGGGATCAATGGAACGTCATAATTGTGCCGACCGGCGGCCAGATTCTGGCATGATAAATCCGGTAGTTACCGGAAGCTCCACCATACCACATGTAGTAAGTGTACCCAACCTTAATTACCCCTTGGGTAAGAACATGAGTTTCATCGCCTTTGCCGGCGGTGCCGAGCGGAACGCGCCCGCCGGTCGAGTTCGTATTCGAGTTGGCCGGAATATCATTAGTATATTTGGTCCAGGTCAGGCCGTCGGGCGAGGTCGCGTAATAAATACGATAGATAGCCCCGTCAACTCCGGTGTACCACCCTTTGTAAGTGTTCCCATCCTTAATCACGGCGCATCCGTAAATATAATAATCATCGCCTTTGCCGGCGGTGCCGAGCGGAATGCGGCCATCAGTTGAAGTCGTGTCCGAGTTGGTTGGAACAACATTATTATATTTGGTCCAGGTCAATCCGTCGGGCGAGGTCGCGTAATAACTCCGCCAGTTAGTCCCATCATGTCCACCGTACCACATTTTGTAAGTGCTCCCATCCTTAATCACCGCTGGGTCTCTAGTCTGAGCGGAATCGCCTTTGCCGGCGGTGCCGAGCGGAATGCGGCCGTTGGTTGAGACCGAGTCGGAAGCGCTCGGGATTGTGTTGTCATATTTGTTCCAGGTCAAGCCGTTGGACGAGGTCGCGTAATAAATACGCCAGTTAGTTCCATCAAGTCCACCGTACCACATTTTGTAAGTGGCCCCATCCTTAATCACCGCCGGGGCGGTAGTTTGAGTGGAATCGCCTTTGCCGGAAGTGCCGAGCGGAATGCGGCCGTTGGTTGAGACCGAGTCGGAAGCATTCGGAATGGTGTTATCATATTTGGTCCAGGTCAATCCGTCGGGCGAGGTCGCGTAATAAATACGCCAGGAAGTTCCATCATGTCCACCGTACCACATTTTGTAAGTGGCCCCATCCGTAATCACCGCTGGAAAAGCAACATAAGTGGCATCGCCTTTGCCGGAGGTGCCGATCGGAATACGGCCGTCGGTCGAGACCGTATTCGTGGGGGTCGGGGTAACGTTGTTGTATTTGGTCCAGACCGTGCCTTCGGGCTCCGCCGCGGCCGCATTGAGCAGAATCCAAAATCCGGCGGTGGCCGCACTGGCAATGAACATAATTATTCGGAGCGTCGGCCTTCGTCCGACGGCTACAGAAGCAGCGGCGGCTTTGCCACTAAATCTGATGTTAAGGAATTTTCCGCCTAGGCCGATCCCTGGCCGAGCTCGGGCAGACTGCCTGCGGCATGACCATGCTTGCCCAGCGTTAGCCGCAACTGTAGCCGCGCCACGCAGGGGCGCGTTATTCGCACCCCGGCACCGGCTCCGGGAATTAAGTCCAGCGTTATTTTGGGTTAGGAACATAACGAGGGCGTTTTTATGCTTTTACAATAGCAGGCACGCAGCGGTTGTCAGGCGCGTCGCCACGCAAAATTCTAGTAGAACTCGACTAATCGCGCTCCCGCTGCCTGCCCGCAATGCTACGCATAGCGTTGCAGGCGGGCCGGCGCGTGAAAAACGCGAACAGGAGCAGGCAGGCGACCCAACTGAGCGCCAGGGCGCGCGCGCTGCCAAAGCCGGGCTCAGACAGCCGGATGATGGCAAACATCGCCAGCAGCGTAATAACGATCGCCGGCATTTGACGGCACATGGTCCCCAGGCTGTGGCGCGCTTCATAGACCGCAAGCACGCTGACCATCGGGAAGACCGTCATGAATCCCTGCATTTGTTTTTTGAGAATCAGCAGGCAAAGAACCACCGCGGCGAGAATCGGAAGCTTGGCCCAGAGCGGCAGGGAAGTCCGATGTCCCGGCTCATTCTGGTGCGGCGCCGCGTAATAAGCCCAGATGGCCAGCGCAAGCAGCAATCCCAGGCTGAGCCAGAAGGCCGCGCCGGAGGCCGGCAGGACCGGCGCCAGGGCCAAGGCAATTCCGCTATAGGCCAGCGCCATGAGCGCAATTGCCGCCACAATCGGCCAACGCCGATTCTGGCGCAGAATCCGGACCCCATGCATGAACACAAACCACAAAGCCAGTCCGCTCACATTGGTGGCATTGACCGGCTGCCCCAAGGCCAGGTAAGCCACGGTGAACGGGAAAGGCAATGACAATGCCAGCGCTTTCCACTCAGGCCGGTAAAGATAGGCTATTGTCGTCGCATGCAGGGTCACGACCAGTAACAAGAGCCAATCCCAGAACCCGAATTGAAAATTCAAAGTCACCTGGCCAAGGCCTTCATGGTTAACTCGCGATACCGGCGATAGGGCGCTTCATACTGGCGGCGGCTGTTTTCATTGGGACTGAAGACCAGCTCAGCGTGGTAGCACGCGGCGCTGGTTGCCGCCAGTGAGGGAAAAGCCCCGGCGCCCCAGGCCGCCAGCATGGCCGCGCCCAGCATGGAAGCTTCCGTCACCGCCGGTTTTTCCACGGCCATCCCGATCACGTCGGCTTTCATTTGCAACCACAAATCGTTCTTGGCGCCCCCGCCGATGCAACGAACCGTCTCAATGGTCAAACCGTTGCCGCGCAATAACTCCAAATTTTCCCTCAGACTGAATGCCAGGGCTTCCAGAATCGAGCGGTACAGGTCCGCGCGGGTATGCTGCAGCGTCAGATTGGCGAAAAGCCCGCGCATAGCGGCATCCGGCGTCGGCGAAATCAGGCCGTCGAAATGCGGCAGCATGGTTACGCCGCGGCAACCGATTGGAACTTTAGCCGCCTCCGCATTCAAGGTCTCAAAGTCGGCCCCGCCGGCGCATTCCTTGCGGAACCAGTCCAGCACCACGCCGGCCGTTTTGGCATAAGCCAGGGCAAAGAAATAAGGCTTGATGGGAAAGTATCCCCCAAACAGCCCGGGCGGCACTGGTTCCGGCAATTTTTCGGTTAAGGTAACCAAAGCCAGGCAAGTACCGCTGGTTTCCGAAAGAATTCCCGGGCGACAATTCCCTGCCCCGATGGCGCCGGCATATTGGTCGTTGGTGCCGACGAAAAGTTCGGTTTCAGGGCTTAGGCCCCATTCCCGCGCCATCTCCGGCAGCAGCTTTCCAACGCGTTCACCTGGTGCGCCGATGCGCGCCAATTGGTCTTCGGCGATGCCGGAGGCCTGCAGCGCGGCGCGGGAATAAGTGGCCGCACCATCAACATACAACCCCGTGGAGGCGGCCGTGCTGGGATCAATCACGGCCTGGCCGGTCAGGCGATAGGCCAGGTAATCAGGCAGCAGCAGGTAGCGCCGGGCCCGGCGCATGATTTTTAGGGCATGCTCCCGCAACCAGATAATTTTAGGCGCCGAACAAATTGCTTCGATCGCTGACGGAATTTCCTGGCCGGGATGAAGCTGCAGAGCTTCCTGCAAACGTCGGGCTTGTTCACTGGCGCGGCTGTCGTACCAGATAATCGCCGGGTGGAGCGGCTGATCCTCCTCATCAAGGCTCACAAACGTTTCGCCCTGTGAAACGATCGTCATGGCGGCAACGGGCCGATGGGCCATGCTTAGAGCCTGAGCAACGGCCGTGCGGGCGGCCTGATAGATTTCCTCTATTTCGATTTCCACATGGCCAGGTTCCGGAGAGCGCGGCGTAAACGGGCAATGGCCCCGCCCAAGCTGAGCGCCGGCGGCATCAAACACTCCGGCCTTCGCGCCGGTGCCGCCAATATCCAAGCCAAGATAAGCATGTTTGGCGCTCATGGGTTGGGATTTCAGCATCGAGGAAATTCACCCTCGGGGTTATGGCAGACCTCGTGGAGAAGCGTCATGAACTTGCAAAGATTTGGGAACGTAACCAGCGGCTGGATGCCGTGATCGCCGTTTGGATAGTAACCGCCCTGATCGAGCAAGGGCGGCACTTTCGACATGATCTCAGGCTCGATCATGTCCGCGTTGCCTTCGTTAACCACTTCCTTCTCCAGCCACCCAAAAAAGATAAAATCGGGGTAGGCCTTGCGTAGAGCGAAGAGATCATTGCCGGCTTTAACCTCGAAAGGATAGATCGCATTGACGCCATGCTTGCGAACTACGGACGCAAACTCCATGGCGTTGCCATCCGTGTCAATGGCGACCATGGCCGCGCCGTTTGCAAACGCACATTCGCACACCGCATCGTAATGCCGGCCATAAAAGTTGTCGAATTGAGCGGGAGAAAGCAGCATGCCGTGATTATAGCAGAGGTCTTCGCCCATGGCGACCACCTCGGGTTTGAGTCTTTCGATGAGCGGGAACACGTGTTCCCGAACCCCGCGGAGATTGTTGTCGGCGATGTCGCGGACCAGTTCGGGATCGTCGTAGAAAGCCAGGCTGGCGCCCTCCGGCCCCA
>JACPGM010000128.1 GCA_016188985.1 Lentisphaerota bacterium | reverse complement strand
GGGACCGTAGGCCAGGGTATTGAACCACATGATTTCCCACCAGTCGGGAAGAGTATCGCCGTCAGCAACCGGGTCGGCAAGCGTGATATTCGCGTTCACCACGTTGCCGGCCAGATACACGGGATTCACGACCGAATCGCCTTGCGCTTCCCAGAAATCCTTAGAAGAGTTCCCATTGGAATCGCGCCAGGCCTTGAGCCAGTAGTTCCTCAACGCAGGCACGTTGTTGAACGTGTAGGCTCCGGGTTGACTGAGCGTCAGGCTTTGGATAATGCCACTGCCGTCTGCGTTCGCCGCCAGCACCACGTGGATCGTCCCGGCCTGCGGACCGACATAACTCAAACTGCCTGAAATTGAGGCGCCCGGGATGGATGACGCCGAGAGCGGATCACTTCCCCATTGCACTTCCATCCCGTCGGAATAACCGTCCCCGTCCGTGTCAGGATTCAATGGATTCAGTCCATGCGCCACCTCCCAGCCGTCCAATAGCCCATCATTATCAGAATCCGGATCATACGGATTTGTGCCGAGCGCCACTTCCCGCCAATCCGACAGGCCGTCGCCATCCGTATCTTTTGCCGAATCGAAGCTGAACACATATTTGACCTGACCGATGAGAGCCGGGGCATAGTCATTTGCCGGGGCGTTGCCCCAGGGGTAATGTCCGGCCATGCCGGAGGGGAACGTGTTGATCAAGTTGAGCTCGTACAGGCGGTCGTAGAAGCGCTGGGCCACGTATTTCACCTGGCCGATGGTGGCCGGATAATAATTGTTGGCGCTGGAAAAAGCGTTGACGACGGCCATGACATTGGCGCCGGCGCCGAAGTAGGCGTTCATTTCATCGCTGGCTTTGGCGGCGATCCACTTAAGCTGGCCGAGATTGATGGGGGCATAGTCGTTGGCTGCCAGGTTGTGATCCACCGCCCCGCGGGCGGACCACCAAGCAGGCGATTGAGCCTCTATGTTCATCGCCGAGGCTATCAGGCAGGCCATAACCATTATTTTTAATTTCATGCTATATCTCAATGTCGCCTGCTAAATTCTAAATCCGAATATCGAAATCCGAAACAAGCGCAAATGACCCTGAAATGTTGCGCTTGCTTATTAAACTGGTGTTTCGGATTTCGTGCTTCGAATTTAGGATTTGTTAATGAGCTGTGTACACGCCCATGGGAATATCGCCCATAGGCGCGGTAAACGTGATGGGGCCGGTGATAACGCCGCCGGCCGTGCTCAAGGCGCCTACCTGGGCCGCGGTAACTTGATGCGGATTATCCGTGCGGGCAATATGATTCTGGGCGCTCGCCAGTCTGGTTGCCCCATCCCAGCCTGCTCCGGCATAGCGGGCGTCGCCACGAGTATTGTTGAGGTATTGGGGATGATCGTCGTCGGCCAGGCCCAGCAGGATTCCATGATCCAGTCCCTTGATTGGCAGGGCCCCATACCCGCCGCTCAGCGTGGCGGCAAGCGTCTGATTAAGACCGGCAATGGAATTGAAGTACCCGATGTTGCTATAGATGAATGGGCCGTTGCCCGTGACCACATTGCCATTGAGCGTGGAAATCAAGAGCGCTTCCAGGGCAATTGCGTTTGCGCTGCTGTTATGAACAATGCAGGCCTGCGCGCCCGAATCAATGGAGCTCTGCGAAAGCTGCAAATAGGCGCTCCCCGACGTCTCGATTCGCCCTCTGATCTCAGCATTGTCTATCAGCAATTGGCTGGCGCCGCCGGCTAAAAACGAGCGCCTGTTATTGGCCGCAAGCGTTGCCTCCGTGCCTCTCTGTAACAGTGAGCCGGATTGCAGATCAACCAGCATATTGCCGGTAAAATTGGCCTCCCAGTTCCTGATCCGGCAATGGAACAGCTCAGTGTTCGACAGCTTGCCGCCCTGATTATACGTATTCGCCAATCTCAGGGCCGGCTGCTGGCTGTCTTGCGAGGTCAAAACACAATCATTCATCCGAATCGAGGTCCGGCCACGACCGGCTATGGTGAACAGCGGCGCAGTCCCCGCGCCCGCCGGCGATCTGAACTCGATCCCGGAAATATAAAAATCTCCAAGATTGTTAACGTCATCGTAGGTATAGTTATGCGTACCGACGATAGTCACCGAAAACAGGCCGGCCTCAATCTCCGCCTTCACATAAATGCCGGTTGCGAAACGCAGACTTTCAGTATACACACCGGGCTTAACTTCGATCGTTGCCGGCTTAGTCCGGCCGAAGCCCTGGCTGACCGCCGCATCAATGGCGGCCTGCACGGAGGAATACGGCTCGCGGCCAGTCTGGCCGACCACAAATCCGATTGTGCCCCACAGATTGGAAACGTGGGTCTGGACACTTAGCGGTCCATGCGCAGGAAGCTGGCTAACCAGAATCTTGCTGGCGGCAATGTTGGCGGTCGGCGAGATATCAGCGTTAGTGATGGTGTTGTCAATAATCATCGCGGTAGTTACCACGTCATTTGATATGGTCAGGTTGTTCCAGCGGCCGGTAATCATGCCGCTGAACTCGGTCGTCTTCACCACCGCTTCGCCGGCGATCTTGGCGGGGGCGATGTTCGCGCCGGCATTGACGTCCTCATCTATGATTGCGCCATTTTTAATCTCTTGTGATCCGATGATTTCAGCGCCCTTAATTGCGGTTCCGGCGCCCATGGCAAGGTCGCCGCTCATGGTATCGCCGGCGACATCAACCCATCTATCGCTTATCACAAGCGTACCATTCGTCATTTGGAAATCGGCGCCACTATAGTTCAACCTGATGATTCGATTGGCATCTATAACAATGGCGTCGCCGCCCGTGTAGGTCAGCTCAGCGGCATGTTTCCCATCCAGCGTGTCCGCATTAGCGGCTTGAAGGGCATAAGGCACTGAGACAATTTCCTTGCGGGGCAACAGTGGCGTAAACGTTACGCCATTGTTGGTGCTGACCTCTACTTGCAGCCAGCGGTTGACCTTGTCGGTCACCGGAAAAACCGTTGCATCCAGCCCGTCCAGGATAACGCTGAACAGCCCGTTGAACACCGGCACGTTGTTGCTGGTCTGGCTCCATTGGGAAGCGCCGCCGGTCAGCGCGTCGAAAATCTGGAACTTTAGATCAATCCGACCGTCGGCCGCGCTGTTCGGATCGTTGAACAGCGGCGCGCCGTTCAGGCCGGTTACCCGGCCCTGAAAGGCGATGTTCGTCGGCACATCGGCCAGGACGGCCAAGGAAAGTCCGAACACACCAACGGCAATGGCCCATTTAATCTTAGTCGTCATGGTTGATCTCTCCTTTTATGGTTTTTGAATCAGGCCTTAAAGCGGTACGACTTTTTCCGTTTGTAGGGCGGGCACACCGTCGCGGTTGCCCGCCGTTCCGCGATCCAACCAAGCGGGCATTCCCCCATGCCGCATCGGGGAAGTGCCCGCCCTACAAAATTTCCACGCCGTCACCGGCGCGGCTACATTTTTTCCTGCAAGTTTATTTTCCGACAATTTTCGTGATGCTGTCCCAGCCCTGAAAGGCATGGAAAACCCCCGCCTCATCCTGCCACGCGCCGCGGATGATAAAATATATGTCCATGGTTTCGCCGGTCACGGCCAGGGTCACTTCAATGTCCCGGCGGCGGAATTTTATAACTATCTCCGTGCCATCACTACTCAACATCATTCGCTCGTAGAGCGCGCCGTCGCAGGTAGCGTAGGTTATGCCAGAGGCCGGATAGCCTTCCGGCAGTCGAACAAAGGCCGTCAAGATCCCCGGGCTGACTTTCAGCACTTCTGGCTTAAGCCGGACACTGGCCTTCAGAACAGCCGGCGCGGCCGGCGCCTCGCTTGCAAAAAGAGCAAATAGCGACAGGTTCGTAACAACTTCGGCGATGATCCGGTTGTTGGAATAGTCGCCGAACTGGACGGGAACCAGGTCCCAAACCCAGGTAGTGGCATTATACCGGCGAAGCTGAAGTTTTTCCTCAATGTCGCCGGAGATGGCCGGGTCATATTCAAAGGCCATCAGCGCCGGCTGGGTAAAGGTCGTGGGTGGCGCAGCCTCAACCCGGTAGATCAGGCTTTGCAGGATCAGGCGCGGGGCCTGCGCCTGGATAGTAAATAAGGCCGAGCTTACGTCTGCTGGGCCGGCCAGGGCAATGGTGATTGTAGATGCCGCGGGATAACGCACCTCCACCCGGCCATCCGGGCTTACCACCGTTTGCGTATTATTCCGCAGAAGCGTGATCGCGCCGGATTTTGAATTAGGCCTTTTGGGCAGACCGTCTCTGTTCCAGATGGAGTAGGCATATATGCCATCGGGCGCATTGACACCCAAAGCATCAGTCCCATCCCAAATGACGGAATCTGAGCCTATGGGCTGACTATTGCGATTCCACCTGCGGATCAATCGCCCGCCCAGATTGTCGGCAAAGATTTCAACCGTCATATTCAAGTCGGTTATGCCCAGGGGCGCCCTGGTTACATAGGATATGGTTGAGTCAGCGGGGGGAGCAAAAGGGTCTGGCTGGTCGTCAACTGAATAGATGATCGCAATATTCGTGTTCACTTCTATAGAGATTGCATTGGCATAATTCGCGCCCACGGCGTCATAGTTTGTGCCATTGAGATAAAACTGATACGTACCCACCGGCGCCAAATCATTGTTGGCGTCTCGCCCGTCCCAAGCCACCGTATTCAAGCCAATATTCTGCGGCTGTTGCGCCACCAGGTTGCGAACCAATTGGCCGCTCGGGTCATACACGCCCACGGTTATCGTCCGGGCCGAGGTCGAAAGAACGTAGGATAAAGTGGCCGTCTCACCCAAACGGGGATTAAAGCGGCGGTCCTGCTGCTGGTAAGGAGCGGGTGTTACGCTCACATTCCAAAACTCAAGCTGCTCGGCCTCAGCCTGCTGGAAGCCCGATTGCAGATTAAAATTGCCGCCAGAGGAAAAGCCGATAGCGGCCTCCTGCGCAAACGAATCTTCCATAATAAAGAAAGGCGAAGTCTGCCGTGTGCCGCCGCCGCCAGAGAGCGCAGAACGGGTAATAATCATGTAATTGGCGGCCAGTTGGAGCGCGGTGGCAATTTGCTCTGCCGGCAGCGCCACAGGCGCCGCCGGCTGGTGGGCAGGTCCGCCAACCGCTGACGGCTTTGGAGTTAAGCTCGTGCCACCGGCTAAATCCGCCCCAGCCAAATCCTCCGATTCTTGACCAGCGCTCGCCACGTCCGGCGCCGCGCCCTCCACCAGCGCCTGCTCCAGCCAGTAATTGAACTCTGTTTTGGTATAGAGGACCGCTCTGGAAATGGCGATTTCCCCCGTGCCACGGTAGATATCAATGCTGAGGGACTGCGCCGCAATGCTCTGTATCGGTATCTCAAAATATGCGGTGGTTATTTCCTCCTGACCTTGCATGATATTCCCGAACAGGTCAGCCGGGAGAATGGCGCCATCTTCACTCGCCTCAGCACCTTCCGGCCAGGAACTCAAGCCAATAAAAAGCGAGCCTTTCTCTTCTTGATCGCCGGCATCATAGGTCAGGGCCAGCACCAGGTCCTCGCCGGCTAAAGCAGAACGATTAACTTGCAGACTCAAAACCCCGGTATTTTCTGCCTGAGAAGCGCTCACATGGAAGGCCAGCGGCGGCGGATCGGTTTGCCATTCGCCGCTATGATCTACCGCTACCCCCAGCAGCCACTTAGGCCAAACCCCCTCTGGCGTTCTCTCCAGCCCGAAAAATTGTTCGTATTGCTCCAATGTTATCCCATCGCCATCCGGGCCAGCCGCCAAAACCATGCCAGCCATGCTGCCAACCAGAAAGGCGGTTATGATTGCCAGGCAGGCTTTGCCGGTTTTATATCGAGTAGGCATATACAGATTGCTCATCCATGCATAATTGCCAATATACTGCCTTTGGGTAAAACATTACTTTATGCCCCCAGCGTTGTCAACTCTTATTTTCTAAAATTATTTTCAACGTTTTTTTGTTACTATTACGGCCTTATTTAAGCAAGCCTCACCTAAGGCCGAAAATATTAATGGGCGAGTAACGCGTCAGGGGGACTGCCCGGACGATCGGTACAATTAAGTTGCGCACTCGTCCAATGCGGCGTTAGCTGATCAAGTCCACCGCAAATTCTTTGCCCGACGGCCGGATGGCGGCGACGCCGCGGCAGGATGGTTTTACCGGCAGCGCCAGCAGTGCGTAGTCGTAGGTGATCTCGCCAAGCGCCGGCAGCCAGCGGAAAGTCGGCAAGCCATGCAAGCGGCCGCGGTCAACGGCCTTGCGCAAGCCCACCGGGAATGGACTATTGCTGAACTCCATGCCGCGAGCCGCTGACTTTCCGTTCCATGGTGATTGCTTGCGAATACGGTTCTCTTCCCAGATGCCGAGCCAGGGGAAATCGGCGCGGCGCCAGATGTAAGCGACCAGCAGTCCGAGCCGCGGATTAACCGCGCTGAACCAGGCCTGCGCTAACTTCGGGTTCATTAGATTGGCGGTAAAGTCGCCATAGCGTTCTGAGCCGGCGAACCGTAAATTCACTTTGCCCTTCACGCCCGGAGCAAGCGGCCAGGTAAAAGGGGCATCCAGTTTCAAGCGCTGGCGCGGGCTGAATGAAACGGGGAAGGTATGCCCCCGCGTGGCCGACAGGTCAAACATTGTGACCGCCGGCGCCAGGAATGGCGGACCGAAGGTTACGTGTTGACACATCGTAAAGGGCACATCGCGCCGCGCCAGATTGGTTAGCAGCTCACGGATGCGCACGATGGTTGAGCCCGCCTCCAGCGTAACCGTCCGCACCAGGCGCATTTGCGCGATCGGCAGAATGCAGCCATATTGAAAGACGAGGCGCCGCGCCGTTGCCTTGCGCTTGAGAACCCGCCAAGGCACGATCGGCGCTTCGCCGTGGCAGCCTAAGCCCGCTTTGGTCTCCTCCGGCGAAGGATCGCCAAACATGCCCAGGCACAGGTTATGGCCGGCGATGCAGGCCAACAATTTCTCGGCATAGCGCCTGGCGTCACATCTCCGGTAAGCGCCGGGTTCGAGCGACTTCCAGGTCGGGATCCAGAACGGGTTGACCGTTGGCCGCGCTTTCAACTGCAGCCCGGCCAGGTGCCCGCCGCCGGCCATGATAAACAGCGTTAGCTTATCGTTGCTTAATTCCCAGCCTTGCCGTCCGAACCGGCGGGTTGTGACAATCTGCATGAGCTATCTCCTTGGTTATCATCACGGACTTGAATTAGGCCCTGATCCGAATCGGGGCAACTATAATTGCCTCTCCCTGGGGAGAGGCCGCTCTCGCGTTGCGGGAGCGGGTGAGGGGTCTGGAATCCGAAGGCCACCCCTCACCCTAACCCTCTCCCGAGGGAGAGGGAATAACTTTTCAATTCCTTTAGCATTGAATTAGGTCTTCGGTAACTATTACGCCCTCTCCCGAAGAAGAGGGAACAACATTGAACCTCCTAAGCCCTGAACTTAATCGGCGCAAAAAACTTCGGCAAATGAAAATTAAGTTCCGGGCCCATGGGCGCCCAGGCTAACCAGTGCGGCCGCGAGGTCAAGTCGGCGCACTTATAGAAATTACCGCGCCAGACCTGGCCGGGAATCGGCCCCAGCCGTCCAAGGTAGTGTTCAAAGATCGTAAAGGGAATGAAATACTCAACGCGCCATTCGGTGGCGGCCTTGATCTCCGGATTAACGGTGCGCGGCAGTGAATGGTAAATTTCAACCTGCCGGCCTAACTGCCAGGGCACTAAGCGGCGCTTAAACCCGGCCGGGCCTGAACGCGCAGTCCGCAGCTCATTGAAATGCAGGAGCAATGTGCCGCCGGCATTGATTTCAAAATTGAAGTAGCCGCCCCCGGCCTTTGGCTCGACGAAAAATTCCACGCAACTGTCCTTGCAGACGCTGGCCTGATAACTGGTTTGAACGCACCGCACATATTTGTCCAGAACTTTGAAGAAAACAAAAATGCCGTCGTCTTGATAGACAGCCTTGGCCGCTACTTTGGGATGCCGCGACTTGCTCTGCGCCAGAAAATGGCGGAGCTGGGCGGTGGGCGCATTTTGCCAGGCCGGTTCCTCCCAGCAGCCTTTCAAGCTGGGGCGCCGGGCGGCGCGTTGAATGACATACTCCATGAGACCACCCTCCTTATGCGCAAAGCAAACACATAATTATTGAAGCCGACTTTCAAGAATCAAGGATTTAATCGCCTGTTTCTCCTGAGAATCGGCCTTGGCCTCGGCCCAGACCGATTCGAGCAATTCTTCCTCGGTTCCCGGCTCGGTTTCGCTGAGCACGGCCAAGGCCGCCCGGGCGCCCAAGGCATAACCGCGGGGCGTGATTCCTTGCCCCAGGCTCAAGCGCATAGTGCCCACCAGGCGGTCATCCCAGCCCAGTTTGCGGCGCGGATCGCGTACGACGCGCGCGACCAGGTCGCGCAGGTGCGGGTTCATCATTCGGCGCAGGAGATCATCGGCGTAATCCCGATAACCATCTTCGGTAAAGAGCGGATCAAACCCGCGATATTTCCGGATGAGGGCCGCGCCGGATTCCTGTAGGAAGGCGGAACGCGTCAAGCCCATGATTTGCGCGTCCTGGCCGGCCTCAGCCATTGTAGCGTATCCCTTTCGGCGCGCCAGATAGCCCATGAGCGCATGCGTGGCGTTGTGGCCGTATAGCTTGGCTTCTTCAAAAGACAGGAGATCATCCTTTTCCTCAAAAACTGGTATTCCCCGGGAAAAATCGCGCCAGACAATTCGCGAGATGAGAATGCGGTTAAAAGCTTCGACCAGCACACAGCGTCCCGTGGCGCCGGCCAGGCGCGAGAGTTGCTGCTCGGCGATCTGCTCCTCATCGGTCACGATACCGCTCATTTTTCCGATAACCGTGTTAAGGCATTGGACTTGTTCGCGGAGCTTTGCAGCCGGCACTCCCAGGCGCCGGGTCAAATGTCCTTCCAGGATCTCGGCCGCGTGGTTGTGATTTTCGGCGGCATAAATGATGCTGCGCCGCCGCTGGAGCTGCGCGCGGCGCCGGACCTGCCCGCCGTCGCCAAGGCTATGGCGGGCAAGCCCTTCCGCAATTACGCCGGCGACCGAAGAGGCGCCGCCGGCTTCGTAAAATCTGACATCCGGCAGAGCCGTGGCAAGTTCATCGGCCTCGGCTACCGCCTGCACGAGGGCCGCGCGGTCGGCGGGGTCGGTCGGATTCAAAATCGTAATGCCGGTAATTTCCTTGCGCTCGATCCCCTGTGCCGTGGCAATATTTACCGAATAACGTCCGCCCGCACGCCGGATTGCGGCCACCAACTCCGGCAGAACTTCGGCTACGGTCAGGGAATCAAACTGACCGGAGGCCTGCGCCTCATAAAGAAATAAGCCAGCCTGGATGGCGCCAAACCCGAAGCCAACGAATGATTTTTTCATGCTCAACAGCTATACCGCCGCCGTGCTATGGCGGCCTACAGCTCAACGCCCGTTGCAGACTGTAGGCCTTCATAGCATGAAGGCTTTGCAACCTGTCTCGAAGACAAAGTATCGTATTTACACCTTTGCGTACTTTGGCCCTTCTGCTATAAGCCGGGCGAGAGATTATCATAAGGAAGGTTTACCATGCAAATTCATCTGGCCAAGTCGGCGGGATTTTGTTTTGGCGTGCGCCGCGCCATCAAGATTGCGCGTGATCTGGCGGCGGAGTGTCCAAGGGGCTATATGCTGGGCGATCTTGTGCATAACGAAACGGTGATTCGGGAAATGGAAGCCGCCGGCCTGCGAAAAATTAAGCGGCTTAAACCCGCGCGGGCTCTTCCTGGTTCCGCGCGCGGAAGAACTGCTAAAGAGCCCAGGCGCCCTACCCTGCTGCTGCGGGCGCACGGCGCCGCGCGCCGGACATCGGCGCTGGCCCGGCGCTATGGCTATACCGTGGTGGACGCCACCTGTCCCATGGTTCACGAAATTCACCGGATTGTGCGCGCTTGTGACCTTGAGGGGCGGCGGATAATCGTGATTGGCGACCGCCGTCACGAGGAAGTCCTCGGCATTTGCGGGCAGATTGCCCGCCGCTCAGTCGTCGTTGATCCCGCTGCCAGCGTTCCCTGGAGGGCGCTGCGGCGCGTGCGCCGGGCCGCAGTGGTCGTCCAATCCACGCAAAACCTCGATGGAGTGCTGCCGCTCGTGGAGCAGTTGCGCGCGCGCATTACCGATCTCAAGTTTTTTAATACGATCTGCAATCCAACCAGGATGAAGCAGGCTGAGATTAAGAAGCTGCCGCTGGAAAACGACGCCATGCTCATCATCGGCTCGCGGAGCAGCGCCAACACCAAGCGGCTCTATGAAATCTCCCGGAAACTCAACGCGCGCACCTATTGGATTCAATCGCCGCAGGAACTCTCCGCGCGCTGGTTCAAGGGCGTGCGCGCACTGGGCGTTACCGCCGGCGCTTCGACGCCGGAGGCCACCACGCAAGCCGTGATCGCGCGTGTCCGGGCCTTGACCTAAAGCACGTCGGCGAACTGGGGCTTAAGCTTCTTGAAAAGCAGGAAACCCAGCAGCCATAGGACGGCCGTAAAGCCCCAGAAATAAACCATGAGTTGCCAGTCCGCCCAGAAGGGTTGGTGCTCGAGCAGGCTGTAACGGTAGCCGCGCACAATGTAGACAAAGGGATTTAATTTCAGCAGCGTGGCCAGCGCGCGAAACCGCTCCGGAATCATATCGAACTCCCAGAATATGGGCGAGACCCAGAAACCCAACTGCAGCAAGGCCTGAACGCTAAAAGCCACATCGCGGCTGAAGACCGTGAGCGCGGCCGTAATCCAGCTCAGGGCTTGCACGAACAGAACCAATGCCGCCACGTAGTAGAGCGTTTGCAGCCAGAACCAGGAAGGCATTATCCCCTTGAACAACAGAAGGACGACAACTACCGCCAGGAACAGAAAGTGAATGCCGGCACAAGAGAGGATTTTGGCCAGCGGCAGGATTTCAATCTGAAAACGGATTTTCTTGACCAGGAAAGCGTATTCCCGCAAGACCTGCGTGGCGGCGCTGAGCGATTCCGCCAGAAAATTCCAGGCCGCGATGCTCACCAGGAACCAGGCAATGAAAGGAACGCCGTGAATGGGTTTGAGCTGCAGTGCCACGGCAAACACGAACCACAGGATCAGGGCCATGACCAGCGGCTGGATGAACGACCAGAGCAGGCCGAGCGTCGCGCCGGCGTAGCGGTTGCGCAAATCCTGCCAGGCCAGCGCCAGGATAATTCGCCGCCGCTGGGCCAGCACTGTCCAGAGATAACGGCCTTCAGGGGCAGAATTCATGAGGTTTAAGTTGTAGCCGCGCCCGTGAGGGCGTGGATTCTTCTGGCGGCCACGGCGTCACCGCCGCGGCCACATGAAACAGTTACGGCGTTAACCATCTAATTTAATCCGTGATATTCGCGGAACCAGGCCACAAATTTTGGAATACCCTCCGCCAAGGTGGTCCGTGGGCGGAACTTCAATTGCCGTTGAGCTTTTTTAATATCGGCCCAGGTTGCGCGCATGTCACCGGGCTGCGCCGGCAGCAACTTGAGAACCGGCTTGACGCCCAAGGCCGAGGCCAGGAGATTAATCAGTTTCATGAGATTCTCGGAGCGGTGATTGCCCAGGTTGAAAATATCGTAACGCGCCAGATCATCGGCCAGCACTGCGGCGCAAATGCCAGCGACGATATCATCAATGTAAGTAAAATCACGGCCTTGCTTGCCGTGATTGAAGACTGGAATGGGCTTGCCCGCCAGCAGCGCCTCGGTGAATAACCAGACCGCCATGTCCGGCCGGCCCCAGGGCCCGTAGACCGTGAAAAGCCTGAGCCCGATGGCTTGCAGTCCATACAGGTGGCTGTAGGCATGGGCCATGAGCTCATTGCTTTTTTTGGTGGCGGCGTAGAGGCTTACCGGCGTATCCACCGGATCCTTCTCGCGAAACGGCAGGCGCTCGCGTCCGCCATAGACGCTCGAACTGGAGGCGTAGACCAGGCGCGCGACGCCCTGATGGCGGCAGGCCTCGAGCACGTTCAAGAACCCCTCGTTGTTCGATTTTTGATAAATGAACGGATGCGTGAGCGAATAGCGCACCCCCGGCTGCGCCGCCAGATGGCAGACGCGGTCAAAGCGCTGCTTCTGAAAAAGCCGCTCAAGCGCCGGATAATCGCAAAGATCCAGGTTATGACCGCGGTATTCTTTATGCTTTTCCAGCAAGGCGTGGCGGTCGCGCTTTAATTGCACCGCGTAGTAATCGCTGAAATTGTCCAGGCCGACAACGCGATGCCCGGCTTTCACCAGCGCGGCCGCCACGTGAAAGCCAATAAACCCCGCCGAACCTGTAACCAGTATCTTCATTTGCCGGCACTATAACAGGCCACTGCAATTATGACAAGCGCCGCTATTATTGGTGGCCGCACGTTGGCAATTACCGCCTTTGGCCTTTACTATTTCCAGAGCGCGGTTATTGTACCGGGACTTGAACCGACGAAGGAACGCGTCGGCGAAGAAGGTAATTCTGATTACCTGGTACAAGATGCAGCGGAAATATTTATTACTTATCCTGCTGGCGGCGGTTGCGGCGCTGCCAGGGATCTTTGTTCGCTGGGCGGGGCTGCAATTAAGCCCGCCGTTGGCGGCGCTCGTCGCCGGCGGCGCAATTCTGGGCGCCTCTTTCCTGCTGCTCTGGGCTTGTGACGCGGCCCAGACCGATATTTCTCAAGCGCTGGCCCTGGCAGTGGTGGCATTGATCGCGGTCTTGCCGGAATACGCGGTGGATATGTATTTCGCCTGGCAGGCCGGTCAATTCCCGGACAGCGACTATGGCAGTTATGCCGCGGCCAACATGACCGGCGCCAACCGCCTGATTATCGGCGTAGCCTGGAGTGTCGTGGTGTTGATTTGCTGGCTGCGCTCCCGGCGCGCGGTGCGCCTTGAGGAAAACCAGCGCACCGAAGTCATTTTTCTCGGCTTGGCCACCGCTTATGCGTTCCTGGTGGTCGCCAAGCGATCATTGGCCTGGTACGATGCCGTCGTTTTTATCGGACTCTATGTCTGGTACCTGGCGCTCTCGGCCGGTCGCCCACGCAGCGAGCATCATGCCGAAGGTCCGGCCGAACTGCTGACCAACCTGGCCAAGGCGCCGCGCCGTTGGGCAACGGCCATCATGTTTCTATTTGCGGCCGTTGCCATCCTGGTGAATGCCCGGCCGTTTTGCGAAGGCCTGCTGGGCACCGGCCGCCTGTTTAAAATCAGCGAGTTTTTGTTGGTGCAATGGATTGCGCCCTTGGCTTCCGAGGCGCCGGAGTTCACCGTGGCGATTATGTTTGCCTGGCGCGGGCGCGATTCGGCCGCGCTGGGCAGTCTGCTTTCGGCCAAGCTGAATCAGTGGACGCTGCTCGTGGGCATGATCCCGGTTGTGTTTGCCATTTCCGCGCGCAGTCTGGCCTATCCGATTCCCATGGTTGATTTTCAGATGCAGGAGATTTTCCTGACTGCGGCCCAGTCGCTCCTGGCGGTCGTCATCCTGGCCAGGCTCAGTCTTAGCATGCCGCAGGCGGCTTTGTTGTTTTTCTTGTTTGCCGGTCAATTGGTTTTGCCCGGTATCGTTGCGCAACTGCCGGGCGGCCACTTGCTGGGATTATACCCGGCCGAAGTGCATCCGGCCTTTTCCATTGCCTATCTGGTGATCGCCGCGTTTATAATGGTGCGCTGGCCCGCAAGCGTGCTGCGGCTGCGCGAGGGGCTCGTGGGGCGCGGCGCCTGACCTGTTGTTCAATCCAATTCAGGCTCCAACCAGAACGGCGAGATTTCCTCCAAGCATTTTCTCCTTGTCCGTTTCGGCGATATTTAGATTTTTGATTATTTCAATATCTCGCTTATTAGTTTCCGCCGAATTCCAGGGAAAATCCAAGCCATAGATAAGCTTGCCTGCTCCGACGCACTTAACCAAGTCCACGATTCTTTCCGGGCCAAGATACCACATCTTATGAGTTTCATACGCAAGGACGCTCGTCAGTCCGCCGAATATCCTGCCATGCTTATGATTGCTGAGGATTGCCATGAATTGTTCAAAGAAAGTCCTGCCGCCAAGGTGTTCAAAGACAAGTTTGAGCTTCGGATAGTCCCAGGCAATGTTGTCATATTTTGTAGGCTCCACCAGGGAAAGCCTCGTTCCGTGCGGACCGGTGTGATAGTCCAAGGTAATTCCAAGTTTTTCCGCCTTTGCATAGCATTCACCAGCCTTGGGATCGGCAATATCATGGAGGTCTATAGATGGGTGAACCTTGGCCAGCCTGATCCCTTCGGCGTGTAGAATATCCAGCATCTCAAGTATGTCCTTGGCCAGAGGAAATATTGTTCCGGCAGGAATGAAACGATCGGGATGCATTTTCGCTTGTCTTATTGCCCACAGATTTGCTTCCTTCATGCTGTTCCCGACCTGACAGGCAAAGGGCGGAAAGATGACAACCTTATCAATACCGCAATAATCCAAGCGACCCAACAACATGTCTGAATCGCCCTGGGGCCAATCGCTACTGCCCTTGTCATGCGGCGGCATCAGATGCGCGTGATTTGCGATGATCCTCATAATATCTTCCTTATTTCTTCTTATCGAACGTCAGCGTTGAGGCTGAGCCCCGATCGCGAAGCGCATCGGAGCGATAGCCTCCGACGCCTGGTTCGGCCCATCCATAGGCGGATCAGACATCAACCGGATCTGTGCGCGGAATGGTAAGGACGGCTATGGCTTCGATCTCGACCAGGTAATCGGGCTGCGCGAGGCCGCTCACGAACAACAGCGTGTTCGGAGGGAACGGGGCGCTGAAGAAGCGATTGCGGATACGACGAAAGGCCCCCAGTTGGCTGCGGTCGGTCAGATAGGTGGTCATTTTGACGATGTCATTCAGGCTGCCGCCGAGCTCCTCGAGAATGGCCTGGAGATTGGCGTAGACCTGGTGAGTCTGTGCTTCGATGTCGCCTTTCCCAACCAGATTGCCGGCCGCGTCAAGAGCAATCTGGCCGGCGATATAGATGGTATTGCCGGCCTTCGCTACGTGCGAGTAACCCACTCCCGCGGTCGAGTGGACACTCTCCGGCTGAATGATCTCACGAGTCATCGCTTCCGACCTCCGCTGTTGGCGCCATTATTCACCCCCAACGCTATGCATCATGTTTTGCCGCGCTATGCGGCAATAGCATGGATGCGCTTGTTAGCCAATCTTGCTTTCCACAAGATCACCTTCAACATACTGATGGATCATTCCGGAGATAAGCGTCTGATAGGGCATACCCTTTTCCATGGCCTTTTTCTGAATGCCTTTCAAGTCGTGATCGTATAGTCGAATTGTGACCCGGCGATCCTTGCGAAAGGTTCGTTCGGCCATGGACTTAATAGTCGCTTTTTCCTTCTTGGAGGGTGTGGCGAGCCTCATGGCGCCTTTTTCGTAGGCTTCCAGTATTCCTTTTTCTTCTTTATTGAGCTTCATTATCATCACCACCTTTTGCATAGTCCCGAGTTGCTTGCCGGCTTGGGATGATTGTTTTGAGGAACACATATTCATCCTCAATGACATACGGAACCAAATAAATATAGTTATCAACAATGACGAAATATATCCGTTGACCGGGATATGTCTCCTGATCCGGATGATCTGCTGTCTTCCATATGTCGCCTTGCAAGAGATGAAACACAATCTGTTCAAAAGATATATGCCTCTCCCTTTTTAACCATTCATTCTTATCTGGGTTCCACTCGTATCTCATAGTAGGGATAACGTACATTCAATGTGCGCACAGTGTCAAGCCTGGTTTCTGTTGTTATTCCTGGGCTGACGTCCTGAATCAGCGGCGCGTATTCAGGCGTACGCTGGATTCATGGGTTCGGCCCTATATTCCCTTGAGAATTTCCGCCTTCTTTTGCTCGTATTCCGCGGTCGTGATAAGATTGTCCTCATGTAACTGCCGGAGCTTTGCCAGCTTTTCGTCAATCGAACCAGCAGGCGTGGATTCGGTAGTAGCGGACGGCTCAACATCATGCGCGCCGGGCGAACCTCCGGCAGCGGGACGTACGGTCTTTCGACATATCCACGGCAGAAGTAATGCAAAGATTCCCAAACCGTAGATCGCTCCAGATACGAGTTTGACCAAGCTGGTGCGGTCCTCCTTATTGCCGGTTGCCCGGTCAACACGGTAGACTGCAGCCGTCCACATTGCCGTACCCGGCCGCCAGGAGTAGCGATGCTGAACCACTTCCAGAGACTGGTTATCACCACAAACGATCGGACTGGCGACTTTGTACAAAGAGGGGCATACACTGCCAAGTCCGACGGCGATAATGACATACCCGCAGAAAAACCCCATGCCGCACCCGAACAGACACTTTCCGATAACGTTCTTCATGTGTTCCTCCATTGCATCCGTTGAAACGAAGTCAACCAATCTGCCGAACGGTCACAACTCACCATTTTATGTTTCGTGAAATCCAACATAGTTTATTAGAACAAACTCAAATCATAAAACATGATAGAGTTGCCCTGTTTGTTAAAAATCATGCCTATAGACAGATTTTATGTCAAACATCGAAAATAAACACGGATTGACGCGGATACTGACAGTGAGGGAATATCTCTCTCCGTGGCTCCGTGGTAAGGTTTGTTTTATCTGTTCTAAGCAGTCGGATCGGCGGATAAGTTTTTCTGTTGCGGGCATAGACCCGCCTGAGTATGCTTGGAGCACCTAATGCCAAACATGAACCAATCGCTGGCCATCGCGCTCCAGGCCGAAAACCTGCGCAATCTGCTTGCGACCGGCGCCTTCCAGTTTGTGGATGAGCGCACGCCCTGGTTTCCTTATACCTCCGGCCAGGTGGGCCCTTACTATGTCCAGAGCACAACGATAGAAAAGGATGGGCGGGCCTATGCCACGGCCATAGAGTCGCTCGTTCGCCTGATCCGGGAGCAAGCCGGCGCGTTTGACGCCATTTCCGGCGGTGAAACGCGCGACTGGGATTTCTCCAATCCCGTCGCCGTCGCCCTGCAAAAGCCGCATCTCAAAATGTACAAGGACGGCAGGGTGCTGGGCGCCGAAATCACCGGGCGAACCTTTCTGCACGTGGCGGACTTGAACAACGAGGGCTCGTCCGTGCGGGATTACTGGAAACCGATTATCGAGCAAGCCGGCGGCCGGATGGTCGGCCTGGTTTCGTTCGTGGACCGGCTGGAAGACGGGTTCGAGCTGCTCAAGAGCTTAGGCGTGCGGCTATGGAGCGTGGTGCCCTTAGACGCGCGGGCCTGGGGCATTGCCCGCGCAAGCGGGCATGTTTCCAAGACGCTTTATGCGGAACTGGTGGCGCGCCAGGGCAACAGGGATGCCTGGGCCGAATGCGCGCTGTTGGAGCATCCCGATTATTTCCGCAAGTTTTATCGAGAAGCGCAAACCCGCGCCAAAGCCGATAAAATCATGAGCACGTACCGGCGCATCCGTACCGATCTTGAACGCATCGTTAGTCCCGTGCTGCACGGGACGAGTACACCATGAGAATTGATCCCCATGTCCACTGCCGCGACGGAAAGTTAGCTTACAAGGAAACGATTGAGCATACCTTGAAGCTGTGCGACGAGCAGGGCGTGGACATGATTTTCGACATGCCCAATACCGATCCGCCGCTCCTGACCGAGCCAGACCTGGCCGCGCGCCTGGCGCTCGTTCCGCGCGAGGCCTTGAAGCGTTACCGCCTTTACCTGGGCGCCACCGCCAACGAAAAACAATTGCGCGCGGCGGCCGGCCTGGTCAAGGAGTGCGCGCAGGTCGTGGGCCTCAAGCTCTATGCCGGGCATTCGGTGGGCGCGCTGGCTCTGCCGCGCGAAGCGGACCAGCGGAAAGTATATACCATTCTGGCCGAGGCCGGTTACCAAGGCGTGCTGGCCGTCCATGCCGAAAAAGAAAAACTATTCACCCGCGGTTTCAACCCCGAACGGCCCGCCAGCCACAGCCAGGCCCGCGGGCCTGAAGCCGAAGTAGCTTCAATCACCGATCAGATTGTGTTTGCCTGCGCGGCAAAATTCCAGGGTACTTTGCATATCTGCCACCTTTCCACGGGCGCGGCGCTGGAGCTGG
>JACPGM010000127.1 GCA_016188985.1 Lentisphaerota bacterium | reverse complement strand
GGCGATGTTTCCCGGACTCCGTCACCAGCACCGCCAAACAGCCGCTATAAGCGTTCCAGGTGGAAATCCAGAACCGCTCCTCGCCGGCGGCGTCCGCGCCCAGCGAAATTAACGGCGCATTGATGAACGGACCACGAGTCTTGGGGAGCGGAACGCGGATAATGCGTCCCTGCTGCGCGCGCTGGGGTCGAATCGGCATAACAACCTCCTTGGATTAAACAAGCATCTCGCGGCACTTTTTCCACCATTAGGGCGCGTCCATAAATAACATGTACAAGAGCCTATTCGGACACGGCAACAGACCTGCCCGCAATGCTGCGCATAGCGCTGCAGGCGGGGGGCCGTGGCTACAACAGTCCCGCGCTCTTCCTGTAGCCGCCCCACTCTGTTGGGGCGTCCGTTAACGGTCGTGGCACTACCGCTAACTTGATCAGGTTATTTATTGACGGTTCCTTACTACTCGATGTGCGCGGGGGACGACGTGATTCATCCCGCACATTGCGCGGCGACATCCTTAGCCAGAGTGGCCCACTCATTGAGGCGGCGGCGATTGTTGTTGACCGTCTCAAGCTCCTGCAATACGACCATGATGCGGCCGTTGCGCGTGATCGTCAGTCCGCGCTCCAAATGGGCACGGACCGCCGAAAGGTCTGAGGCGAAGACTACATCGGTCGCTTTTTGCCGCCATTCGATGCAGTAACGATCCCCTACGGCAGCCGCCAGCTTGTCGAGACTTGTCCAGGGCGAGCTGACAAACTTGCGCAGGTTCGGAATGGAAAGCACCAGGTGAATCTTGTTCGTGAGATCTTCGCAGCAGCCATAGTAGCCCAGGCCGAAGCGCGCGAGGATCGGTTTCTGGTACTGTAACAGAAACTCCTCAAACTGCGCCGGGCCCACCGGCTGAAACTCCTGGCTCTCACCGCGGCCCCAGAGGTCCTTGAGCCGCACGTGCGCGGCGTCAAATCCTTTGGCCGGCAGGTCGTCACAGGCATACCAACCAGTATTGTTCAGGCTCAGGACTCCGACTTTTTCGAACTGGTCCATGACTCCCAGGAAGCCTTCCATGAGCGTGCGCATGAGCTGGTGCACCCAGGCGGGCCGGTCCATGAGGTCCACAAGCAGTTGCTCGACGCCGCGCAGTTCGGTGGCCCAACCGTGCAGCCAGGCGCCGGGTCCCGGAACGCCGCAGCAAACCCGCGCCGGCATGATGTCGCCTAAAAGTTCCTGCATCCGCTCGACGGCCAGCTGTGTCGCCTGCGCGTCGAAAGTGTATCTGGGCGCCCTGATTCTCGCGATGTCCGCCTCCTCCTTGAGTGGCGCTTCGTAAGCCCAGGCGTCACGGGTTGGCGAGTCCGGTTTGGCATCCTCGACACGGATATGCTTGATGGGCAATCCCCAGAAATGCTCGCCTTGCAGCCGCGCTATATAATAGACCGCCATCCACGGGTCAAGCGTCGTGTCGTCGCCGATCTCAAGTTTGAATAACATCTGGCGGAAATGATACTCGATGTCCGCCAGCCACGGATCGGTGGCAACCAGGCCCGTGCGCGGCAGTAACTCCTCCCAGGCGCCGCTGCCGGGATGACAGATCACGGGCGGCCGGTCAGGTTTCCGCAAGCTGTTGACGTCGGCCCAGCGCCGGCGTCGCCGGGCGTTCTCCTTGCTGTTGGCGAACTCCGCCACCCGGCGGGCCAGTTCACGAACCGCGTCCCGGCCTTTTGCATCCGTGATTGCCATGACTCGTCCATTCTCCTTTTCTCTGGCCGTAGTCTTGCTAACACCGGACACAAGCCGAATTGTGAACCCACCCCGGCTTTCCGCCGTCGCTCAAGGAGCTATGGCGGACAAGTCGGCCACCCCTCCAAGGGAGGGGAAAAGCGAAGCACGGGGTGTGTTGGCGTTTGGTTGAACCGATAAGATTACCCAAACGGGTTAAATGGAGGATATAATGAAGCAATGGCGTGAAAATTGCAAGCGGATGGCTACGTTTAAGGTTGTCAAATGGGCGCAAGGAAAGTAAATATACCGGTAAATGCAATTAGGCCTTTGCACCTCATTTGAGGCGCTGGCCGATGCCGCCCAGGCCGGATTCGATTTTGCGGAATTGCCGGTCTCGGCTCTGGCCATTGACCAGAGCGCGGCGGATTTTGAAGCAGTGCGCCGGCGCATTCTGGCTGCGGCGATTCCGCTTGCAATCCTTTAGGCGCCCTCTTAAATTACCGCCCCATTAACCACCAAACCACCACTTATTGAAGAGGCCATGAACGTTAAAGACATAAATCTCACGCCGGCGGAATTGCAGGCCATCCTGGATCATAAGCGCACAATGACGCTGACCCAGGGCAAGGAAGTTTCGCTGGAAGAAGCCATTGAGCATTTTATCCGGCACTATGAGCTGGACTGGCTGCGCGAAAAGCAGCGGCGGGACCTGAGTGAACAACTGCAGGAAATTGACAAGCACAAGTATCTGCGGAGCGAAAAAGAGGGGCGCGACATCGGCCGGGCTCGCGCGGCCGAGGAATGGTGCGACAAATACGCGCACATCTGGCGCGCGGAGCACGAGTCGCTGGAGCGCAACGGCTTTCTCAAGATCAACGTGGTAATTCAAAGCGAAAGGGGACTGCACTTCCGGCCGGCATCCACCCTGGCGGAGCTGGCCCAGCGGTTCGATTGCGAGGTGTACCTGCATCGCGCCGGCATGGACTTTTATAATTTTATTCTGCAGGGCCAGAAGTATTTGAACGTCAAGTCGGTATTGTGCCTGTTGACCGTGGCGGCGGAAAAAGGCGAGCAACTGGAGCTTATCGCCACCGGGCCGCAGGCCAGGGAGGCGCTCCAAGCCATTGCGGGGCATATCAACCGGGCCGAGCCCGCGCAGGCGATTGAAAAGGTCCAAGGCGCTTAACCAGCAGTGATGACGAAAGACGCGCATGCCAGCTTCAGCGCCAGATAGACAGGGGCCACTTCCCGAATATGCGGCGGTCAAGTTGGCGAGCTGGCTTGATTTTTTGAAGAAGAATTACGCCGCCTTGGCTGTGGGCGCAGCGATCGTTGTGCTGGTAGCGACCGGGCTGATAATGTATTTCCTTGAGCAGCGGCGCGCGGCCCAGCAAGCCTCGCAGATGCTCTTAGCGGCGCGGACACCGAAGCAATGGGAAGAACTTTTGGCGCAATATCCCGGCGTGCCGGTTGCGCCGATTGCCTTGCTGGCCCTCGCGGCCAGTCAGTATAATGCCGGCGCTTATGATCAGGCGCTGGCGAGTTATACCACATTCCAGGAAAAATACCCTAAGCACCTGATGGTTCTGGCGGCCGAACTGGGCAAAATTCAATGCCAGGAGGGCCGCGGCGAAATTGAGGCGGCCTTCGATGGCTATTCGCAGTTTGTTTCCGTTCATCGCGATCATTTTCTCGCGCCGCAAGCCTTGTTCGGTCAGGCCCGCTGCCTGCAACGGTTGCGGCGTTATCGCGAGGCCAAGGCCATTTACGAAGATTTCATCGTAAGCCATCCCAAGAGCGAATGGGTTTCCCAGGCTGAGTTTAGCCTGCGTATCCTGGAACGCGAAATCCGGGCGCAGTCGGCCCAAATCGTTGCTACTAATGCGCCGGCCGCCAGGCCATAGTGGTGCATTTGTTCAATCCTCGGAACCAATTTCCCGATCAGCCACAAGGAGGCGCAACATTCTCAGAATACTTGTGTTACTTGTGCATTTTTCCACCTTGGCGGACAAGTGTGGCAAAAAAGTTTTGTAGCGGGCCCCACGGTAAAAACTCCTGGCCATGTGCCCTGTACGCCCTATCACGGTCGGTTTTGTCAGCCTGGGTTGCGCCAAGAACCTGGTGGATTCGGAAGTCATTGCCACGGACTTAATGACCGCCGGCTTTCAGATGGCGAGTAAGCCCGAGCGCGCCGACGTGGTTATTGTGAACACCTGCGCCTTTATCCGCGACGCCCAGGAGGAATCCATTGCTGAGGTGTTGGCCGCCTGTCGGCGCAAACAGCGCGGCCATTGCCGGGCCGTGCTGGTAGCCGGCTGTATGCCGCAGCGCTACCGCCGGGAGATTCAGAAACTGTTCCCGGAGGTTGATGCTTTTATCGGCCTGGATGAACTTTCCCGGGCCGGCGCGCTGATCCGGCGCGTCTTGGAGGGCGAACGGGGGATAGCGACGATTTCACCTCAAGCGCGCGCGGTGCTGGAACCATCCGGCCAGCGCCTGCTCTTCACGGGCGCGCCTTATGCTTATCTGAAAATCGCGGATGGCTGCAATCACACCTGCACGTTTTGCGCAATTCCGCAGATTCGCGGCCGCTATCGCTCGCGGCCGGTTGCGCGTATCGTGGCCGAAGCCGAGAGTCTGCTCGCGCGCGGAGTCCGCGAGTTGAACCTGATTGCCCAGGATACAACTTCTTACGGAAATGATCTGGGGGCGCGTGCCAACTTGCCGGCGCTGCTCAAGGCCCTGGGCCGACTTGGCGGCCGGTTCTGGATCCGTTTGCTCTATGGATATCCGCGGCATTTGACCGAGGCGACCCTGGAAGTCATGAGCGCCGTCGCGCAGGTGTGTCATTACCTGGACTTGCCGATCCAATACAGCGACTCGCAGGTCCTGCGCGCCATGGGCCGGCCGGACACGGAGCAAAGTCTGCGCCGGCTGTTTGCGCGCATCCGCGCGGTCTTGCCGGGAGTTTCGTTGCGGACCACCTGCCTGGTTGGTTTTCCGGGCGAGACCGAGCGCCAATTTCAGAACTTGCTGGCGTTTTTAAGCGAAATTCGCTTTGATCATGTCGCGGTTTTCACCTATTCTAATGAGGAAAACACGCCGGCGGTCGAGTTGCCGCGCGCCGTGCCGCAGGTGGAAGCCCAGCGCCGCCAGGAGCGGCTGATGCTCCAGCAGCGGCTACGCGTGGCCGCCGCAGCCAAGGCCCGCATCGGCCGCTGCGAGGAGTTGCTGGTGGAACGTTATGATCCGAAACGCCGCGTGTGGTTGGCCCGTTCGCGCGGGCAGGCGCCGGAGGTTGATGGCCTTGTCTATTTGCAGGCGCCGGCGAGCAGCTTGAAACCGGGCGCTTTTTGCCGCGGCCGTTATGTGGGGGCCGCCGGCTACGATTTGCGCGCCGTTATCAATAACTCAACGCACATAAATTTTGATGTTTGTAGCCGCGCCCGCCCGCCTGCAACGCTGGCGTAGCACTACGGGCAGGTAAGGGCGTGGATCTCTCCGGCGGCCACGGCGTCACCGCCGCGGCTACATAAAAAAAATGCCGCATTTGGCAACCTGATTCATGAACCTCTCCAATCAATTAACCGTCAGCCGGTTCGGGATGGCGTTTGTCATGGCGCTCTTTTTGACTCTGCCGCTGCCCTGGGGCAAGACCAGCGCGCTCTTGGTTTTCCTGCTGGCGGCGCTGACCGATTTCTGGGATGGCCGCCTGGCGCGCCAGCGGGGTGCGGTGACGGCTTTCGGCCAGCTCATGGACCCGCTGGTTGACAAGGTGCTGATCTGTGCGGCCTTTATCAGTTTCGTGGCCATCCATCACCCAGGCTCCGCCGGGGGCTTCGCCGGGGCAGGGATTGTGCCGGCCTGGATTGTGATCATTATTCTGACGCGGGAATTCATGGTTACGGGGTTGCGTCTGCTGGCGGCCAACCACGGCCGCGTGATTCCGGCCAGCCGCTGGGGCAAGCATAAGACCGTTTGGCAGATGGTGGTCATTGTCCTGATCCTGATCGGATTGGCCGGGCGCGAAGAGCTGCTGCCACGGCTGCTCTCCGGCGCGAACTTGCAGACCTTCCTGGATTCGTTTTATGATCCTTATTTCCGGTGCCTGACGTTCTGGCTTTCCGCTTTGGCCGCCTTTTTTACCGTGGTTTCCGGCAGCCTCTATCTTTGGCACTGCCGCAACCTGATAAGGGAAGCGAAATAGGTAATCCTATGATTAACCAGGATTGGGATATCAAGCCACGCGCGGCGCTCTGCGGGAAATGTCAGACGCCGTTTGCCGATGGCCAGGAATATATCTCGCGCCTGACTTTTGGGACGGCCGGCTACGAGCGCCTGGATTGTTGCGCCGCTTGCTGGACCGCCTTGACGGATACGGTTCAGGCTCTCAGCGTCTGGCATGGCGTGTTCGAGATGCCGCCCCCTCCGCCACCGGAGCCGATTAAAAAGGAAACGGCCGAATCGCTCCTGCGCGCGCTGCTTGAAAAAAATGATCCGGCGCGCGGCAACGTGGTGTTTATTCTGGCGGTCATGCTGGAGCGCCGGCGCCTGCTGGCTGAGCGCGAGGTGCAGCGCCAGGACGGCGGTAAAATCGTGCGCGTTTATGAACACCGCCGCACCGGCGACACGTTTATTATCACCGATCCGCAACTGCGCTTGGATCAGATCGCGCAGGTTCAGGCCGAAGTAATGGCTCTGCTCGCCGCGCCGGTGCCGGCCGTGCCGCCTTCATAACTTGGAAGGTAACTATTTACCACGGATTGCACGGATTCCACTGATAAGGGGAACTTGATTAATAATATCCGTGCCATCAGTGTAATCCGTGGTGGAAGACTCTGTTCGGGTTGAAAGAGCGCAGATGTCTGAGTAGTCACCCTGGAAGAAGATTCACCACAGAGGCACGGAGGACACGGAACATACCGGACAGTGCCTCCCAGTCTCCGTGGTTGAACTTGCTAATATGCTGGATTATAAAATCAGTGGCGGCCAGGTGCTGGACGGCGCCGGCGCTGAGCCGGTTCCAGCCGATGTTGGCATCGTCGGCGAGCGCATTGAGGCCGTGGGGGACTTGAGCGGCGCGCCAGCCTCCGCCCTCATTAATGCTCCCGGCTGCTATGTGGCCCCCGGATTTATTGATGTCCATTCCCATTCCGACGCCTATCTTTTGATTGAGCCTTCCGCGCCCAGCAAACTCTACCAGGGCGTAACCACTGAGATTGTCGGCAATTGCGGCGCCAGCGCGGCGCCCTTGGTGGATGTTTCCTTTTTGCCGGCCGATTGGCGCGACCAGGTTTATCCCGGCCCATGGCGGACCGTGGCGGACTACCGGGTGCTGCTGGAGCGCGCGCGGCCCGCGCCGAACGTCATGCTCCTGGTCGGCCACGGCAAATTGCGCTCCTGGGTCATGGGTGATCAAGACCGCCCGGCAACGGCGGACGAATGCCGCGCCATGGTGCGGCTGCTGGAGCAGAGTCTGGATGATGGCGCGCGCGGACTGAGTTCCGGCTTGATTTATCCGCCGGGAAGGTTTGCCGCGCCGGAAGAACTCAGCGACCTGGCGGCGGCGACCGCCCGGCACGGCGGCATTTACACCACGCACATGCGCAGTGAGGGCAGCCGCTTACTGGAAGCCATTGAGGAAACGCTGGCGCTGGCGCGCGGCACCGGCGTGCGGACGCAAATTTCCCATTTAAAGACTTCCGGTCACCGTAATTGGTCAAAACTTCCTGCGGCCTTGGAATTGATTCGCCGCGCGCGCGCCGCCGGGATTGACGTGGCGGCGGATCGTTACCCTTACACGGCCTCCAGCACGGATTTGGACGTTATTCTGCCGGCGTGGGCTTTGGTTGGCGGGCAGGCTGCCGTGCTGCGGCGTCTGCGCGATCCGGCCGAGCGCGAGCGCCTCCGCCAGGTTCTGGCCGGCGCGCGCGCGGAGAATGACTGGGCGACCATTGTGGTCGGATCTACCGGCGATGTTTCCTGGCGTGGGCGTCCTTTATTGGAAGTCGCGCAGGCCTTGGACGTAGAACCCGGCGAGGCGGCCTTGCGGCTTATGGAGCGTGACGAGTTAAAGACCAGCGCCTTTTTCTTCGGCATGAGCGCGGAGAATTTATCGAAAATCCTGGCGGAGCCTTACGTCATGTTGGGGTCGGATGCCTCGCTGCGCGCGCTTGCCGGACCGCTCAGCCTGGATTTTCCCCATCCGCGCGCCTATGGCGCTTTTGCGCGGTTTCTGCGCGCGGCGCTGGATGGCAAGACTGTGGCCTTGCCGGAGGCTGTCCGCAAAATGACCAGTCTGCCGGCCGACCATTTCCGGCTCGCGCAGCGGGGTAGGGTGGCGCCGGGCAATTATGCCGATCTGGTGGTTTTTAATCCCGCTACGGTGCGCGAACGCGCTACTTTTGCCAAGCCCCATGCGCTGGCGGAGGGCATCGAGCACGTGATGGTAAATGGCGTTCTGACCCTGAGTCCGCGGGGTTTGACCGGTCACCGTTCCGGGAGAATCTTGTAAGACAGCCTGCCCGCCGGAGTGCTGGGGCGACGGCGGGACGCCGGATGCCAGAGGAAGAACATAGAAGCAAACATCAAACCCCGCGCGACGCGGGGCAAGTCTTGGAAACGACCACTTCTCCTCGCCGCCGATCAGACCGCCTGTTTTAATTTGCTTTCCCGAACATGCCCTGATATATTTAAAACCGCTGGGAACGTGCGGGCTGGGCAAGGTAACAGACAAAACCACCCCGGTCCCAGAAGTAAAGAGGTTAAGCCTGCCCTGAAATGCTGGATGGAGTTGAGTTGAAATGACCACCGCTAATAATAGAACGGAAATCAAGGCAACCGGCGGCGATATTGTCCTTTACCGAACAAAAGATGGCCGGGTTGCCGTGGATGTCCGCTTGGAAAAGGAAACGATCTGGTTGGCCCAGAAGGACATGGCTGTCTTGTTTGCCGCCGAACGGTCTGTTATCACAAAGCATCTCAATAACATATTCCAATCAGGAGAGTTGCAGAGAGGAAGCAATGTGCAAAAAATGCACATTGCTGGTTCGGACAAGCCGGTAGCCTTTTACAGTCTGGATGCCATTATTGCCGTCGGCTATCGGGTCAACTCACGTCGGGGAACCGAGTTCCGCATCTGGGCCACCGGCATATTGAAGGACCATATCCTCAAGGGCTACACGCTCAATGAAAAACGTCTTCAGGATCAAGTGGTCCGGCTATCGGAGCTGCAGGCCGCCGTGGATATAATGGGTCGTATCCTATCGAAGAAAGCGATCGGCGGCACGGAAGCGGAAGGTTTGCTCCGGGTCATTGCCGATTACTCCCTTGCCCTGCGGCTCCTTGACCTGTACGACCTTCAGCAGCTTAGCCTCCATGGTACCACCGGGATTGGCCGTTTTGTTATCACGTATGAGGCCGCCATGCCGGCGATAGCGCGCATGGCTAAAACCATGGGACCCCTGGCCGACGGACTCTTTGGCCATGAAAAGGACAAAGGACTCGCAAGCGCCATCGGGGCTATCTACCAGACCTTCAGTGGCCACGATCTCTATCCAAGTATCGAGGAAAAAGCCGCGCATCTGCTCTACTTTGTGGTCAAGAATCACGCTTTTGTTGATGGCAACAAGCGCATCGGCGCGTTCCTGTTCATCTGGTTCCTCGACGGCAACGGCCTGCTCTATCGCAAGGATGGCACGAAACGCCTGGCCGATAATGCGCTCGTGGCCCTCACCCTACTCATTGCCGAGAGCAAACCGGCCGAAAAGGACACGATCTGCAAGGTCATCGTTAATTTGATTAACCGGGAAAATCTCTGATGCCGCAGGCCAACATTGAGCGCTTGCAGTCCATTCAGACGTTCCCATCCCTCATTGCCTACCTTCACGACGAATTGGATTGGCCGGTGGAAGCATCAGAATCTAAATTTAGGTTTTGCCCCGATTTTTTCAAACTTTGACCCTGGTTATAGCGGATGAAGCAAACATCCAACGTCGAACATCGAATAGCAGATGGCGGGTAGAGCGCCCGCCCTTAACCCAGAGCGTCCTCGGTTTTTCCTTGACCGTCTTGTTGTGTTCGGACAGGATGCGCGCTGATGGCACGCAATCATTTCAAGGTTTCCATGGAGGCGCTCGTGTCGCTCTGCAAGCGGCGCGGATTCATCTTCCAAGGCTCCGAAATCTACGACGGCATCAATGGCTTCTGGGACTACGGGCCCTTAGGGTGCGAGCTTAAGCGCAATATCCGCGAGGCCTGGTGGCGGGATATCGTTCAGCGCCGCGAGAACATTGTCGGCCTGGAGAGCGCCATCATCATGCACCCCAAGGTCTGGGAAGCCTCCGGCCACGTCTCGAGCTTCGCTGACCCGATGGTGGATTGCAAGGCCTGCCACAAGCGCTTTCGGGCCGACCAGCTTTGCGAGGAGCAGGGCCTTCAACTCGTAAAGACCGCCAAAGGCTTTGAACTGCCCGCGGCCGCGAAGTGTCCGGCCTGCGCTTCGCCCGAGTTGATTGCGCCCCGATCCTTCAACCTCATGTTAAAAACGTTCGTCGGTCCGGTGGAGGAAGAATCGGCCCTGACTTACCTGCGGCCGGAAACCGCCCAGGGCATCTTCGTGCAATATGCCAATATCCTGGCGGTCTCGCGCCAGAAAATTCCCTTTGGCATTGCGCAGATCGGCAAGGCTTTCCGCAACGAGATCAATCCGCGCAACTTCACGTTCCGTTCGCGCGAGTTTGAGCAGATGGAACTGGAGTTTTTTATCAAGCCCGGCACGGAGGCCGAATGGTTTGTCTATTGGGTCAAGGAGCGTTTGCGCTGGTATGAAACGATCGGCCTGAGCGCGGTGAGTCTGCGGCAATACGAATATCGGGCGGACGAGCTGGCACATTATGCCAGCGCCTGCGTGGACATTCAGTATGATTTTCCCTTTGGCTTCCAGGAACTGGAGGGCATAGCCGCGCGGGGCGACTTTGATTTGCGTCAGCACCAGAAATTCAGCGGCAAGAGCCTGGAATATTTCGATCCGGAGACCGGCGAAAAATTCGTGCCGCACGTGGTGGAACCCTCGGCCGGCGTGGACCGGATTGCCCTGGCGCTTCTTTGCGAGGCCTACCGTGAAGAATGGGTGCCGGGCGGCGATCAGGCTGGTGAAGTGCTTGTCGCCGAGCCGGGTAAGCCGGCGCCGGCGGGTTATGAAGCGCGCACGGTACTTGGCTTTGCCCCGTGGATTGCGCCGATCAAGGTGGCGGTGTTCCCGCTCTTGAAAAACAAGCCGGACCTCGTGCAAAAGGGGCGGGAAGTGTTCGCGCTATTGCAGAAGCGCTGGAACTGCTTCTGGGATGTGGCCGGCGCCATCGGCCGGCGCTATCGGCGCCAGGACGAGATCGGCACGCCCTATGCGGTTACGATTGACTTTCAGACGCTTACCGACAACACCGTTACCTTGCGCGAGCGTGATTCGATGAAGCAGACCCGGCTGACCATTGCGGCGTTGCCGGACCATCTGGCGGCGGCGTTGGATTAGCGCGGGAGTGTGGTCTTTGTTATGGTTGAACACAAGATAACGGAGCTTAATAAGAAGGACGCCGAGCTGGACCGCAGCCTGCGGCCCGACAAGTTCGGCGATTTTATCGGGCAAACCAAGGCCAAGGAGCGGCTGGAACTGTTGGTGCAAGCCGCGCGCGGCCGTCAGGACGTGCTGGATCACGTCTTGCTTTCGGGCCCGCCGGGACTGGGCAAGACGACGCTGGCTTATATCCTGGCCGGCGCCATGGGCGTCAACTTGCGGGCCACTTCCGGGCCGGTGATCGAGAAGCCGGGCGACTTGGCCGGCCTGCTGACCAGCGCCGAGCGCGGGGACGTCATTTTCATTGACGAGATTCATCGCCTGCAGAAAGCGGTGGAGGAATACCTTTATGCCGCGATGGAGGATTTTGTAATTGATATCATGATTGACCAGGGCCCGCACGCGAGCTCGGTGCGGCTCAATCTGCAAAAGTTCACGCTCATCGGCGCGACGACCCGCAGCGGGCTGTTATCGGCGCCCCTGCGCACGCGCTTCGGCATGAATTGCCGCCTGGATTATTATGCCGCTCAGGAGTTGACCGAGATTGTCCGGCGCTCGGCGCGGATTCTCAAGGTGGTGATTGACCAGCCCGGCGCGCGTGAAATTGCTCAACGCGCGCGCGGCACGCCGCGCATTGCCAACAATCTTCTGCGCTGGGTGCGCGATTTTGCCCAGGTCAAGGCCGACAATAAAATCACCCAGCCGGTTGCCGAGAAGGCCCTGACCATGCTTGACATTGATAAGCAAGGTCTCGATGAGATGGATAAGCGCCTGTTGCGGGTGATTGTCGAGAAGTTCGGCGGCGGGCCGGTGGGGATCAGTTCGTTGGCCGTGGCCGTGGGGGAAGAACCCGACAATCTTGAGGAAGTGTACGAGCCTTATCTGATTCAGGAAGGCTACCTCAAGCGCACAGCGCAAGGGCGCGTGGCCACCGATCTATGCTACCAGCGTCTGGGACTGTCCGCCCCAGGTGGAAAATCAAAAAATTTACAGGGGCAACTGCTGTAGGCCAGGCGCGCGAAACCGACGGCTCGTGCTTCGTAGCGAAGGCTTACTTCGCAGAGTAGCACGCGGACTTAAGCCGCGCCCTCCCTGTGAATTTGTTTGGAGGGCGGACCTTCGTGTCCGCCGCCCAGGGAAGGGACGCGTTTTCTATTGTAGCCGCGCCCGTGAGGGCGTGGATTCCGCTGAATGCCACTACAGGACGTCAGGCGGTTGCGGCAGGGGCGTCAGCCGGCGCGGGGGTAGGAGCAGGCGCCGGCGCCGGTTTTGGCTTGGCCTTTGCCGCCAGGGCCAAGGCCGCTTGCTTGCGCTTGAGCCAACGGATACGGCGTCTTCGTTTTAAGCGTGGGCGTAGTTGCTGTCCCATAAGTGGCGGGTAATATGTCCGAAAGAAGCGCGACTGGTCAAGAAAAAAAATCAGGCCGGTTGCCAGCGGGTGAAATTTTTTAATAGTTGCAAGCCCAGCCGCCCCGATTTTTCGGGATGGAACTGGGTGGCCGCCAGATTGGCCCTGGCAACAATGGAAGCGAAGCGGACATCGGCGTATTCGGTTTCGCCCAGCACCAAGTCCCGCTCGGGCGGCGCCGGGTAATAACTGTGGACAAAATAGAACTCGCTTCCGCTTTCAATCCCCTGCAATAACGGATGCGGCCGGACAAAGCGCACGCCGTTCCAGCCGATCTGTGGAACTTTATCGGAGCGGTTCGCCGGGCGGAACCGTTTGACCGTGCCGGCCAGCAGGCCTAAGAGTGGCGCTTCGTCAGCTTCCTCGGAAGATTCGAAAATGATCTGGGCGCCCAGGCAGATGCCGAGGAATGGCGTGCCCCGCTGAACGACCTGACGCAGCACCTCGGCTAAGCCCAGCGCCAGGAGGTTGCGCATGGCGGCGCCGGCGGAGCCGACCCCGGGAAAGATAACACGCTCGGCCGCCAGTATCCGTTCGGGGTCCTGAGTGATTTCGGCCGGCGCGCCCAGGTAATCGAGCGCCAGCTTGACGCTGGTCAGGTTGCCGGCGTTGTAGTCCACAATTGCAATCATACAACAGCTCGCTTACAGACTTGATCTCTACCTTTGGCTGTGTACCATACCATCCCTTTGGCGGCTAATCCAGGCATTTTCATGCCGAAGGCAGATCCGCCTCCGGCGGAAACAGAACTGGCGTAAGGGTAGGGACGGCTCGCCGAGCCGTCCGCGGCGCGTTCGGGCCTACTCCGCCGTAGTAAGCCTACTGGCTACGAAGGCTGGACGAACGCGCCCTACCTGTTGCCACCAGATGGCTGAGGCCTTACAGAACTGGCGGAAGAAAAAGGAGAGCGAACCAGTGAAGAAATACCAAGTCGATGATCTGGGCGTGCAGGCCCGGTCGGACATGTGGATGCTATTCAGGCCAGGCAAGGATCCGCGCACGGGCGCCGAGGTGGTCCTGGGGTCGCTTTCGCTGGGCGGGTTCATGCTGATTGATCCGGCGGCCCAAACGAATTTTCAGGTGCTGCCCGGTCGCCGTATTCCCAACGGCGGCTGGTGGCCCGTTGGCCAGGCGCCTGACGGCGCCATTTACCAGACAGGCGTGTTTGCATGTAAGCCGCCCGTGCCGCTGTTGCGCTGGAAAGGGCAGGGCAACCATTCCGAGGTTGCCGCCGATTTGCCGGGCAATTCTTTTTTTGGTTTGGATATTTCACCGGACGGCGTGGTCTATCTGCCGGATAGCGGCCAGAATGTTTTGTATGCTTTTCATCCTGATACCGGGCAAGTGGAGAACCTGGGCGACTTTTTCCGCTTTGGCACCCACGTTAGAAATGTTTTCTGCGCCCGCGACGGCTGGGTCTATGTCTTCGCCACGGATTATAAATGCTCCGTGGTCGTCGCGCTCGATCCCAAGACGAAGGAAAAAAAGGATCTTGCCGAGTTAGCGGGCAAATCCGCTGCCGGGCTGAGCCTGACGGGCATCACCAAGGATGCCGCCGGCCACGTGCTGGTCCCGCAGCGGCGCTGGGGCTTGGATCATTGGTTTGAACTTCTGGGTGGAAAGCCAACGCCAATTGATCCGATGAAAATCCGGCTGGCTCGCACCGAAACCGGTTATTCGCCGCTGGCATTCAGCGATGGCTCCTACGTGTTGCCGCCCGTTGACATTGGCGTTGACGTCAGCGTGGTCAAGGCCGACGGCGCGCGCTGTGCTTTCAAGGTGGCGCGCCAGGAAAGCCCGCTGCGCATTTTCAGCGTCTACGCCGGCGGCGGCAAAATCTGGGGCGGCACGTTTATTCCGCTGACGCTCTTTGCGTTCGATCCGGCGACGTCCCAGACGGAATTTTTCGGCAATCCGACCGAGGTGAACGGCGAAATCTACACAATGGCGTTTTCCAGAGACAAGCTTTTCCTGGGCAGCTATCCCCAGGCCGTTCTCACCCGTTACCAGCCGGGAAAAGGCTGGAAAAGGGACAAATCCATCTCGGCCAATCCGGCTCATCTCGGGCGGGTGAAGGAGGAAGGACTTTACCTCCACCGCCCTTATGGAGTGGCGCAGGACGCAATGGGCCGAATTTATTTTGCCGCGCTTGGCGGTTACGGCTGTGAGGACAGCGGTGTTTGCCGGATTGACCCGGCGACGGAGGAAATCACGCGCTGGATTTATCCGGGCACCACTTTCAGCGTCATGACCTATCTGCCGGGGCGCGACCAGTTGGTGATGGTTGAATTACGCAAGGGTGAGCAAAAAACGATCCGGCTGACCTTCCTCGACCCGCACAACGGCAAGATTGTGGATTCCCGTCCGGTAATTTATGACGAGGGCGCGATAACGTCGCTGCTGGCGGACGGCGGCGACCTGATTTATGGAATGCACGCGCATCGCGCTGCGCTCTTTGCTTACAGTCTGAAGGCGGGCAAAATTGTCAAGACCATTCCCGAGATGGGCTTGGGCGACAATTGCTTCAACTGCCTGATTTTTGGCCCGGACGGGCGCATCTGGGGCTTGACGGTCAAATGTGTTTTTGCCGCCGACCGGGACTTGAGCGGTTTTGAAGTGGTTGCCGAATATCCGGACCAGGCAGGGCTGCACTGTTACCGCTTCGGCCTAGCGCAGGGACCGGACGGCCACGTTTATTTTCCCAACGGGCCGCATCTGATGCGCATTCGGGCGGTTTGACGGCCAAGGGGCAAGAAGAAAAAAGGCGCCCGGCTCCGTTCTGGAGCGCGGGACGCCTTTTCGCGAAAAAATCCCGGCAACGTGCTACTCTCCCGTGGCCTACACCACAGTACCATTGCCGCAGGGGCCCTTAACGATCGTGTTCGGAATGGGAACGCGTGTTTCCTCCCCGCCATGGTCACCGGGAAAAATCAACAATTGCATAGGAGTAACCCAAGCCAATCTGCCTGGCGTACGGGTGTTGGCGGCCAAGGCAAAAAAGGTCTAAGTCGCACGGCAGATTAGTACCGGTTAGCTCAATCCCTTACGGGACTTACACCTCCGGCCTATCAACCCCGTAGTCTACGGGGTGCCTTCAGCCCCGAGGCCCCTTGCGGGGAATCGGGGAGGGAAATCTTATCTTGGAGGGGGCTTGGCGCTTAGATGCTTTCAGCGCTTATCCTTTCCGTACGTGGCTACCCAGCGATGCTCCCGGCGGAACAACTGGTACACCAGAGGTACGTCATTCCTGGTCCTCTCGTACTAAGGAATGCTCTCCGCAAATTTCCTGCGCCCACAGAGGATAAGGACCAAACTGTCTCACGACGTTTTGAACCCAGCTCGCGTACCGCTTTAATTGGCGAACAGCCAAACCCTTGGGACCTTCTTCAGCCCCAGGATGCGATGAGCCGACATCGAGG
>JACPGM010000129.1:25386-29550 GCA_016188985.1 Lentisphaerota bacterium | reverse complement strand
CGATCCGGCTATATCCGCACTCGCATTCACGTCCGCATTCATAATAACTCCTGCAGCAATTTGCGGGTCCGGGTATGTGCCGGTCAGGTCCCCGCCTGCTGTTCCACTTGGCGCACGCGCATTACTCAGACGGCCATCATTTCCTTGAACAACGACGTTAGCAGCGTTTTCCCCGTCCGTGGCCAACTCCACCGTCCCACGCGTGGTTGTGTCGGCTGCTACCACCTTCGTGCCAACTATGGCCGCAGTGAGTGAAATGTCATCGTTCATGATTGTGTCGGCGGCAATCTTCGCGCCGGTCACGGCGTTGTCGGCAATGTCTCCTTCAACGATTGTGCCGTCGGTTATCGCCTGCGAATTGATGATATTGGTTCCCCAGATTGCGGTCGAATTACTCATCGTAAGACTGCCACTCATGATGTCACCGGTAATATCCACCCATTTGTCTACTATATGTGCAGCGCCCGTTAAGAAAAAGTCATTAGTGTCATAATCCCAAATAACGACTCCATTGCTGAGGATCAGCGGATCCTGGGCATTGGTAATTGCCAAGCCCGACAGGGCCGTAATCTGGTCTTGTAGGGCATTTGTCGCCAGATTGAGCGCATTGGTCGCGTCCTGTAACGCGCCAACCTCAAGCTGGAGATTGTTGGCGGCAGCCTCAAGAAGCACAACTTGTCCATCAAGATAGTTCGTAGCCCCGGCTAAGTCGCTAATCCCAGCTTGCAAGGCGTTGGTCGCCAGATTGAGCGCATTGGTCGCGCCTTGTAAGGCCGTGACCACCGGCGTTAACGCGTTCGACGCCGCCGCTACTATCCCGGCCACATTGGACCCCGCCAAGGTAGCCGCATTGCCGGCTTGAAGGGCATAGGCCACGGATACCATCTCCTTTCTGGGACTCAAGATGTTGGTAACCCCGTTGTTGACGACTTCAATTTCCAGCCAGCGGCTGACCTGACCGCTCGCCGGCACATTGGTTTCATTCAGCCCGCTCAAGAGCTCGCTGAACAGTCCATTATACACCGCCACATCAAAGTTGGTCTGGCCCCAGACCTCAGTCCCGCCCGTCAACGCATCGTAGAGGCGGAAGGTCAGGTCAATCTGGCCGTCGGCCGCGTTATTGGTCTCGTTGACCAGCGGCGCGCCGTTCAGGTCGGTCAGGCGGCCCTGGTAATTGATTGAGCCGGGCACCTCGGCCCAAACAACCAATGATAGATTAAGCAAACCAAGGGCAATTGTCAAGCGCAGGATTTGGTTCATGAGGCTCTCTCCTTTTTAGGATGTTGGGTTCACAGTTCACAGCTTGCCCGGCGAAGCCTTGGCGAAGACGGGTTCACGGTTCATGGTTTCCGGCAATAAAACTTTACTGGATGCCGCCATACTATGGCGGCCTACAAGACGTCAGGCCGACGCCCCGGTCCCACGGCGGGCGTGGCCGCCCGCCCTCCATTATCAATCCCCCGGCGGGCGCGGCCGCCCGCACTCCATACGATGCATCCGTGGGGTGGCGCGGCTACATTTCCACGCCGTCACCGGCGCAGCTACAAAAAAATCATTTTGTGTTTCTTGTGCATCTTTGTGGCTAATAAATTCGTTTGCCTCAATTTCCGCCGACAATTTTTGTGATGCTGTCGGAACCCTCAAAGGTATGGGAAACGCCCGCAGCGTCCTGCCAGACGCCGCGGATGATGAAATAAATGTCAATGGTTTCGCCGATAGCGGCCAGGGCCGCTTCAATGTCCCGGCGGCGGAATTTTATGATCATTTCGGTGGCATCATCATTGAGCATCATGCGCTCGTAAAGTGAGCCATCGCAGGTGGCCGAGGTAATGCCGCTGGCTGGGTAACCTGACGGCAGGCTGACAAAGGCCGTCAAGATGCCGGGGTTGACGTTCAAGGCTTCCGGCTCAAGCCGGACGGTTGCCGGCAGAACCGCAGGCCGCTCGCCGGTAAAGAGCGCAAAGAGCGAGAGATTGGTAACTTCGGCAATCACACGCTGGGCCGCATAATCAATAAACTGGCCAGGAGTAAGCTCCCATGTCCGGGTAGCCTCATCATACCGGCGCAACTCGAGTTTGGCCCCGATATTGCCAATAATGGCCGGGTCATACTCAAAACTCAGGATGGCCGGCGGGGCAAAGTTGGTCGCCGGCGTGGCCGCAATATCATAGATGCGGCTCATGAATAACAGGCTTGGGCTGGCCGCCAGCAAAGCATAAGAGCTTGCGCTGACCTGACCGGGCGTGGCCGCGCTGATGGCAATGCTGAAGCCATTGGGCTGGTAGCAGACTCGCACCGCCCCATCGGAACTCTCCACGCACTCGGGGTTGCAGGCCAGAATGATGGTTCCCGTCCGCTCGTTGGCGCGCAATCCGCCGCGCCTGGCGTTGATGCGGTAGATATACAGGCCTTCGCGTGGCGCTCCGCTCCCATTCCAATCAAATGAATACGCGCCCGGCGGCTGATCGGGAAAATTGGTGTTGGCAACCGGATTCCCAAAGGCATCCTCGATGGCAATGGTTACATCCAGATTCTTGTTCTGGAAATCAGCGGTCGTATAGGCAATGGCGCTGGCGCCATCGGTTGCCGGACAGAACGGGTCCGGGGCATCCGCCACCGCCGCAATGACCGGCTTATTTTGTTTGATCGTCACCAACACCTGAGTGGTGATTACCCGACCCTGAAAGTCCCTGGCGTAAATCCGGTTCGTCCAGTCGCCCGGGGCGACACTATTCCCATTGGCGTCTTTCCCGTTCCAGGGCACGGTCTGCAGTCCCGCCCCTTGCGGGGCGTTACTCACCAAGGTAATAAGCACGGGATCCTGATAAACTTCCACCGTCACCCCCGCCGAGCGCGTAGAGAGCACATAAGACAATGTGCTGACCTCCCCTAAAACCGGATTGAATTCCGCCGGCACGGCCCAGGCATTCCAAATCTCCAGTTCCTGGTCATCACTTTGCTGGAACCCGGCGTGGAGAATCACATCACTGCCATAGGAGAACCCAACGGTTGCCGGCTGGGCCAAGGTGGCTTCCATAATAATAGACCCATCGGCTGAGACCATCCGCGCGCCACTGCCCGCCGATAGCACCGACCGGGTGATCATGAAATCAGCGGCCACTTGGACTGCTGCGGCAATTTGTTCGGCTGACAGAAACTCAGTTGACTCGCGGTTCTGACGAACCGCCTCTACACTTCCACCGGATTCCGGGTGTAGCTGCCGTTCGTCAGGCTTCGCCGGAGCGCTTCGCCCAGGCGAGCCAGAACGGCTTATCTCGCGGTTCTGGCTCGCCTCTACACCGGGCAAGCCCGCCGCGCCCTCCACCAGTGCTTGCTCCAGCCAGTAATTAAACTCGCTCCTGGTATAAAGCGCCGCCCTGAAAACCGCGATTTCTCCACTGCCTCGGTAAATATCCACGCTGAGATACCGCGCCGCGAGACTCTGAATAGGTATCTCAAAATACCGGGTGACTATTTCTTCGACCGGGCCCTGCATGATGTTTCCGAACAAGTCGGCCTCGGCTCCTTCCGGCCAGGCGCTCAAGCCAATAAAGAGCGCGCCCTGGTCTTTGGCGTCAGCATAAGTCAACTCCAGCACGAGGTCCTCCCCCGCTGAGACCCGATCAACCTCAAGACTCAGAACACCAGTGTTTTCTTCCTGCGCGGCATCCACAAGAAAGGCCAGCGGCGGCGGATCGGTCTGCCATTCGCCGCTATGCGCAACCGCCAGCAGCCACTTGGGCAAATACCCACCATCATCATTTCTCTCAAGCCCGAAGAATTGTTCGCATTGCGCCAAGGTAATTTCGTCGGAAGAATCAGTTGCCGTCATATTATGACGGCCTACAGAAGAATCTGCCGCCATACCCGCCTGCGTCAAGGCTACGGCGGGCAGGCTATGGCGGCCTACAGAAACCGCTACCGCAATCCCAATCAACAAGGCATTTGTCAGCAGCTTGGGCTTAAGCCAGGATGTCATGGCAGACCTTCTCCTCTAAGTGTTGGGCAAAAAAGAAAAAACGGCCCCCCACAGAAAAAGCTGGCAAAACGCGAAGGCAACCGTATAATTAATGCAGGACTGTAGACTGTAGACTGTAGACTGTAGACTGTAGACTGTAGACTGTAGACTGTAGACTGTAGACTGTAGACTGTAGACTGTAGACT
>JACPGM010000129.1:0-25348 GCA_016188985.1 Lentisphaerota bacterium | reverse complement strand
GACTGTAGACTGTAGACTGTAGACTGTAGACTGTAGACTGTAGACTGTAGACTGTAGACTGTAGACTGTAGACTGTAGACTGTAGACTGTAGACTGTAGACTGTAGACTGTAGACTGTGAGCGGTGAGCGGTGAGCTGACAAGTCGCCGGGCAAGCTGCAAACTGTGAACTCTGAACTGAGGTGCCTGGGCCGGGGCTTTCCGCCACCTTCCAGTCGTAAAAACCCCTGTAAACTGGGCTTTTCTCAACATCGGCGCAACCTCCGTTAAGGCCGACACCCGTGGCAAAGACAAGAAACGCAATTTATCATAATAAACACCTACTGCCTGTCAACTGCTATTTTCATTTTTTTTGGCCGCAAAAAGGGCACGAGAAAAACTTTTCAGTTAGGCCGCGCAACCGTCGGCACGCCATAGGGGCCATCGAGCAGGACGGCAACCGTGGCGTCCGGGTGCGCCGCCAGATGGCGATCAACGGCCAGTTGGACCATGCGTTCCGCCAGGGCGCGGCCGTTCAGGCCCGTGATCCCCGCGCCGCCATCCAAACCGGGCAGTTGGCGTTGGCGGAAGACGGCGCCGGTCAGTTCCGGAGCGCAATACGTCAGCCGATCCAAACCACCGAGCCGGCGAAACGCCCGCGCCCACATCTGCACTTCCCATTGCTCGGGCACAAAGGCCCAGTCCGGCGCGAAAAGACGACGCTGAAAACCATCCAATCCATCCGCGACCAGCAGTGGCAGCACGCGCTGATAGTTCGCTCCGCCGACCGGATCGCGGTCAGTATGATGCGCGGCCAGCACCAGGCGGCCGCCGGCGCGCACCGCCTTACTGCCTTCCACGGCGGCTTTGGCAGCCTGATAGTGGTTGATGCCGGCAAAACCGGCATGCGTGACTACCAGATCGTAGGGCTGCTCGATATGGATGGCATGGGTAGCCAGCACCTGCCGGGCCGCGGCTGTAAACGCCTGTTCCATATCGCCCGCGAAGACGCCGCTCAGGCGCTTCTGACGATCGAGGGTCACATTAAGGATGAAATCGGCGCCGGAGAGTCGCGCGACGGCCAGCGCCTCCTCGTGGCAGGGATTGCCCTCCAGAACCAGACTGTCGCTGCGTTCATTCGCCATCAGCGACGCGCCGTGAAAAATATAAGTGGCGGCTTCGCCGACCAGGCCCGGGCAGATCGTCTTGGGCCCGCCGCTCAAGCCGGCCATGAAATGCGGCTCGACCAGGCCCGTCAGGATTTTCAGATCGGCGTCCAGGTAACGGGCGTTAACCCAGGCCTGCGTGCCGCGCGGCGTGCGGCCGACAAGACGCAGCCCGGCGGTGTCCGTGCAGCAATGATTGACCAGCTCGATTGAGCCGTCAAACACGCCGCTCGGCAGGAGGCGTTGCAGTTCCTCGCGCGCCAGCGGCCGATGCGTGCCCGTCGCCACCAGTAGCGCGATGCGGCGCACCTGCTGGCAGCGCAGCACGCGGATCAGGGGCTCGAGAATGCCTTGGGAACCGAGATAAGGCACCGGGCGCGTGTTGTCGCTGATTACAATTACGGCTTGGGCATCTGGTTTGGCCCGGACCTTGGCCCGCGCCAGCTCGACCAGGGGCGGCGCACCGATCGGCCGCGCCAGAGCATCCTGAATCGCCGCCGTTGGATTTAGCAGCGGTCTTCCTTCCGGTAGCCTAAGTTGCTCCGTCCGCGCCGGCACGCCAAGCGCCAGCGTCGCGGAGCCGAATTCGAGTTGGATGGTTTTGGACATGCTAACCGCGTTAAGGCTCGATGACGTTGCCGCGGTTCAGCAAGAATTTTGGGTCGAGCGCGGCTTTGCAGCGGCGGACATCCCCGGCCGCCTCCGGCCCGTAGCAGCGCAAAAAATCGCGGCGTTTGCTTTTGCCGGTGCCGTGCTCGCCCGAATATACGCCGCCCAGGGCCGCCGAGCGGTCCACCAGCAGATCGTATAGCTCGCGTCCGCGTTCGAGTTGCTCCTTTTCCGGCAAGAGCGTGAAATGCAAATGACAATCGCCCAGGTGGCCGAACGACAGGTAATCCATGCGCGCCTCGTTCAGCAGGCGATGGGCATATTCCAGGAACTCTCCAAAATGTTCGGGCGGCACGACGGTGTCCGTCATAATGGTGCGGGTGCCGCGGCGCTTGACCACTTCCACGGCGTGCGCGGGCATGGAGTGGCGCGCCTCGAGAAACAACGCGCGCGCGCTCTCGTTGTCGAGCAAAAGGACGGCGCTCTCGTCCACGCCGCAATCGGCCTGCTTCAGGATTTCCAGCCAGGCTTGCGCGGCATCTTCCAGCGACTGGTCCGTCAGGGGCGCCTGAATATTGATTCCCACCTGATGGTCGCCAAGAAAGAGCGCGGCTTCATGGGTCATGTAGCGGCGGCTGTTCACGCCGAAATATTCCAGCGCCGTCAGGCTGTCGAACGACCCGCCCAGCCGGCGGCGCAAGAATTGGTGGAAACGCACAGCGTCCGCTTCCGTCGGCAGCGAGAAAAATAAGTCCACATAGTCGCGTGGCCGGGCAATCAACCGCAACCGGCAGCCGACCACCAGGCCGAAAAGACCCTCGCTGCCGACAATCAAATCCACGAAATCCATGACGCCATCCGGCGCCGAGAACGGGCCGCCGGCATTCTTGATCGCCGGTCGTGTATAGCGCGGCGCCGGCAGGGCGATGGCTTGGCGCTCGTGCTCAAGCCAGAAACGTCCTTCGGCCGAGATATACTGGCCGCGCGCCGCGCGGACCAGCAGGCCATTCGGCAGCAGCACATCGAGCGCGGCCACCCACGGCCGGGTGGCCCCCGCCGCGCCCGGCGTGAAACCCGATGCGTTACAGGCGATCGTGCCGCCCACGGTGGCGTCAGTCCGGCTGGTCGGATCAACCGGATAGATCAACTGCTGGGAACTTTGCGCCATCACTTGCCGGCGCATGTCTTCGAGGATAAGCCCCGCGGGCGCTGTGGCCGTTTTGGTCGCCGGGTCTACCGTGACGGCGGGGGCCAGCATCCGGGCCGTTGAAATTAACACTCCGCCTTCCGGCGTGGCGCTGCCGGTCAGATTGGATTTGCCGGCCGAAAGCGTGAATGGCACTCCGGCCTGGAAGCACCCGCGCATAATCAGAGCGGCATTGCGCGCGGATGCCGGCCGGGCAAGCGCATCAGCGCGGCCGGGAAGATTGGAGCTGTCGCTCACAAAGCCGGCAATAATATCCGGATCGAGCGTCAGCTCCACGCCGAAGCGCTCGCGCAGGAAGGGCGCCAAGTCGGCCGGCGTGGGCCGCCGCTCGGCGCAAAAGCGGTCAATGGCGCGATAGGCTTCCGGCGGCGCCGCTGCTTGCAGGGGAATATGAGCGTCCGGCATGGCCGATTATTTGCCCTTCTTCGCCAGAATGCCTTGTGGCTTGCCACGGGGTGCTTCACGCCGCATGGTTTTCAGGCGTTGCTGCAACTGCGCAGGATAATCCTGCAGGGCTGAGGCATCGCGCGCGACTCCGGAATCCACCGCGGCGCGCGCCACGGCGCACGAAACCTCAGTGAACAACCGGCGATCAAAAGGCTTGGGCACAATGTAGCCCGGACCGAAGGCCAGGACAGGATCGTTATAGATCGCCTTGATCTCCTCCGGCGCCGGCTGGCGCGCCAGCTCGGCCAGGGCCTGGGCCGCCGCTTTTTTCATGGCCAGGTTAATGGTGCTCGCGCGCATATCCAGCGCGCCGCGAAAGAGAAAGGGGAAACCGAGCACATTATTAATCTGGTTGGGATAGTCGGAGCGGCCCGTGGCCATCACATAAGGCTTGCGGCCCAAAACCGAGGCGACCTGCTCCGGCCGGATTTCCGGATTCGGATTGGCCATGGCAAAAATTGCCGGGTAAGCCGCCATTGCCGGCAGCCAGGCGGGATCAAGACAGTCGGCGACCGAGACACCGATAAACACCTGCGAGCCGCGCAGCGCCTGCTCCAGCGTGCGCTCGGCGGTTTTTATGGCATAGCGGCTTTTCATTGCGTTCAAGTCGTTCCGGCCGGCATGAATGACGCCCTTGGAATCACAGAGGACGAGATCGCCCACCCCGGCGTCTTTCAGCAGATCGGCAATGCGGATGCCGGCCGCGCCGGCGCCGTTGATCACCACGCGCAGGTCGGAGAGTTGCCGGCCGGCCAACTGACAGTAATTGAGAACGCCGGCCAGCGTGATGACGGCGGTGCCCCACTGATCGTCGTGAAAAACCGGAATATCCAGAAGCTCATCCAGGCGGCACTCGATCTCAAAACACTCCGGCGCGGCAATATCCTCCAGATTAATGCCGCCATACTGGCAGGCAAGGCGCGCGACGGTTTCGATTAAGCGTTCCGGATCGGTCCGGCCCGTCCGCGCGCCGTTTTTACGGCAGCACTCCAGGGGAACCGGCCAGGCATCCACATCGGCAAAGGCCTTGAACAGCACGGCCTTGCCTTCCATGACCGGAATGCTGGCGGTGGCGCCCAGATCGCCCAAGCCCAGGATGGCGCTGCCGTCGCTCACCACGGCCACCAGATTGCGCTTGGCGGTGCAGTCAAACACCGCCGCCGGCGTGCGGGCAATTTCCTGGACGGGAACGGCCACGCCGGGCGTATAGGCCAGGCTGAGCGTCGCGGGACCATCCAGGGGCTTGGTCAGCAGCGTGCCGACTTTGCCGCCGGCATGGTATTTGAGAATTTCGACTCGACAATTGCTCACGGCAACTGGCACTATACCGCGGCTGTTGCTGAAATGCAAAGAATCTGACAAGGTTCTTAGGTTCACAGTTCACAGTTCAGCAGTTCAACGATCCGCCGGCGAAGTGATGGGCTGAAATCATATTTGTAGCCGCGCCCGTGAGGGCGTGGATTCGTCTGGCAAGCTTGCCCCGCAGAATGCGGGGCGTCGCCGAGCGAGATTCTTCCGGCGGCCACGGCGTTACCGCCGCGGCTACATAAATCATAAATCGAAAATAATTTCCGATCGGCCCCCTTCGTCTATCGGACAGGACATCAGGTTCTCATCCTGGAAAGGTGGGTTCGACTCCCGCAGGGGGCACCAGAGGAACAGACCGTAGGCTGTGGACTGTAGGCCGTTGACTAATACTAATGAAAGGCAAAAGACGCAGGGCAACAACCAATAATCAGTTTCATTTCAGATTAAAACCTACGGTCTACAGCCTACAGTCTACAGCCTTTTTTCAATGACCGCCACCCCAAAACGCAAGGGCATTGCCTGCGCCGGCAACTGGATTGTGGACAATGTCAAGGTCGTTGACCGGCTGCCCGCGCGGGGCATGTTGGGCAATATCATTGCCGAATCGCGGGGCACGGGCGGAGCCGCCTTCAATACACTTGTGGACCTGGCCCGCCTGGGCACGCCCTTCCCGCTTTATGGCATCGGCGTGGTCGGCGATGACGCTCCCGGCGAGTTTGTCCGGAGCACCTGCCGCGCGCTGGGCATTGACCAAGAGGGCCTGACCACGCTCTCCGGCGAAGCCACGTCCTACTGCGACGTTATGAGCGAATCCGGCACCACCGATCGGTCGTTCTATTTCCGCAGCGGCGCCACCGGCAAATTCGGTATCGAGCACGTGCCGCTCAAGAAACTCTCCTGCCGCATTTTCCACCTGGGTTACCTGCTGTTGCTCGACGGCATGGACAAGCCGGACAGCGAATATGGCACGGTGGCAGCCCGGCTGCTGAAACTGGTGCAGGACGAGGGCATCAAGACCAGCGTGGATGTGGTCAGCGAAGACAGCGACCGCTTCAGCAAAATCGTGCCGGCCGCCCTGCGCCACACCGACTACTTGATTTTGAACGAGATCGAGGCCGGCCGCACCACCGGCCACAAGGTTCGCAACGCCCAAGGCCGGTTAGACGCCGCCGCCATTGTAGATTCCGCCGAAGCTCTTTTGGCCATGGGCCGGATGGATCTGGCGGTGGTGCACATGCCGGAAGGCGCTTACCTGCGCTTAGCCGATGGCCGGAAGTTTGCGCGCGGTTCGCTCGATTTGCCGGCTGATTTCATCAAGGGAACTTCCGGCGCCGGGGACGCTTTTTGCGCCGGCATGCTCTACGGGCTGCACGAGGCTTGGGACTTTATGGAAGCCATGCGCCTGGGCGCGGCCGCCGCGGCCGCCTGCCTGACCCATCCAAGCTCGACCGATGGTTTGATGCCATTCGATAAAGTCATGGAATTAACCCACCGCTTCCCGGAACGCCCTCCGCCCGTGAGGGTGTGATAAGAATTGTAATTTGCGGATTGATCCGTTCGGAGACGTTGCCGTCGCAGGCATAATAGAATCCTTGTGCGCTGCCTTCGTCAACCAGCCGGCCGCCATGCGCCTGATGCGCTGGCCAGGCGCTGTCATTGATTCTCAGGGTATGCTTGTTCTCTGGATTGCCCGGCGGATGATGACAAACTTGTCCCGCCTGTAGCGGGGTTATCAGCATGCCCTGCCCGTCATAGTACCGATGGACGCTCCGGTAACGCGCCAGCAGCCCGCCAATCCCGCCGGCTCCCTGCAGAGAACCAGAAAGATCCAAGCCCCAGACGTAGGAGTCCGTAATTGACCCAAGCCCGGTTGCCGTCGTTATTTCCCGGATCAGATTCCAACCGTCGTAAAGGAAGTAGCTGATACTTGAAATTTGAAACTCGAAATTTGATGAAGACTTGGAATAGACTTTCTTGCTGACTCGCCGGCTCATGTAGTCGTATTCCATTTCAACACGAGTCAAGGAGCCGTCCACGACATTTGATACAGTTACCGCAATCAAACGATTCTCCGCATCCCATTCGGACTTGCGCAGACTGTCGGAGAGCATGTTGCCATCGGCGTCATAGGTGAATTGCTCGGGAGATTTGGCCGCCCAGACGAAACCGGTGTAGGCGCTCACAATATCCACCCCACCAGTGCCTGCACCGGCTTTTACGCCCAGAACCTCGATTTCCTCGGCGTCGGCGTGGACGCTGTTGTCCAGCAAGAGCTTCTTGTGGAAATACGCCCCCTGGCGGGTTACCGGCTCTACGCTAGTCCCGCTGATCGTCGGACGGTTGATCGTCACCGTGGCGTCCTCATCCGCCGTGCCCGCCACGTGCGCCGCGCCGGGGATTGTGCGCTGGATGTATTGGTTCAGGTTGTTGGCGGTATAGATTTCCGTGTCGCCATACCGGGATGCGCACTGAACCTCGTTCAACTGGGCACGAGTATGGTATCGAGCTCTTTTGTCCAAAGCTACGATTCGCTCAAATCGGTTTCATAGCTCCATGAAATGCCATGTCCGCCCCGTCAACTTTATCCATCTCAATAGACTTGAACAGTCAGCCCTGCGATAAAAACGTAATCCCGTTTATTCCTTGTTGCTAAGGCGGCCTTAAACACAATAGCTGTTGCCGCGATAAGAGCATCCGGAATAAGCAATCCATGACTTAGTCGGAATTGCCGCAATAGCTCAATGGCTTTATTTGCAATGGGTGGATTTAAACTGATAATCCTGAACCGGGAAAGAAAGCGATCCAGCATATCGCATTCGGTTTTGTTCCTACAACCGACCATGACCTCCATCTGAGACACCACGCTTACGGCCAATGTCTCGCGCGCGTATTCCTGCTCGATAAAATTAACCGCCTTCGGTACGTTTCGCCCAGCATCAATCAAAATGTCGCTGTCAATTATAATCACGGTTGCCATCCCCATTCCTTTTGCCTTAACCGGCGTACCCAACCGGCGCTGTTTTTCAAATCCTTTCGATCTTTCCACACGCCGATGAACGGATCATCAGCAACAAAGCCCTTTTTCCGGCGTACCAAAGGCGGCTCGCTAACCACGCTATACCGAAGAAAGGCGACAAAATCCGACACTTCGCGCTGTCTGTCCAGCGGCAATTCTTCAATCTGTTTGGCTATACTGCGGACCAACATAATGATTTATCCTTTAATAAATGTTTACTGGTTGTTTAACCTGTATTGTGTCCGACTGTCAATAAAAACTTATCTTCCATTGGGCGTTGGGCGTTTGCTTGCGTTCTTATCTTCATTCGACGTTCGATGTTGGATGTTAGATGTTCCGCCGTCGCTTACGCCAGAGAGGCGGATCCGCTTAGGCGGAAAAGTTATGGCGGACGAGTCGGCGTTTTCATTGATGGCACAGGGCGCGCTTCCATATCTAAGTAGGGCTCGGGCGGTTCCGCCACCCAGCGGTATTCATCGGTCAGCCTCGGCACGCGCCGGCTGCCCCAGGTCCAGACCACTCCGGCGGCAATGATTAGAAGCGCCACGAGCGCCACGATTAAAAACCGTTGCAAAGTCTGCGCGGAAAATTGAATGCGCCGGAGCCCATCCGCCGGCAGTCTGAACCGGGGCCATTCCAGGCGCGCGACGAACGTCCAAGCCCGGCTCAGCCTGCCCGTAATGCTTCCCGATTTCGTCATCTGGATGCAGGCGGGCCAGCGCTTGACCAGCAGGAGGGACATGAAGACAGACGCCAGACGACGGACGACAGACAACGGACCGGAGAAACCAGATGACGGACGCCGCGCGCGGTCGTTCGCGGCTGTTGGCGCGGGCTTCGGTTTTCCGGCTGCGGCCACCGCCGCCTCCCCCGGCTGAGCTTGCTCAGGCGAAATGGGCGCTGGCAACAACACCACAGCCGGTGATTCTTCTTGAGCAGCCACTGCCGATGGCGCGCTGGGCGCTTGCGCCGCTGCCGGGCGCGGCGGCGGCATTCGCGCTCCGGCGGCGCCAAACTTGCCTGGGCGTAGCGCTTCGGCTAAGCTTGGCTGTTGCAGCAGCGCAAACGAATCCAAGCCCACACATTCAGCATAGAGCTTGATAAATCCGCGCGCATAAATGGGCGCAACGAGCGCGCCGAAATTATCCGCTTCCAGCGCCGCCACGACCGACGGCAACATTTTCGTCGCCGCCGATATGTCGGCGATCGTCATCTGCCGGCGCTCGCGCGCGGCCTTCAACTGTTGACCGATAGATTCCATTATACCTCGTCTTCCTGGGTCGGCGCGCTGGCCGGGATTTCGCCTTCCAGATCAACTAAAATTTCGCGCGGGTCGGAGCCGTGGGCGGGTCCGACAATGCCGCGCTCTTCCAGGCGATCCATGAGCCGCCCGGCGCGGTTATAACCTATTTTGAGCCGGCGCTGCAGCAGCGAAACCGAGGCCCGCTGGGTTTCCCGGATAATGGCAACGGCCGATTGCAGCAGATCCTCGTCCACGCCTTCGTCTTCGATATCGGCCGGCGGCGTGGGGCTCTCGATGCTGGCCTTGAGTTGCATTTCATAGCGCGGCTCTCCCTGCTTGCGCCAGAAATCAACGAGCGCAACGATATCTTCATCCGTGGTCATGGCGCCTTGCGCCCGAACCAGTTTGCTGGAACCGGGCGGCAGGATGAGCATGTCGCCGCGGCCGAGCAGCTTATCGGCGCCGCCCGTGTCCAGGATGGTGCGGCTATCCACTTTCTGCGCCACCTGGAAAGAGATGCGCGCCGGGAAATTGGCTTTGATCGTGCCGGTGATCACGTTGACCGAAGGCCGCTGGGTAGCCAGGACCATGTGGATGCCCACGGCCCGCGACATCTGGGCCAGGCGGGCAATGGCATTTTCCACGTCGGCCTGGGCCACCAGCATCAAGTCGGCCAGCTCATCAATAACGATGACAATGAAGGGCAAGCGGTCGGGGACGGCATTTTTTTCCTGGTCGGCGCCGGCCATTTCGGCTACCGGCAGGTTCTGCTCCACCGGCCGGCTGTTAAAGCCCTGGATATTGCGAACCCCGACTTTGGCAAACAATTTATAGCGGTTCTCCATTTCATTGATTGCCCAGTGCAGGCCCAGCGGCACGCGCTTGGATTCTACAATGACCGGCGCCACCAGGTGCGGCAAATTGGCGTAATTGGCGAATTCAACCCGTTTGGGGTCCACCAGCATAAGTTTGAGTTGCGCGGGGGTCCGCGCCATCAGCATACCGGCCAGGATGGAGTTCATGCAAACGGTCTTGCCCGAGCCGGTAGCGCCGGCAATCAGCAGGTGCGGCATGGCGGCCAAGTCGGCCACCAAATCATTCCCCGCGACGTCTTTGCCCAGAACCAGGGGGATGGCGCAATGCGCGGCGGCCCAGGTCTTGCCTTCCAGGATTTCGCGCAGATACACCATGGTGGCGCTGGAATTGGGCACCTCAATGCCCACGACGCCCTTGCCCGGAATGGGCGCTTGCACACGCACACTGGTGGCTTTCAAGGTAAGGGCCAGATTGTTGCTGAGCTGGGCAATCCGTTCCACGCGCACGCCGGGGGCGGGCTTGAGTTCATAGAGGGTAACCACCGGCCCCTGCTCATAATTGACCACTTCGCATTCGATGCCGAAATCAGAGAGCGTTTCCTTGAGAACTTTCGCGGTCGTTTGAAAGTCACTGGCAATACTGCGCTCGGCGTCGGCCGGGATGGGCTTGAGAATATTAATGGTCGGCAATTCATAATGATCGGGCGGCGGCAGCACGGGCTTGGGCGGCTTGGCGCTCCGGCGCGCCGCTTTTTCCGGGGTAATCTGCCGGTTAACGCTCGCGCCGGGCAAGGGCGCTGGCTCGCTTGGCGCAACCACGCCGGCAGGCGGCGCGGCCGCGGCGCTTTGGGCCGGCTCGCTGAAAAATCCTTTAGCCTGTTGCAAGCGGCTGCGCAGCGCTTTTTCTTCAAGCGCAATTTGCCGCGCCAGTTCGCGTTCCTCGCGGGCAATGGTTTCCAGCCGATCGTGGCGCGCGGCCAGGAACACGGCCGCGGCGGCGCGCGCGCGGCGAATCTGCGCGGCCAGAAATATGCCGGAGGCCGCCAGACGCTTGAGGCCGATACTCAAGATCATCCCGGCGGCCAGCAAGCCGAACATCAGGATGGTAGCGCCGGCCAGGCCCAGCCAGCGCTCCAGCCAGCGTTCGGCAATCAGCCAGCCCAGGACTCCGCCGCTAACGCCGCTAATATTATAGCGCGCATCCAGCCGGCTCCATACCGCGGGATACAAGGCCAGCAAGCCGCTGATCGCCAGGATAAAGGCAAAGCTCCACAGCAGGTGCCAACCAACTTCCTCGGTCGGGCGCAACAGCAGCAGGAGCCCGAACAGGAGACACGCCAGCGGGATCAGCCAGGCGCCATGGCCCAACATCATCAAACAGACAAAACTGAACCAGGCGCCGACCGGCCCGATAAAATTAAGCGGCGGATCATTGCGCGGCGAGCGCAGAATGGAAATATCGCCCGGGTCATAAGACGCCAATGCCAGTATCATCAGGGCACTCAAAGTCAATACGGCAATGCCGCTAAACTCGCGAATCCCGGAGCGCTTGCGCAGGTTTGCTTCGGCCATTATTGCTCCCTAATCAATCGTTTTACAGCTTGGAGACCAGGACCCGCACCGTGCGCGGCTCAACCACCGCCCCCACGCCCTTGCCCGGCGGCAGAGCCACCTTTACCGGGAGATCATAGGTCAACGACGGGTCCAGTTCCAGGCATTCCACAAATGCTTTAGGCGCGGCGGCCTGTAAACTTTCCAGCGTCTCGGGCGGTCCGGTAAGCACCAGCCGCACCGTGTTCGGCTGGACTTCCACCTTGGGCAGCACCTGCGGACTGACCAGCACGGCCACCGGCACGTTTTCCCATTCCACGGTCTCGGTTCGCTCGGAGATGATCACTTTCACCAGCACCTCGGCCGGCTCGATCAGGGCGCGCCAGGCGTCGCCGGGCATGACTACCTGGCGCCGCTTGGTAAAGCTCTCGACGCGGCCTTCCACGTCCACCGGCTCAGTATAGACCCACTCGGTCAGGCGCAATTGCTGAGCCGGACCGCGCAGAGTGACCACCGCCGGCTCACAGAGCACTTCTTCAACTTCGCCGGCAAATGGTTTACCGACGGCGCGGCCCTGCACGGGCACTTTCTTTTCCTGCTCGCGATCGAGGCTTACCTGAACGCGTTCGGGTTCCACCCGGATCGTCCGCACATTGCGCGGGGCTTTGATCGCGGAAAGCGGCACGGCCACTTCGCCGGAGCCGGCGATGAAATTCGTGCTCAGCTCCACGACCGCCTTGATCCGCTTGGCATCCAGCTCCTGAATATCGGACTGGGATCCCTGGAAAGTTACCCGCAGCGTCGGCTCCGATTGGCGCAACACCGCCCAGCCATCCTCGGCGCGCAGTTCCAAGGGAATCTCCGGGACGGTAACTTCGAAGCTGATGATCTCGCGGATTGTCAACCAGGAGACAATCGCCACCAGGATCGCCAGGATTTTAAGCCCGGGATTATGGACAAAAAATGATTTCAGGCGGTTCATGGTTATTCCGCCCTCGCCCGGCCCGTCCGGCGCAGCAGCCGGCCGAAGAGCGCGCGGAGAAAGCGCTGAAGATTTTCCAGGGCATGTTCGGTCCGGGGCTCGCGCAACAGCAGCCCGGCCAGGAAATGGCGCAAACGATCTTCATCCAAGTCCTGGATCAGACGCCCCTCATGGCTGACGGAAATCGAGCCGGTTTCTTCCGAAACCACAATTACGATGGCATCGGTCTCGTCGCTTAAGCCCAAGGCCGCGCGATGGCGCGTGCCCAGGTTGCGATTGAACTCTTCCTGCTGCGAGAGGGGAAAGGTGCAGCGGGCGGCCACAATCCGGTTCCCGGCAATAATCACCCCGCCATCGTGGAGCGGCGCGTGCGGCGAAAAAATGCCTGAGAGCAACTCCGGTGTAACCACGCCGTCGAGCTTGACGCCGGTTTCCTGGATCGGCCGCGTGCCGATCGTCCGCTCAATGGCAATCAAGGCGCCGGTCTTGCGCTGCGCGAGATACTGAACCGCGCGGACCACCTGGTCAACCAGGGTGCCATTGCCCAAGGCGCCGCCAAAGCCGCCGCCCAGAGCGGATTGTTTACCCAGCTCCGCCAGCACCCGCCGGATTTCCGGCTGAAAAATAATCAAGAGCGCCACGGCCAGATAGACCGGGACGCGGCCCAGCACCCAGTTGAGGGCATCCAGGTGGATCAGGCGGGTCAAGACGACCAGGCCGATGAAAAGCAATACCAGACCGATCAGCACCGGCGCGCCGCGCGTGCCGCGCAGAAAAAAGAACAGGTAATAAAAAAGAACCGCCAGGCAGAGGATTTCCAGCCAGCCGTTCAGGTCAGGAAATTCGAGGTGACTCCACACGGTGTTTCTCCCTTAGTGACCAGTTTCATAAATATTATGACAATGACGCAACCTATTTTGCCGATTGCGCAAGGCGCACGCGAAGGTGGAATACCTGAAAGGTATTGCCCTTCGCGTGGAACGCCGCGCAACGGCAAAAGAGGTTGCGCCCAGGCAGGTTAGGTCAATTTTTGGGCCGGGCGGCGTTGACGCAAGCGGCACGTACCTTTCAGGTACGCCTCCGCTTGCGACGCCTGGCCCAGCGCAAAAATGGACCCAATCATTTGTCATAATATTTACGAATCTGAGCACTTAGCAAAGCGCTCACCACCTGCCCCACGTCGCGGGCGGCCTTGACATCGTGCACGCGCAGAACTTGGGCGCCCTCGCCCAGGCAAAAGGCCAGCGCCCCCAGGGTGCCAGCCAGGCGCTCCGCCACGGCGCAGCCGGTCAGTTGCCCGATAAACGCCTTGCGGGAAAGCCCGACAACTATCGGCCGGCCATAAGCGCGCAACGCGCTTAAGTTCGCCAGCAAGGCCACGTTGTGCGCGCAAGTTTTTCCGAACCCGATGCCGGGATCAATCGCCAGCGTTCGCGCTGCCAAGCCCTGCTCCCGGGCATAATCCAACCGTTGGCCCAGGTAGTCGCGCACCTCGGCGACCACGTCGGCGTAGACCGGATCAACTTGCATGGTGCGCGGCTGGCCGCGCTTGTGCATCAGGATCACGCCGGCGCCGAACTCCCTGGCCACCGCCGCCATGCGCTCATCGGCGGAGAGCGCGGAGACATCATTAATTATATGGGCGCCGCCCTGTAAGGCCCGCTCGGCCACCGCGCTCTTCATGGTATCTATGGAAAGCACAATATCTTCGCGGCGGCTAAGCGCCTCGATCACCGGAATAACGCGCTCCAACTCATCGGCCACGGCTACTTCTTCGGCGCCGGGCCGCGTTGATTCCCCGCCCACGTCAATGATATCGGCGCCCTCTTGAACCATTTGCAAGCCGCGCGCGACGGCTTCATCCCGGCGGAAATAGCGGCCGCCGTCGGAGAACGAATCCGGCGTGACGTTCAAAATGCCCATAATGAGCGGCCGCTCAGCCAGCCGGAGCACTCGCTGGCGGCATTGCCAGACCTTGGCAGAATCAGCCGGGCTCATGGCCGCATGGTTTCCTGCGGCGGCGGCACGCCTTCCGCCGCCGGGGCATTTTCCGCCGCCGGCGAGTTTTCTCCTGCGGCGGCGCGCTCGGCATCGGTCAAGAGCCGCCCATGCTTGGCAATTTCCTCGATATCGCGGCCATCCAGCGTTTCGCGTTCCAGCAGGATGTGGGCAATCAAATCGAGCTTATCGCGATTCTGCTGCAAAAGGCTGAGAGCCCGCTGATAAGCTTCCTTGAGCAGCGCGGCCACCTCGACATCAATCCGCCGGGAAGTTTCCTCGCTGAAATCCTGGCTGCGCACCACTTCCCGCCCGAGAAACAGCAATTCTTCCTGAACGCCAAAGGTCTGCGGGCCAAGCGCGGCGCTCATCCCCCAGTTGCAGACCATCAGCCGGGCCAGTTGGGTGGCCTGCTTGAGATCATTGCCGGCCCCGGTGGTAATATCATTGAAGACCAATACTTCGGCGGCCCGACCGCCCATCAGGCCGCAGAGCGTGCTCTTGAGCTTGATCAGGCTTTCGGTGTAACGGTCCTTTTCGGGCAACTGCATGGTCGCACCCAAGTAAGCGGTGCCACGCGGTATAATCGTAATCTTGTGCACAGGCTCGCTCTTTTCCACCAATTGCAGGATCAAGGCATGCCCCGACTCGTGGTAGGCGGTCAGGCGCTTGGTTTCCTCATCCAGCACCCGGCTGCGCCGCTCACGGCCCCAGCGCACCTTGTCGCGCGCCTCTTCCAGGTCCACCATCGCCACCGCCTTTTTTCCTTCGTGCGAGGCCAGCAGCGCGGCTTCATTGATGAGATTGGCCAGGTCGGCCCCGGAAAATCCCGAAGTGCCGCGGGCCAGGCGCTTGAGGTCCGCATCCTTTCCCAAGGTAACTTTCCGGGCGTGGATTTTCAGAATTTCCTCGCGCCCTTCCAGAATGGGCAGATCAATGACTATGCGCCGGTCGAAGCGCCCCGGACGCAGCAGCGCCGGATCGAGCACGTCTGGGCGATTGGTGGCGGCGATAATGATTACGCCGGCCTGGGTTTCAAACCCGTCCATCTCGACCAGCAGGGCGTTCAGGGTCTGTTCGCGCTCGTCATGGCCGCCGCCGATACCGCTGAAACGGCTGCGGCCGACGGCGTCAATTTCGTCAATGAAGATAATGCAGGGCGCGTTCTTCTTGCCCTGTTCGAACATGTCGCGCACGCGCGAGGCGCCGACCCCGACAAACATTTCCACGAAATCCGAGCCGCTGATGCTGAAGAACGGCACGTCGGCCTCGCCGGCGATGGCCTTGGCCAGCAGGGTTTTGCCGCTGCCGGGCGGCCCCATCAGCAGCACGCCTTTGGGCATGCGTCCGCCCAGGGTCTGAAATTTTTTGGGGTCTTTGAGGAATTCGACAATTTCCTCGACTTCCTCCTTGGCTTCCTCCACGCCGGCCACTTCGGTGAAGGTAACCTTGTTGCGGTCGCGCGCCAGCAACCGGGCGCGGCTTTTGCCGAAACTCAAGGCGCCGTGGCCGACGGAACGAACCTGCCGGATAATCAGGAAGTAAATGAAGCCGATCACCAATATGAAGGGCAACACGTTCTGCAGGATTTGCCAGAGATCAAGGCGCTGCCGGTTGAAGGCAAACGGCACGCCGTTCTTAATCAGCCAGGAGCTTAAGTTATCGGTTACGACAATGTCGGTCTTGAACTGTCGGGGCCGGCCGGTCTTGGGGTGCAGGTCAGTCAGCTCGCCGCGAATGAATTGCGCCCCGGAGAGTTCGGTCATGACCTCGCACCGGCGGATTTTCTTGCTTTCCACCAGGTTGACAAAGTCGGGGTTGTAATGAATGTTTTCGACGACTTCGCGGCCGCTTTGAAAGAAGTTGTAGGCCAGGAGCAGCAAGAGCGGCAACAGCAGCCAGAGCGCCATATTGCGCATCACGTTCCGGGTGCGGTCATCATCCGGCCGGTTGGGCGCGGGGTTTGGACCGGGATTATCCATATCAATTCCGGGAAAAAAACCAAAAAAATTGTTACTGCTCAGCTATCACTTTCCACTACGAAATGCGCGAATTACGCGAAAGCTGATTAACAAACCGCTCATGTTGGATTAACAGTACCTTGGCTGCAATTTTCGCGCTTTTAGCGTGTTTCGTAGTCCCCTCTTCCCCGTTCATAACAACCTCCTGAGTAGTTGCAAAAATTTTATTTTTGCCGGACTGGTCAGCGGCCAACGCCGGCGACTTCGACCGGATTCGGACAATAGCAGAGGCGCCCGTTCTTGGCAACCCATTGAGCGTGGGCGTTGTAATGGGTCAGTTACAAGGTGGTCGCGTGAAGGTTCCGCCGGCAGGCGGATCCGCCAAGGTGGAAGGGACGGCTCGCCGAGCCGTCCGCGGCGCGTTCGGGCCTACTCCGCCGTAGTAAGCCTACTGGCTACGAAGGCTGGACGAACGCGCTCTACCTTTTGCCCCCTCAAGACTGAGACTTACCGACAGGATCTATTTTGCGGTGTAGCCGCCATCAACGGGAATGGTGGCCCCGGTAATATAGCACGAGGCATCGGAAGCGAGAAAAACAATGATGCCCTTCAGGTCGGTATCATTGGCCAGGCGTCCGAGGAAGGTGCGCTCGCTGTATTGGCGCACAAAGGTTTCCGGCATGGCGGCGGTCTGGTATCCGCCCGGGGCCACGCAGTTACAGCGGACTTGGGCGGCGCCATAATAACTGGCGAGGAAGCGGGTAAAGTTGACCATGCCGCCTTTATGGAAGAAGTAGTCCGGATACCAGCCGCTCATGGAAGTGCCGCGATAAATGGTGGGGTCTGTCCCGATAAGGCCCTGAATTGACCCGATATTGATGATTGCCCCGCTTTTGTTGGCAGCCATCAGATCGCCAAAGGCCCGGGTAACTACGAACAAACCGGTCGCATTAACCTGCATGCTTTCGGCAAAGGTTGCGGCATCGTCCTGGAATCCCTTCTTCATTGGCCGGAGCACGGAATTATTAACCAACACATCCAGCCGGCCCCAGCGCCGGACAATTGTCTCCTTCAACGCCAGGACCGATGCTTCCAAGCCCTGGTCATAAGTCAAAACGGTGACATCATGGCCAAGGTTGCGCTGCTCTTCCGCCAGGCGTTCCAGTGGCTCCTTGTGCCGCGAAGCGGTGATGGTTTGCGCGCCGGCTTCCGCCAGGGCCGCTACGATCTGGCGGCCATACAGGCCGGCGCCGCCGGTCGCCAGGGCCACCTTGCCTTTGAGTGAAAACTTGTCCAGGACCGCCACGATTATTGCCTCCTATTCTTCGCCCAGGCGCTTGTTGTTAATGGGGACAACTCAAGACCCGGCCATTTACCGCAAGGTGCGTCCCCTCGCCCACGGCATAATCCAATACGCGGCCACTGCGGCTGTCGCGGCGGACCACGCACCAACGACCGCGGGCCGAGACGCCGTCGGCTTCCAGGACACCGTGCTCATGGGCATAGATAATGGTGTCGGCCACCGCGCCCAAATCAAGGCGAACGGCCAGCGAAGCCGGCAAGCATTCCAGCCGCCTCACTTTGGCCGGCGCCATGTTCCTGGCGCGCGGCAGCAGGACGGCCATAAACCGGCCATTCAACCCGGCAATTCTGGCCAAGAGCCGCGGGCGCTGAAAAGTAGAATAATGAACCTGATTGGCCGGCCGGCCAAGCCGCTCGATATTTTTCTGCTTGAAGGGGCCGACATATTTGTAGGAGCTTGGGCTTACTTGATCCTCGAACAGGCCGACGAACTTGTGAGGCGGATCGTACTCCGCCTTGCCCGGCAGGGCAAAATGAACGTCGAGCTTGTGGCCGTGCCGCCAGCCGGTAATGGTGGCATGCGACGCGAACAGCTCAATTTTATTTTCCGGGCAGGTGTGCAACTGCCACCAGTATTCCGCCCAGGCGTTGTTCTTATTGATGTCATCCACGACCCACAAGTAAGCTGGGGTTTGGACGCCTTTCACCAGGCCGATCTGCCGGCGCGCCCAGTAACAGTTATGCTGCAGGGAGCTGTCCACGACCGCCGTATCAACAAACTCGCCCGGACAATAGCTCCGGAGAATGCCCCCATGCCTGACCGAGACCCATTCGCCATCGGTGCTGCGGCCGCTCTTGCCGTCAATCAGCACCACGCTGTGGCAATTCTGCTCCATGTTGTAGCGGCCGGTGTCAATTCCGAAGTATTCACCCAAAGCCGAAATGGAAAAATGGCCGCAACTGGCATGCTCGTGCCCTTGCGCCGCCGGATTGCGCTGCGAACCATCAAAGACCACAAAGGTAGCGTCTTTATCCCATGAGCTGCGGAAGGTGACAATCCCGCGCTGCTCGTCGCAGAATTGCGTTGCCGGCTGGGGTTTAAGACGCGCGGGGTGAACGCCCTTGCGGAACTTGTGGGCCAGCAGCAGGGAAAAAATGGACTTCTCGACGCGCACACCCGGGCGCAAGACAATATCGTTGATTGGCGGGAAAGAGGGATAACACAAAGTGCCCTGGAGCCAGAGCAGGGCCGGGTTGCCGGTCTCCTCGGCCTGCCGCGCCAGGACAAAAGTGCGGCTGCCAAAATCGTCGCCATGATCGCCGGTGGTGCTCAAGTGTTCGCCCCAGGGCTGGACTAAGTGCAGAATGGCATTGCCGAACCTGGCGTAGCGCGGACATTGCTTATAAACGTCATAGATGCCCGCCCGGCGCAGGGCTTCCACAACCCGAGCGATGCCGGCAACAACCGAGGTTCCATAGCCCATATCTTCTTCGGGATAACCGTTGGGGCCCATGATGGTGTTAAGCGTGGCCTCCAGCATCGGCAAGGCTCTAGCCCACTCCTTTTTCAAGTTGCCAACGCCTTCTTCGCCATCAATCGCCAGGAGCATGGCTATGGCATTGCGCAAGCCGCCCAGCGGGATATTCATGCCCGCCCATAGAAAATAACGGGGGAGTAAATCATCGAGCGTGCGTTTGATGCCGCTGTTATACAACCAGGTGCAGAAGGCTCGTCGCTCTTGCGCCGAAAGTTGCGGTTGAATCAGGTCGTAAGCTTCCGCCGGCGATACGGCGGTGCGCCCCAGCCGATGCCGCGCCTGACCGTCTGGGGACGGGTCTTCCTCCGCTGCCGGCGCCGCCGCCAGAACCCGCCGGGTTGCCTCCAGCGCCGAGCAATCCTCATCCAGCACCGCCAATATAGCCATATTAAAGGCGGCGTGAATACCGGCATACCCCGGCTTGGCCGCCTGTTTAAGCGCCTGCGGCAGGGCTTGTGGTTCAATCGCCAGAATCTTACGCACCCACTCGCGGGCGTCTTTGCGGAAAGCGTCGGCAATCTTCCTGCCATCGGCCAAGCGCAACTGGCGGCGCAGTTTCGGCAGGTCCTGGCGTCCAAAATAAATCCGCGGATGCTCGCCGCGGGCATACAGTTTCTTAGCCGCGCCAAAATTAAAATTCATCTTTCCTCCTACCCGGATGCTGACGTTGAGCGCAATAAATAGACGCGGGTGGATTGTGGCAGGCGCGGCGCGGCTGGCAAGATTTTTCTTCGCTTATTCGTAAGGCCTCACTTACAAGGTGGTCGCGCGATGGTAGGGACGGCTCGCCGAGCCGTCCGCGGTTCATCGTGAACGTTCACCGTGAACGGCGCGTTCGGGCCTACTCCGCCATAGTAAGCCTACTGGCTACGAAGGCTGGACGAACGCGCCCTACCTGTTGCCCCCACAAGACTAAGGAGTTACGCTTATTCAACTTCGACGACCCGCAGCAAATGGGGCCTACAACAGGAGGCCGTAAACGAAGCGGGCGGCGGTAAACGTTCCGCTGGAGACTATTGGGCGGCAGTCATCATGCGGCCGGGACCGGGCTGGCCGCGACAAGTTTCTTTCTGGCACTACGCGAAAGGCGGCGCCGCCTGGCAAACGTGTCGGCCTCACGAAAGAGTTTGCCGGGAATGGATATAGCTATTTTCACGCGACTAAAGCATAACGCTGATCATACTTTGTCGAGAGCATCTCTTAGGCGAACGTTCAGCATGACCCTCAAATCAGGTCCGTGACGTGAAACAGCGCGGAGTGATTTGTAGCGGTCGATGCACTTGTTCTGCAACTCAGTGATGCTACTTCCGCAAAACGTAAGAAATCAAATATCCGAAAGCGAGGAGGACGGCGTAGCCGTTCTCTACGTGTCGTCGCCTTGTTTCATTTTCTCTGGAACGGGTAATATCAAGGACGGCTTGACGTAGGAGAAATGTATAGAGCACGAAGTATAGGAAGGGAATGACGTGTACTCGGATCGGATAGTCACCTATGTCTTTGTGAAACAATGACAATATCCAACCAATCTGTGTGTAGATGCCGAGCAAGCCAAGTGCAGCATTTATGAACATCCATTTGACTTCGTCACGACCAAACATGGTTAGATAGAATATTGTGTAGACAAGGATGGCGAAGCCGCCATGCATATACAAGAAAGTCACGTCGGGACGTTTGTCGGCATATGCCATGAAGAAGCCAGAGCCACCAAACATCAGCATATGCAACAGAAAGAACGGATAGAATGCATACCATGGGATCTCATCACCCTTGTGGTATAACGTCCATTGATCGTCATGTTTATACGGAGCTTCATGTTTTCATCTCTTTGCAGAACAGACATTAGGCATACATCTGTCTAATGTCATTAGTATAGACGTCTGGCCGGCAGGCTGTATATTGATGCCATTCACACCTGTGCTATGACAGGTTTATCTCGCAAAAAATATGAACCTGATTCCGGCAAATAACAAGCCTGCGGTTGAACAATATATATGCCTGCAACAATTTCTTCAGCAAGGAACATCTGGCTGATCCGGCACGGCAGCCGACAGGATGCCTGTGACCCGAACTGGCTGGCCACGGCTCCGCGCCGGCACGATCCGCCTCTTTCCGCCCGCGGGGTCCAACAGGCCCGCGAAACCGGCGTTTTCCTGGAAAGCCAGAAGATCAACCACATTTTCGCTTCGCCTTTCCTGCGCGCGACGCAAACGGCGTCCCTGATCAACGAACGGCTCGGCCTGCCCCTGAAAATCGAGCCGGGCCTCAGCGAGGCGCTGCTCACCGAATGGTTTCCCTATTCCCCGGATTTCCTTCCGCTGGAGGAGCTGGAGCGGCTTTTTCCAGGCATTGACCGGTCATATCAGAGCAAGGTCGGCCTGTCCCACCCTGAGACTTGGGAAACAATGCTCGGCCGCACGGCTCGGGCAATCCGGCGCCTGCTGCGCCACGGCGGCAATTTGGCGCTGGTCGGCCATGGCGGCTCCATGTGGGGTCTTTGCCAGGAACTGGTAAAAGGCAACCCCGTCATTCACGTCCCGACCTGTTGTCTGATCAAACTGGCCTGTTCTCCTGATGCTCCCGGCGGTCGGGATGAATGGATTATTGAAAAAGACGGCAGCGATCTCAGCCACCTCAGTTGCCCTGACCCGATACCAGTGATCCCCGGAGAAAAGCGGTCATGCTGATAGCGTATGGATTGGTCCTTTTCGCGCTCGGCTTCGTCGTCAGCCTGTTAAGCGGTTTTTTTGGACTGGGCGGCGGGTTTATCATGACGCCCATGCTCAACATTTTCGGCCTGACGGCCAGCGAATCGGTGGGCGCAGGGTTGGCCTATATCTTCGGGACCAGCTTGATCTCGGTCTGGAAGCACCGGCAATATGGCCAGGTAGAATGGGGCCTCGGCCTGGTAATCGGGCTTTTCCTTTTGTCCGGCGTAGAATTGGGCAAGCGGTTGATGATCGCGCTGGAACGCGCGGGCACGGCTGAAACCACAATCCGCTGGGCGTATATCATCCTGCTAAGCGCCTTGAGCATTTTTATGCTCGTGGATGCCATCCGCTCCCGCGGCCGCAGCCCGATTGATCGGAACAACCGAACGGCCAGCGCGCTTTTCCAAAAGTGTCAATGGGCGCCATGCTTAACGCTACAACAGTCCGGCATCAGATTATCCATCTGGCCGCTGGCCGGCATGGGGTTCATCGCCGGCGTGCTGGCCGGCCTGGTGGGTCTCGTCGGCGGCATCTTTCTTATTCCCGCGCTGATTTACCTGGTTGGCGTATCGCCCCTTGTCGCGGCGAGCACCAGCCTGGTCTGCGTCAGCCTGGGCAGCTTCTACGGCGTACTGGGTTATGCCTTGCTGGGCAAAGTCCAGTTTCCCCTGGCCGGCATTTTGCTGCTGGGCGCCTTCTTTGGCGCGCCGCTCGGCGTCAAGGCCAGCCACCGCGCGCCGGCGCAGCGCCTGAAATTTTGTTTTGGCCTTATGTTACTGGCCGGCGCCGCGGCGGTCGCCTTCAAACAGGCCGGCGCCGCCCGCGCCGCCCAGTGGTCCATCATCGCCTCCGCCACGCTCATGGCCATTGTAATCCTCGTTTTCCTCTGGCGGTCAAAGCGGGAAATGAGTCATACGGAGCACAAGCGCGATCGAGAGGATGTGCCAGCCAGCGAAACGATGGATTGAAGCACGTCTACTGCATTTTCAACGCTTGACGGTTAATTTGCGTTTATCTATCATTTCCCAACTATGGAATAATCTTGATTTAATTTGCGTTCTGAGTTTGTTCTAATAAACTACGTTGGGGCGCAAATTAAACTGGGGGATTGACCACAACATGAAACTTCACGTCGAATGGTCCAAGCCGGTTGTGTTGAAAGATGCTAGCCGCGAGAACCTAATATACAAAGCGGATATCGAAAAACTGCCTAACGCTCCAGGCGTCTACATATTCGGCCGTCGGTGGGGGCGAGGCCAATTTGAAGCCTTGTACATTGGCAAGGCCAATCAAATAAAGGGAAGAGTTAATGGGCACTTCAACAATCTGAGAATCATGCAGCACCTGCGAAACGCGAAGAATGGAAAGCGTATCATCCTTGCCGGAAGGATTGTCACAAAGCCGGGGCAACAACTCGAAAAATGTCTAAAAATGATCGAACGTGGGTTTATCCGTTATTTCCTGTCCGAAGGTCACGATTTGGTTAACAAGCAAGGTACTCGCTTGAGACGCCATGAAATTGCTTCGTCTGGAAAACATCTAAAGCGCTTCTTTCCTCGGCTCATGTATGTGGATAAAGCAAAGGGCGAGTAAGCGCCCCAACAAGCCGCTCCAGCCGACGGCGCCGCTGACGCGGCGCAGCGGCTGAGCTTCGCGTTCGAGCTGAAAAGACAATTGAAGTATTGGGTCATACGCGGTATAATTTTGCGCTGGAGGAGATAAAAATGCACAACGAATTCACGGCAATTATCGAGCGCGATGGACAGTGGTTCATTGCCTACTGTCCAGAGATTCCCGGAGCGAACGGTCAGGGACGTACGAAGAAGGAGTGTCTGAAGAATTTGACTGACGCCATCGAACTGATTCTCGAAGACCGCAGAAAGGATGCTCTTCGCGGAGCCCCGGCGAACGCGGCCAGGGAACTGGTGGCGATCGGATGAAGCAGAAGGAACTACTCCGACACTTGCGGCGACACGGTTGCTTCCTCAAGCGCGAGGGCGCCTCTCACTCGCTATGGACGAATCCCGCCACAGGATGGGTTGAGGCCGTTCCTCGCCACACCGAGATAGCCAACAACCTCGCCAAGAAGATTTGCCGTTGTCTCTCGGTTCCCGAACCAAGATAACTGGCTGAACCAGCGAACTTCAGGCTATCGCCCGGCAAGTCGGGGCTCAGCCTGAACGCTGACGTTCTGCCAGCCAAAAAATTAAAGAGATTGAACTGGTGTTATAGATGTGGCAGGATACGCACGCGGAAAGGAAGCAATCATGCTCACGATGCATCCAGAATATGTTGTGGACGAGAAGGCCAGAAAGAAAGCTGTTTTGGTTTCCTTTGCCGAATGGCAACAGCTTATGGAAGCTTTAGAGGAGCTTAATGACATCCGGGCTTATGATACCGCCAAGAAAGAACCGGATGATTTGGCGCCATTTGAGGAAGCTGTCCGGCAAATTAAAGCCAAGCGATGACCTATACGGTTTTCATCCGGAAATCGGCACAGAAGAACATTGCGCGGCTCGCCTCTTCCCTCCAAGACCGTATTTTCCATGCGATTCGAGAACTGGCCAGCAATCCAAGACCGGTGGGCGTTAAAAAACTCGCCGGCCGGGAAGCATGGCGCATTCGGACTGGTGAGTATCGAATTATTTATGAAATTTACGATGATAGTCGCATAGTCATTGTTATTGTCGTTGGTCATCGCAGAGAAGTTTATAGATGAGCGAACCACCGGTTTCAGGCTATCGCCCCGCAAGGCGGGGATGTGCCTCAACGGCGCCGTTGGCGATATGACAATTCTGCGTGCAAGCATATCCGTAATTCTGATGGCGCTTGCCGCGTACATCGTCGTGATGAACTGGGGTTGTGTCATCGCGAGCGAACGGAACAAAAGGAAGGGGATCGCCAAGCATCACTCGACCGTCCCGCTCATCTCACTGATCCTGACCGGGGTCATTGCCTATCCGCTGTATCCCTTTTCGCCCAAGTGGTGGATTGGAATCATTCCCGCAGTGGATATCGGAAACTGGATGTTAGTCATAGGTCTCCCTTGGGCAATTGCACGCGGGATGTTCAAGAAAGAGGACACACCGAACCAGAGCGTGGACGGTACGCGGTAAACCGCGCCCATGAAGGCTGATGTCGGCGGGAAAGGAATTGGTTTAGTGCGAATCGAGTTCATGGGGGAGACAACCGCCGGCAGGATTATCTTCGGTGCGCCCGGCTCGGAACCGCTCCTTGGCGTCACGGCTCTTGAATCCGTTGGCGTTATGGTAGATCCAACCAACAAGACGCTCCAGCGACTACCGGCCATTCCCCTGAAATAGGAAGCCGAACAAAGCCTCGGCGGCGACGCGTCAAAGCCCGCGCGCCTCAAGGCTGCCGTTCGGCAGAAGAAAGACGTGGACAAAGAGATTGGAGTCGGCATATTCTATATGCAACGTAACGGTTGTCCGTGCATATTGATAATCGGAGGAAGACGATGCGAACAACACTGGACCTGCCTGACCGGCTTATGCAAGA
>JACPGM010000131.1 GCA_016188985.1 Lentisphaerota bacterium | reverse complement strand
CTATCGGGAATTGTTACGCTCGTAAGATTGGTGTTGGGAGGGTCGAACGGGTCACCACTAAACGCAAGCTTCCCGATGCGGGTGACAGTCTTGCCATCTATGACAGACGGGATGACAACCTCGCCGCCGGGGCCGGTGTATCTGGTGATGGTGAGCGTATTATCGGAATTCGTCGTGTAAGTATAATCACCGGCTTTTAGTGCCGTTATGTTTACCAGCAGGAAAAGCACTGGCAGCCACCACGCCCTTCCGATTCTCGTCCGCAGAAGCAGGCGCTTTAATTCAGTTTTCATTTTTCATCATTCAGCCCGGCTAATACCCAAGCAGTGTATGCCGTTAAAATACACCCCTTGAAAGCTCAAGTATAAGCAAAAGCTAAATTAACCGTCAAATCTTTTTTGAATCTTTTTTTCATTTACAGCCGCGGGGGGTTTGATTAAACAACTATCAGTTGCGACCTGAGTTATTACAGTCAAGCCAGGAAGGATCATTTATTCTTGCGCGCGCGTTTCACATCTTTTCCATGGCGCTCTGGAAAATTGCTGCTGGGGCTGTTGCTGTTATCCGGCGCCGCGCGCGCGGCCGAGGCGCCGCTGACCTGGAACGACTGCCTCGGCGAATTGATCCGCAATAATCCCCAATTGCTCTCCGGGCGCGAAGCGGTGGTCAAGGCCCGCGCCGATGTCTCGGCCAGCTACGCACCGTTCCTGCCGCAGATTTCGGCCGATACCACGGCCAGCCGCTCCAAGACCGAATCGGATACCGGCTACTTAGAGGCCACCTCTTACCAGGCGAGCTTATCGGCTTACCAGAGCCTGTTCGCCGGGTTCGGCGATCTGGCGACTTTGCGGCGAAGCCGGGTTTTGCTGTCACTCGCGGAAATCAATCTTCTCTCAACCAAGGCCGCGCTCAGCGCCCAGCTAAGGCAAGGCTTTGCCCGGCTGCTGTTTGCTCAGGATTTCGCGCAGCTCTCCGAGCGCATCGCTGAACGCCGCAAGGAAAACGTCAACCTGGTGGAAATGCGGTTTGAAGGCGGCCGTGAAAACAAGGGCTCGTTCCTGCGCAATGAAGCCTATTACCGGCAGGCCCAGTTTGATGTTCGGCAAGCGGCGCGCGGCCTGAAAGCAGCGCAACAGGAATTGGCCGCGACGCTCGGCCGCCGCGAAAGCGCGCCCTTGAGCGTCACCGGAACCTGGGATCTGGCAGTTCTGCCCCAAGCGCCCGCGATCAGCGAACTGGCGCTCGCGACTCCGGACTATCGGCAAGCCGCAGAGCAAGCGCGCGCCGCCCGCGAAGGCCTGCACATTGCACGCAGCGTTTTTTATCCTACGTGGTCGGTCCAAGGGTCGCTGAGCCGTTCGGACGATGACCATCTCATTCCGCAAAACGACCAATGGTCGGTGGGCACTACCCTTTCGTATCCGCTCTTCGTGGGTGGCCGCCACTGGTACGCGGCGCGCGGCGCCCAAGCCCAGCAGCGCCAGGCCCAAGCCACCTTGAATGATACCGGCAATCAGATGGCAGCCCGGTTGCAAGAACGGTTCGCCGCCTGGCAGGACGCCGCCGAACAGGTCGACGTGCAGACCGAATTCCTGAAAGCCGCCGAGGTGCGCGCCGAAATTGCGCGTGCGCAATACCAGAACGGTTTGCTATCATTCGTGGACTGGGACCTGATTGAAAACGACCTGATTGACCGGCAGAAGGCCGTGCTGGCCAGCCAGCTACAGGCGGTGGTGGAGCAAGCCAACTGGGAAAAAACACTGGGAACAGGAGCGATTCCATGATGCGCCGGAAATTGATTTTGGGTTTGATCATTGCTCACGGCTTGGGTTTCGCAGCTTTTTGGCTGTTCTGGCCGGAAAGCGGCTCAGAGACGCCGGGCTATTCCGAGGTGCGCGTGGAACGGGGTAACCTGCAGACCATGGTACTGACTACGGGCATGGCAAAGCCCCAGAACCGCTTGGAGATTAAGTCGCCCGTAGCCGGCCGGGTGGAGCAGGCGCTGGCCGCTGAAGGCGACAAGATCAGCAAAGGCCAGGTGCTGGCCTGGATGAGCTCCACGGAACGGGCGGCCTTGCTCGATGCGGCCCGGGCCCGGGGCGCCACGGAACTGGCTTACTGGGAAGGGCTCTATAAGCCCACCCCGCTGGTGGCGCCCTTGGATGGCGATATCATCGCTCGCAAAATCGAGCCGGGTCAGACCATCACGGCTTCGGACGTTCTCTACGTCATGTCCGACCGCTTGATCATCGAGGCGCAAGTGGATGAAACCGATATAGGCCGCATTGCCTTGCTCCAGGCCGCCGAGATCACGCTCGACGCTTATCCCCAGAATGTCATCTCGGGGCACGTTGATCATATCGCCTACGAAGCCAAGCTGGTCAACAACGTCACGACTTACATGGTG
>JACPGM010000130.1 GCA_016188985.1 Lentisphaerota bacterium | reverse complement strand
CGGTGGGTTGCGGCTGCACGGTTTGGCCTCGACTACCAACCGATTCAATAACAACATATTTTACTTTAATACCGGCCCGGGCGGGGCCAGCAGTAATTTTACTATCGTCAGCAACGGAGTTATCATTTTTGCCAGCAACTGCTCGACGCCGAGCTTGAATGGCTTCTGGCCGGGTAACATCACCAACGATCCGGCCTTTGTGAATAAAGATTCCGGCAATTACCGGCTGCGGACCAACTCGCCCTGCATCAACCAGGGCGTCTACAGCAACTGGATGGACGGCACGTTCGATTTGGACGGCAACGCGCGGATCATCCTCAACCGCGTGGACATGGGCGCCTATGAGTTTACCCATCCTTATCCTTACCTGACGCTAATACCAACCAACATAACCAATGCCATCTTCCGCGGCCGAACGTCAAGGACGCTGTTGACGATCACCAATGCGGAAGGATCGAATGCGCTCTCCTGGATAGCTTGGACGAATGGAACCTGGATCGAATGGAACGCGCCTACCGGCGGCGCGCTGGTGCCGTGGGAGGGCACTAATTTCTGGGTGACGAACTCAGCCCTCACCAATCTGCCGGGCGCCTATATTGGCAGTGTAATCGTGGCGGCTACCAACAATAATTATCCGAATTACGACACTATAACCACCGTAGTAACGTTTGTCATGCAGGTAATGGAGCTGCAGAAAACGCCCGACCAGTTGACTAATGCCGTAGTAATGCAGGGAAGCTGGACAACCAACAGTTTCCAGCTCTGGAATGCCGGGCCGGGAGTTATCAATTACACCATAAGCACCAACCAGCCCTGGCTGGTGCTGAGCCAGTCAGTGGGCAGTTTGACCGGCGAGACTGATTTTGCCACTAACACGATCATAGTCACTTACACCAACACCGTCGGCCTGACGGTGGGGGAGCAGTACGGCACGCTCACCATTGCCTCCACCAATGGCGGCGGAGTAACGAATACCCTTGCCGTAACTCTTACGGTGCGAGCCATGCCGATGCTGGGGACAACGCCGGCGCAACTGACTAACGTAGTAATGACAGGACAGAACGCGGCTTCCCAGACCATACAGGTCTGGAACGCGAGCGCCTATTTCGGCATTGGCTACCGGATAACCACAAATGGGTCTTGGCTGAGCGTGGCGGTGACTAATAACTACCTGGCGCCGTTGACGACGAACCACTTTGCGGTCCAGTATGCCGTCAGTTCCTTGACTCAACCCGGCGACGTGCCCTCCAATTATTCCGGAACGATCACGGTAACAGCGACGAACGAGGCCAGCGGCTCGCCCGCCCAAGTGCCGGTAAGCATGCGGATAAACCCCAAGCCGCGCATGGCCTTAAGCCTGGCCAGCTTATCGCAGAGTGTCTTGCAGGGCCGGGATGCCTCCAGCCAGGAGTTCGAGGTCTGGAATGCCAATGGCTTTTACACGCTTTCCTTCACGAACACCAAGAACGCGGCCTGGCTGGTGCCGACGCCGCTAAGCGCGACCAGCACGGGGCAGCACGCGCGCATTACCGTGCAATACAGCACGCTCAATTTATTGCCGGGAATTTCCAATGCCGTGATTACGATTGTTGGCCGTGTCTGGGGCGGGACCAACTGGGATAATGCCGTGGCAGCCACGCAGCAGATTGCCGTGGCCATGACGGTTGTGCCCATACCAACTTTGGCAACCGATGCCCAGGCCGGGTATGCTTATCGGGTGCGCAAGGGCGTGACGCCCGAGGACACGGTAGTGCACGTGTGGAATGGCAGCACTGCGCCACGGGCCTCGATGAATTACACTTCGACCCCTTCGGCAAGCTGGCTGAGCATTTCGCCTACAGCGGGCGCCAGCACGGGCGAATTGGATGAGGTTCGCGTGGCGGTGGATGCAAGTGGAATGGATCCCTGGGTTACCTATTCCGGGACGGTGCGGATTGACGCCACCGAGGCCGGCTCCGGCGTGACGGCCTACGGTTCGCCGCAGACGTTTGCGATTGAAGTCGTTATTTACGAAGTCAAGGGGTTTGATTTCCAGGGTGCCGGGTCGGGGGCCTCGGACCTGGTGGTCTACCGGGAATCCAGCGGACAATGGGCCATCCGCAACCTGCTGAGCGAATTTGCTACAAACGTTGTCTTCGGCGGCGCCGGCTTCCAGGCAGTGCCCGGAGATTACAACGGCGATGGCGTAACGGAGTTGGCGCTCTATCGCCCGGGCAGCGGCAGTTGGTATGCCTGGGCCGTGGGCGCGGAAACCATCCAGGCTTTGGAGATGAATGCCTGGATAGGCTCCGGGTATGTAGGTGTGCCGGGCGATTATGACGGGGACGGCAAACTGGACCCGGCCGTTTATTTGGAAGCCAGCGGCTTGTGGATGGGGCTTCTTAGCGGCAGCGCTTATCAACAGGCTTCCGGCGCTTTGGGCGGGGAGGGCTATGCGCCGCTACCGGCCGGCGATTACGACGGGGACGGCCAAGTGGATCCGGGTGTCTATCACCGCACCACCGGATTGTGGATTGTGTTCTTCAGCTCAAGCGCCACGGTGGTATCAGGAACATTCGGCGGCAGCGGCTTTGTGCTCGTCCCCAGCGATTATGACGCCGATGACATCACCGACCCGGCCTTGTTCGAGACCGCCACCGGCCGCTGGTACGTTTTGCCCTCGACGACCTTGACGGCCCAGGGTTATGGCTTGGCGATCTACCAAATCTGGGGGGTGGTGCCGGCGGCGACGTTCGTGCCGGCGCCGGGCGATTATGACGGCGATGGCCGCGCCGACTTGGCGCTGTATGATACGACCACGGGATATTGGTACATTCTAACGTTGGACGGTGTTTCCTTAGCCTGGGGCTTGGTCTTAGGCGGGGTAGGGTACGTGCCGATAGTGCCATGAATGACGGCTTGTTGACTTTACGAGGAAACAATGAGTGTTTTGTCTAAAGCGGCGGTTGAAAAATCCATCGCTGCTCATGAGGGTCATCCCGAGCGCAGTCGAGGGATCTTATGGGCCTTGCCGCGCCTTGAGATTCCTCGACTCCGCTTTGCTCCGCTCGGAATGACAAGGGCCTCGTCTGTTGTCATCCCGAGCGCAGTCGAGGGATCTCAAAAATGGTCTGAATCTGCGACTCAGTCTCCGCCGATCTTGGTCCGCTATAGCAATTCGCTGAGGCGAGTTTTGCTGGGCCTGGCCGCCGCTGGTCTGCTGGCGGCTCGGGCGGCGCTTGCCCAAGAATGGGTTTCCCTCACTCCGCCGGCGCTGACCAACGATGTCATGTATGGATATAACGCTTCCAATCACTTCCTGGTGGTATCAAATATCGCCCTAAGTAACCTCAGGGTTACCGTTACCTCAAGCACGAATTGGCTTGACGCCATGACCGAGTCGGAAGTGCATACTTTTTTCTTAGCCAGCCCTTCGCCTTCGGCGAATAGTTATCGGCGCATCGTTGTCACTTATTCCAATCAAGTCCTCAATCTGCCGCCTGCTACTCATACCGGCTATGCTGATTTTGCGGTCGGATATCATCCCATTGCGGTTGATGGATTCATAACGCAGCAGGTGGCGTTTCTCTTGAACGTTATGCAATTGCAAGTGGCGCCAAGCAGTCTGGCGATGACCAATGGGGTCATGTATGGCTACGCCGTTTCCAACGAGACTTTCAGCGTCTGGAATTCTGGCGGCGGGGCCTTTAACTATACGGCCGCGCCGGTGGGGGACACCGCCAACTGGTTGACCCTTAGCAGCTATAGCGGTCTGGCGGGCTCAAACACGATTACGGCGCAGTTTGCCGCCGGCATGGCGCCTTCCAATTATTCGGGAACAATCAAGGTGGCCAGCTCCGATGGTTTTGGGGCCACGGGCTATGTGGGCATCTCCGCCCAAGTCGTGGCCCCGCCGATTATTACCTTCAACCCGCTGATCGTGACGCAGGCCGTGCCCTTGGCGGCCAACCCCACCAACCAGTCTTTCACTATCCGCAATGGCAGCGCCGCACCCGTGGCGCCGATGCAATATTCGATAGCAGCCTCCAACGGCTCGCCGGAATTGATCCAGAGCCTGAGCGCCACCGGCGGCACCAGTGTCGGCGCAGCGGATTCCGTCCAGATCAGCTATCGCGACCTTACCGCGCTGCCGGCGGGCATTTATACGGCCATCGTGCAGGCCGCCGGCGTTGATGTCGGCACCACTTACTGGCCGACCGGGACCGTGCATGTAAGCACCACGCTGGTTGTCCGCATTGAAATCGTTGCGCCGCTGACTCCCTCCGGCGTAACGGCCAGTGACGGGACTTTCACCAGCCAGGTGGCGGTAAGCTGGAATGCAGTAGCCGGCGCCTTCTCTTATAAAGTTTATCGTTCCGCCACGGTTGATTGGACCCTGGCCGAACCGATTGGCGAAGAGCTGGGAACGACCTTTACCGATTCTTCGGCGCAAGCCGGCGTGCTCTATTACTATTGGGTCAGTGCGCTCAATTCCTATCGGGGCGAGGGATTGCTGAGTACGGCTCAGCAAACCGGCTATCGCGGCTTGGCTGCGCCGGCGGGCCTCTTTGCAACCGATGGCACCTACACCAACAAGGTGCGCCTGACCTGGCCGCTGGTGGATGGCGCCACCGGATATAGAGTGTACCGCGGGATTGAAGGCGGGGCGTTGGCCGAGGTTTATTTTACAACTGCGGGATTGTATGACGACCTGACCGTGACGCCCGGCGCGCGCTACGAATACCAGGTGGCGGCAACTAACGGCCTGTTCGGCGGCGAGCTGAGCTTGCCGGAAACGGGCTATGCCTTCGGCCCGCCCCAGGGACTGAGCGCCAGCGACGGATCTTACGTGAACAAGGTGCAGCTCGGTTGGAGCGCCGTGGAGTCGGCTTTGAACTACGAGGTCTGGCGCAGCACCCGCGCGATTACGCCGCCCGGAGGCGGGGCAACCAGGATAACCACGATTAATTCAACGAACCATGCTGATATCAGTGCGACGGCCGGGACAACCTATTATTATTGGGTGCGTGCCAACAGCCTGGCGGCCGGCACGGGTGACTTTTCGCCGATGGATAGCGGCTATGCCGCCACCGCGGGCGTGGATTTACGGGTTGATGACCTGATTATGTTGCCGGCGCAGGTGGGCGTGGGCAGCGCGCCGGCCATCGTATCGCTGCGCCTGGAAAATGGCGGTGGCGCCAATATGAGCGGCGCTAATGGAACCGTTTTATTGGAATTTTTTGCCTCTACCAATCCGACGTTTGGCGCCGGTAGCGAAATTTTATTGGGCCAAGTTGCGGATAGCGTGACGCTGGCCGAGGGCGCCGCCACTGTTATCCGGGCCGATGCCGCTCAGTTGACCGCGCCGACAACCGAAGGAGATTATTACGTGTTCGCGCGGGGCTTGCCGGTTTCTCCGTCCTTGCTGGCCGAGTTGAACCGGGCCGACAACGTGGCCGCGCGCGCGGGAGCGGTGCGGGTGCGTTCGAGCGGGAGCTTGAACTATCAGGCTTTTAATGATTATGACGGGGACGGAATATCGGACTTAGGCGTGTATCAGGGTGGAACCTGGAGCGTGCGCGCAGTGGATGAACGCGTGTTGGCGGCGGGTGTCACGCTCTTTGGCGCAAACAGCCGGCCGGTGTTGGGCGATCTGGATGGCGACCGGAAAGCTGATCCGATGGCTTACGAAAGCGGCAGTGGGCTTTGGCAAATCCTGTATTCCGGCAGCGGCTATTCGTCGGCGAGCGGGGTGTTTGGCGGGGCCGGCTATTCCGCGTTAACGGCCGACTATGAAGGGGTGGGGCAGGCTGATGCCTCGATCTATCATGAGACCAGTGGCCGCTGGTATGTGCTCAGAAAGAATGGCGGTTTGGTTCAAAGGAACTGGGGTGGCACGGGCTATTGCCCGGTAATAGGCGATTATGATGGCGATGGACAGTGGGACTTGGCCGTCTATCAGGAGACAACCGCAGCCTGGTACATTCAAACGCTGGCCGGCCAGTTGCTGTTATCAGGTACAGTATGGGGCGGTTCGGGCTTTGCCCCGGTCGCCGGCGATTACGATGGCGATGGGCGCTGGGACCTGGCCGTGTACCAGGAAGCAACGGGGCTGTGGCATATTCTTTCGCTGGCCGGCCAGGTTTTAGGGAGAAATATCGGATGGGGCGGCCAGGGACTCGAACCGGTAATGGGCGATTATGACGGCGATGGGCGCTGGGACCTGGCCGTGTATGACCAGACAACCGGATTATGGTATATCCGCACCTTGGCTGGAAACGTTATAACCTGGGATGACTTCTGGGGCGGGCCCGGCTACCGGCCGATCGGCAACTGACATGGATAAACAAACGGTTCGCGGCATCATTGATCAGTTGCTTATTGTCCAGGAACGCGACTGCCGGATTGCGCGGTGTCGCCAGGAATTGGACGATATTCCCAGCCGGAAGCAGAGCGCTGAGAGCAAGTTGGCTGACGATCGCGCCGCGCTGGAAAAAGCCCAGGCAACCCTTAAGGCGCGCCTGGCGGCCATCAAGAACGCGGAAGTTGAAATCGAGACCATCCGGCAACAGGTCGCCAAATTGCGCGAACAGCAGTTTCAAATCAAGTCCAACGAGGAATTCAAAGTTCTGAATAAGGAAATCGCCGGTCTACAGGAAAAAATTAAGTTGCGGGAAGACAACGAACTCGAGCTCATGGAATCGGCCGAACAGGCTCAACGCGAAGCCAATAATCTTAAAACGCAGTTGGGCGGAGCCGAAACAACCGTGCGCGGCGAATGCCGGCAGTTGGATGAGCGCCATAAAAACCTGGAAGCCGAAATGCAGCAACTTCTCCAGGAGCGTCAAGGTCTGGCGACCGTCGTTCCCGCCGACTGGCTGACGCATTATACCCGGGTTATGGAAAATCGCCGGGATATAGCGCTGGTCAGCCTGGAGGGCAATGCCTGTGGCGCCTGCCATATGACGCTGCCGCCCCATATTCTGCAGGAGGCCAAATGGGCCGCGGAGATTATCACCTGCTCGTTTTGCGGTCGCCTCTTGTATTTTTCCGGGTAGTCGGGTAATTTATTGGCGGCTCAAGTGGTCAGGTGGATGGTCGCTCCGGGTTGCCTTTCGTTGCCGAAGGGCGTCCGGGGAGGAAAGTCTGGACTCCATAGGGTAGGGCGTCCCTGTGTAATACGGGGAGATCTTTCGCTCAAGCGAGAGAAACGGAAAGTGCCACAGAAATTATACCGTCCTGATGCCGCAAGGCATCGGGATAAGGGTGAAATGGTGGTGTAAGAGACCACCGTCCCGAGTCGTAAGACTCGGGAGCAAGGTAAACCCCGCCTGGAGCAAGATCAAATAAGATACTGAACAAGGTGACCCGCCTTTATCCTGATTTGCGAAAGCGGTCGGGTCAGTATCGGGTTGATCGCAATAAGTCCACCCCTTTGCTTTGATCGGGGAGGCAAGATAAATGACCGTCGTCCCGGTGTATCCCGGCATCTTTGATGGCCGGGAACGGGATACAAAATCCAGCTTATAGCCTGGCCACTTGAGCTCGCCGCGGCCGAGTGTAGGTAGGGCCGGTTTTATACCGGCCATAGCCGACATGCCCGCCTGCAACGCTATGCGCGTAGCATTGCGGGCAGGAAGTCGGCTCTACAAGGAAACACTCATGACTGTAGATATAGGTAATTATGACACTAGCCAACCTTTTATCAGAGCCGTCGGTCCCAGGAATTCAATATGGATGGAACAGTTCTCAATCCCGCTTGGCGCGGATTCCCGTTTCTTGGCTGGGTGGCAATAGCCGCAACGCTTGGTATGGGCGTTTTGCTGACACGCCAGAATCTTCAGCTTCCCGACCCAGGCTACGCCGGCCTGCCCGAGCTCGGCCAGGGAGGCTCCGCCGAGGCGAGATTGCCGCGTAAATACATGGTAGTCCCCTCGCCTTATGATTGGCCGCAAATTGATGAACCGGCGCTGAGCTTTAACGGTTTAACCTTCAAACAGCTCGTGGTGGAGCCGCTCGCGGCCAGTTTGGGTCCACTGGCCAAGCGCTTTCGCTTGGCCGGCACTTTTTTTGCCGCCAGCGGTCACCAGCAGTCACGCAAAGCCATTCTGGATGACCTCGCCAAGAAAGCCCAGTATCTGGTGGCCGAGGGCGAACTGCTGGAGCCGAGCATTCTGGTTGTTTCCATCGCCAGGGATCATATTGTTCTGCGGGATGGCAGCACCGATGAACAATTGTGGCTTAGCTTTAGCGGAGGCGCAAAACCGGAAGCTAAAGCCGGCCAAATGGCCGCAGCCGCTATCCAGGAGCAGGCCGATAAAACTCTTGTGCGATTTGGCAAACGGACGGGCGAAAGGCGCTGGGTGCTCCAGCGTGACCAGGTGCTGCGCTATTACCAGGAGCTGCTTAATAACCCCGACCGCCTTGCCAAGGTTTTCGAATCGCTTAAACCAGTTTATCGAACCGGTAAGATTGCCGGCTATACCCTGGATATTGAAGGCGAAGGCGATATTTTTCAGGCCTTTGGACTCAGGCAAGGGGATATTATCAGGCAAGTTAATTCCCTGCCCATGATCAGCCAGTCGCGGGCGGAATACTTTATTAACGAGTTCGTCAAAGACCGGGTTAATGCTTTCGTTTTAGATATCGAACGCGATGCCCAGCCGGAAAAGATGATCTACCTGCTTCGTTAGGGCACTCCGCATTAACTCTCATTTGCTTCAAGTCTTACGGGCCTTTTATAAAGGGGTATTAGTAGACATAAGATATATTATGCGACGTTCATTATATTGCCGTTTGATTGTTGGAATTGCATGGAGGGCGAATCTTCCCGCTTTGCGGTGTGTGCGGCACTCGCCTCGCCGTAGCCGGCCCGGTTCTCCGGCGTAGCGCGGATAGCGTCGCTCCGGAGCGACAACGGCCGTGTCCGCCGGGCATGGAGAAAGGGATCGAAACGGACGGCGCGGACTTAAGCCGCGCCCTCCATGATGATTATCTGGAGGGCGGACCTCTGTGTCCGCCGCGCCTTTAGAAGTTGTAGATCACGCTGACGCTTACCGTAGGCTCGTCAAAGTAAAACTGGAGCTGGCCGCCCAGGGATAAATTGTGGGAGGCAAACAAGTCTACTCCGGCTGCAATGCCTATCGTGTGCTCCTCGCTGAAGTCATTTGTCTGGTTTGATGTTTCCTGCTTGCCGTCAACGCTGGAAATGGCCGGGCCAAGGTAAAGTAACAGGCTATAGGGATATTTTTCGGTAGCGGACATTTCGGCTACAAAAATCTCGTAATTGACCGTTAAGGCCGCGTAAAGGTCCTGCCATTTGAACCAGGTGGCGTCCTTTTCGCCGGACCGATAATGCGAATACTCGCTCATGGCGCGGATACTGTAACGTCCCGCGATGAACGTGGGATCGTTAAGGTCAATATGCCAGATTTTCAGGTTTAAACCCGCCGACCACTTGACTCCGGCATTGCCGTGTTCGTCGTCTTCCGCCGTTTTTGCCTGGGAAGCGCCCACCGTCCCAAACAGGGTTAGGCGTTCCCAAAAATCATAGCCCAGGTAACCGTAATAGTTGTAGGCCTGCAGCCTGATTTTCCCGCCGCCGCGGTCCTCCTGCATGTCACGTTTCAATATCTCAAACATTCCGCCCAGGCTTAAGTTGTCAAGGCCATGCTGGGTAAATATTGTTTCGCGGGAGTCGGAAGTCGCCAACGTCGCCGCGCCAGCCGGCCAGGCGCAAAGCAGTCCTGCGGTCGTGACCAGAACGAATATTGATTTCATCATCATCAGATCCCCCTACCCTGACCGGGTTGTTTCGATGTTTGCCTGTGGATGTTCGATATTTGCTGCTCGTGCCTCAGTTCCGTCGTCCGTTCTTCGCGGCCCGTCAGTCCGCTCTTCCCCAGCGGCGGGATAACGGCCAATAGACCAGGAAGGCCGGACCAACCAGATTAGCGCGCTCAACCGGGCCCCAATAGCGGCTGTCCAGACTGTTGCGCTGGTTATCGCCGCAAGCAAAAAATTCCTCTTTGGATAATTGCACCCGGTTATTTTGATTAGTCAAGTAAGTGCCCATGTGCTGATAGCCGTGGTAGCCGCGCGCGGCGGCCACGCGGGCAATGCTTTCGGGCTCCGTCATTTTCCGCCCATTAATGGTCAGATACGGCGGAATGACCCCGAGCGTCTCGCCGGGCAACCCCACCAGGCGCTTGACATAGTGCTCATTCTGCTTGATCTGCGGATGGATAATGCCATCGGTCTTGAACACCATGATCTCGCCCCGGCGCGGCCGGAGGAAGTTCCAGGCCACTTTATTGACAAAGATATGATCTCCTGCCACGCGCATGCCGGAAGCCAGCAATTGGCCGGGCACAACCATATCGCCGTCAGCAACGTGTTCGGTCATCGGCGCGAAAACCTGATGGGCCCGGCCATTGATCACGAACAGGCGGCCCTCATTTGTCTCGACAATCTGCAAGCGCCCGGAAGCCTTGGAGCGGATTTCCATATACCATGAGCCGAAGACCATCCATTTGGCCAGACGCAACGGCGTGCGGTCCAGCCAATCCGGTTTGGCCTGGGGAAAATAGTGAATGCCAAACAGGGTTGGGCTCATTGAGGAAGTGGGAATCTTGAAGGGCTGGATGAAATAAGTCCGGAACGCCATGGCCACCGCCAAGGCTACTACCATGATTTCAAGGTTCTCGCGCAACCAGGAGCAAGGACGCTTAGGCGTGAGCGCGGTGATGCGCGCGCTCAGATCCGCGGCCGCCGGCTCGGCCTTTGTCCAATCACCGCTCTGCAGAACCTTGCGCACCTGTTGCGCCGCCTCATCCAGGCGCTCCACGGCGCCGCTCTCGGCCACGTCTTCCCGCAGATTGCGAATATGCTGGGCGTCTTTCAGTCCCTGCCGCAGGGCCTGGCGGATCCGCCGCCGTTCAAAATAGTTCATGAGATTCTTTCCGGCTAACTGCTTGATTTCAACACGGCCACGAACGCTTCCGGGGGCACGTTCACCTGGCCGACCAGTTTCATGCGCTTCTTGCCTTCCTTCTGGCGCTCCAGCAGCTTGCGCTTGCGCGTTATGTCGCCGCCATAGCACTTGGCGGTGACATCCTTGCGCAGCGCCCGGATAGTCTCGCGCGCGACGATCGTCTTGCCGATGGCGGCCTGGATCGGAATGGCAAATAAATGCGGCGGAATAACATCCTTAAGCGCCACGCACAGTTGCCGGCCGCGGCTCTGCGCCTTGCTGCGGTGAATCAGGCAGGAAAAAGCGTCCACAACTTCGCCATTAATCAGGATGTCTAAGCGTTCCAGGTCGCTGGTTGCGTAGCCCTGGTGCTCATAATCCATCGTGGCATATCCGTGGGTCAGGCTCTTCAACATATCGTAAAAATCCACGAGGATTTCGTTGAACGGCATTGCGCAACTGAGCATGACCCGTTGGGTGTCCAGCGAGTCGGTTTTTTCCAGCGCGCCGCGGCGATCCGTGACCAGCTTGATGACATCGCTGATCTGGGCGTTGCCGCAGATGATAAAGGCGCGAATCATGGGTTCGTCAATATGGTCAACGCGCGTCGGCTCCGGCAGGCGCCGCGGGTTGTCAATCTTCAGCAGCTCGCCGTTTTTCAGGTAGACGTGGTAGATCACGGAAGGATAAGTGCTGATAATGTTCACGTTGTGCTCGCGCCGCAGGCGTTCCTGGACAATCTCCAGGTGTAACAGGCCGAGAAACCCGCAGCGGAATCCGAAGCCCAGCGCGGCCGACGATTCACTCTGGTAACTGAAGGCGCTGTCATTGAGACTGAGGCGCTCCAGCGCGGCTTTCAGTTTCTCCAGGTCGGCCGTATTGATCGGGTAAATGCCGCTGAAGACCATGGGCAGGACCTTCTTGAAACCCGCTAAAGGCTGCTGGGCCGGCCGCTCCCGGACGGTAATGGTGTCGCCGATGAGAACATCGCGGGGCTCCTTGATCGTGCCTACCAGGTAACCGACCTCGCCGGCGTTCAACACGGCCACCGGCGTGGGCTTGGGACAAAACATGCCGACTTCCTTAATCTCACTGGTGTAGCCCGACCCCATGAACTGGATACGGTCGGTGGCTTTCAGTTGGCCGTCCATAACGCGCACGTAAGGCATAACGCCGCGGTAGGTGTCATAAATGGAATCGAAGACCAGGGCGCGCGTGCCGCGCTGCGCATCCGTTTGCGGCGGCGGCACCTTGCGCACAATCATTTCCAGCAAGGCCGCCACCCCCTCCCCTGTTTTCGCGCTGATCAGACAGTGCTCCTCGTCCAATCCCAGGATTTCCTCGATTTGCCGGGCGGCAACGTTCACATTGGCCGTGGGCAGATCAATCTTGTTGATCACCGCGATGATGGTCAAATGGGCTTCCTTGGCCAAATGGGCATTGGCAACGGTCTGCGCTTCCACACCCTGCGCGGCATCCACCACGAGCAGCGCGCCTTCGCAGGCCGCCATGCTCCGCGAGACTTCGTAGGTGAAATCCACATGGCCGGGCGTGTCCAATAGGTTGAATTCGTAGTTTTGGCCGTCGGCGGCGCGGTAATTCATCGTGACCGGGTGGCACTTGATGCTGATCCCCCGCTCGCGCTCAAGGTCCATGCTGTCCAGAACCTGGTCGCGGAAGTCCCGCTGGTTGATCGTATTGGTTAACTGCAACATGCGATCGGCCAAGGTGGATTTGCCGTGATCAATATGCGCAATAATGCAGAAGTTCCGAATACGGGTTAAGTCATGGTTCATGAATTGTCCGCCTGCCATGCTTTTTCAGCCGCAGCCCGCATGGCCGCAATGGTTTTCTGCATATCCGGAGCCTGAAACAGAAAACTGCCGGCCACCATGATGTTGGCGCCGGCGGCGGCCACTTGTGCGACCGTATCCAGATCAATGCCGCCATCCACGGCAATACCCAGCCGGTCTTGACCCGCCCTACCCTTTCCAGACCGAGGCTGCGCGGCCTGACGCAGCGCCGCAATTTTCGGCAAGACCTCCGGCAAAAATTTCTGGCCGCCGAATCCGGGATGAACCGTCATGCAGAGAATCTCGTCTACTTTGCCGATAAACGGCTGTGCCGCCGCCGCGGGTGTTTCCGGATTAAGAGCCACGCCGCAATGGACTCCCAGAGCGCGAATCCGTTCCAGCATAGCTAAAACATTGCTGGCCGATTCCACGTGAATGGTCAGCGTCGTGGCGCCGGCTTCCGCGAAGACCTCCACAAACCGGTCCGGCCGCGAAAGCATCAAGTGCACGTTGATGGGAATATCAAGGCAGCTTCGCGCCATCCTGACCACGTCCGGCCCCATGCTAAGATTGGGCACGAAGTGGCCGTCCATGATATCCAGATGCAGCGCATCCGCCCCGGCCGCTTGCGCGGCGCGGGCGGATTCTTCCAGGCGGCCGAAATTGCCCGCCAGCAAAGATGGCCAGATGTAAATCGCCCCCTTCATGGCGCTTAACCCTAACATAACGCCGCAATGCGCGCCATGACCAAATCGGCTATGTTCTGGTAGCGATCCTGGTCGTTCTTGAACGCAGCGCAGTCCGCGGGCGTTAACGCTCGGCCGAAATGGATCTTGATTTTGCAAGGCTTGCTCCAGCGCGCGCCGCGCGGCAACGCTTGAAAAGTTCCGCCAATATAGGTGGGGATGACCGGCACGCCGGACTTTTCAATCAGGAAACCGATTCCTGCCTTGACCGGCTGCAGACGGCCATCCTGGCTGCGCGTGCCCTCCGGAAAGAGGCATAGCAGGTGGCCGCGCTGCACCAGATCAATGGCTTGTCGCAGCGCCCGGATGTCGCCCCGGCTGCGGTCAACTAATAGCGTTCCGACCGCCGCGGCCCACCACTTTGACAATGACGAACGCAGGAACAGGGTGTCGCGCGCCATGAAATGAACCGGCCGGTTCCAGATCGGGCAGCCCACCACGATCGGATCGAGGAAACTGGCATGGTTGGCCACCAGGATACAGCCGCCTTGGCGCGGCACGTGCTCGCGGCCATGGACCTCATAGCGATGATACGCTCGCAGGTAGCACCAGAACACAGCACGCGACAGGCCGTAGACCAACGGATTAACTCGATACTGATCAGTCATGCTTTCCTCGGCGAAGCCGGGTACTGTTACGCCGTATCTGTTTAGCGTAGGATAGATTCCGTCGGACGGCTCGGCGAGCCGTCCCTACCTGGTAGGGCGCTCTCGCCGAGAGCGCCGTAAATATCCATATCGGTTCCGCGGCCTGCTAAACACATACGTTCCGCCCGGAGCTGATAATCGCCAGGATTCGCTCTATCACATCCTCAACACTTAAATGCGTTGTTTCAATCCGATAAGCTCCCGGCGCCAGGGCCAACGGCGCCGTTGGCCGCGATTGATCGCTCTCATCGCGCCGCAAAAGCGCGCGCTCGACCTCGGCCGACGCCGTCAGATCTTGCGAGCTAAACTGCTGTTCGCGCTGCCGCCGCCGGGCCCGCTCCTGCGGTTCGGCGTCCAGATAGAATTTAAAGGTTGCCTGTGGAAAGACCACCGTGCCGATATCGCGCCCTTCCATAACCAGGTTGCCGAACCGGCGCAAGCCGCGCAAATGGCCGTTAACCCAGGCGCGCGCTTCCGGGATGGCCGCGACGGCGCTGACAAATTCTTGAACCGCCAGGGAGCGGATGGCCGGCTCGGGATCAGCCGCGTTCACGGTGAAGCGCAGCCGGCCGTGCTCCATAAAAAAATGCAGCGTTACTTTCGATAGATGCCGGACGATTGTTTCCGCCGCTGCCCCGGCCAGGCCGTCGCGGATAAGCTGCCAGGTAAGCGCGCGATAAACCGCGCCTGACTCAACGTGCACGTAGCCCAGGCGTTCGGCCAACTTGCGGCTGACGGTGGATTTACCGGACGCCGCCGGACCATCAATGGCGATTATCAAAGGCGACATGCGCTCCCAATGAAATCAAATGTTTCCAGAATTCGGGATAGGAGGTATTCACGCCGGCAATCCCGTGCAGGCCCACGGGCGCCGCCGCCCGCAGCGCCAGAATCGCCAGGGCCATGGCGATCCGATGGTCGCCGCGACAATCAAGCTCCACATTCCCGCGCACCGTCGAGCCGCCGCGCACGATCAGCCCGTCTTCGCGCTCATCAGCGGAAATGCCCAGCGCGCGTAAATTGGCAACCATGGCGCTAATCCGGTCAGATTCCTTAAAACGCAGCTCGCGCGCATCGCGGATAACGGTGGTTCCTTTGGCCGCCGCGCCGGCAACGGCCGCAATGGGTAGTTCGTCAATTAAGTTCGGAATCTCGGCGCCACCGATTTCCGCCCCGCGCAGGTCGGCGCGGTGCACGGTAATCGTGCCGCTGGGTTCCAGGGCCGAATCGGATTCTTTCACGCTCACGGTCAAATCGGCGCCCATGCGCTTCAGCACTCCCAGTAACGCCGTTCGTCGCGGGTTCAGTCCGGTATTTTCAACTGTAACCGACGTTCCCAGAACAGCCGCCGCCACCAGCCAGAAGGCGGCTGAAGAAAAATCGCCGGGAACGGTCCAATCTCTGGCCTCGAGGTCCGGCCCGTGCGGACCATATCCCCGAAGCGTAATGCGCTGGCCATCGGCCCGGACCGTAATTCCCCAGGCTTGCAACAGACGTTCGGTATGGTCACGGGTAGGCAGAGGCTCAGCGATGACCGTTTCCCCTTCCGCGAAAAGGGCCGCCAGGAGAATGCAGGATTTAACTTGCGCTGAAGCAACCGGCAGCGCGTATTCGATCCCGCGCAATGCGCCGCCGGTAATGCGCATTGGCGCGCAGCCGTCCGGCCCGGCCAGTTCGACCCTGGCGCCCATCAGTTCTAACGGCTCCTGGATGCGCCGCATGGGCCGGGAACGCAGCGAAGCGTCGCCGGTTAATTCGGTGGTCCAAGGCCTGGCCGCCAGCAGCCCGGCCAGAAGCCGCAGGCTTGTCCCGGAGTTGCCCAGGTCCAGGGGATGCGTCGGACACTCCCAGGGCCGCGACGTAACTTGAACAAACTCAGGAGCGCTTTCCACTAAAGCGCCGAGAGCTTCGATAGCTTGCAGCGTGTTCCGGCAATCTTCACTTTGCAGAAAGCCCGTTAGCCGGGACGTTCCCGTGGCCAAAGCCGCAAGCATGGCCACCCGGTGCGATATGCTTTTATCGCCCGGAACGCGGACAGATCCCGCCAGCGCTCGGCAGGGGTGGATGGTAATGTGATCGGCCGTGTTCACCAGCTATACATGGCGACAATAATGTTATGGCATTGTGTGGTAGGGCGCTTTCGCCTGCCCGCAATGCTACGCATAGCGTTGTAGGCGGGCCGAAAGCGCCGTGGACCGTCGTCGCGCCGTAGCGGCGCTTTGCCGCGTCACGAAGGCGGACGGCTCGGCGAGCCGTCCCTACCTTTATCCCGCGCCACGCGGGATTTATCCCGAGTTGCGCGGGATTAAGGCCCGCCGCCGTTCCCGGCTGATTTGCAGAAATCGCTCAATCATTTCCGGGTCGTCGGTTTTCAAAATATCAAGTAAATGTCCTACTTGCTTGCTGAAAGCGCGTAATTCGTCGCTAACCTCCGACCGGTTGGCGCAGATAATATCGCGCCACAACAGCGGATCGCCCTCGGCAATCCGCGTCGTATCGAAAAATCCGCTGCCGCAGAACGGTCCTATCCGTTCCGGTTGATTGCGCCCCACGCAAGCCGCCAGGAGAGCCGCCACCAGGTGCGGCAGATGACTGGTTTTAGCAAGGAGGCGATCGTGCACTTGCGGCGACATCACCTGCACCTTGGCGCCTACGCCCTGCCAGAGACGCTCGACCTGGGCGCGGGCCTCCGGCGCCGTGCGGCGCGTGGGAGTCAGCGCTACCAAGGCGTTCTGGTAAAGCACGGCTGTTGCCGCCCCAATTCCTTGTCGTTCCGAGCCGGCAATCGGATGGCCGCCGACAAAGGGCACCGGCCTGCGGCGAAACAAGGCCTCCACCCGCCTAACAATCTCGACTTTGCAACTGCCGACATCGGTCAAAACCGTCTCAGGGGCCAATTGCTCCCGGCAAGTGTCGAGCAGTTCGGGAATTGAACTGACCGATGTGCAGAAAACCACTACGTCGGCGCCTTGCACGGCGTCCGGCGCTCGTTCAAAGACCTGATCCACAATCCCAAGCTCCAAGGCCAGTTCGCGGGTTTCGGCCCGGCGCGCAAAGCCGGCTACAGAGCGGCATAAACCTTTCTGTTTGATGGCCAGTCCCAGCGATCCGCCCATCAGTCCCAATCCAATTATAGCAACACGCTTGAACATTTGTCCCTCATTTTCTAGTTAGTCCCGACTGATCGGGGCTTTCACCATTAGTCTTAATGCCAAGCTTTCGAGCACGACACGCTCGCAGGGTGAATTTCGCATAATGGCATTGAACTGTCAATTGGCTTTGGTGTATGATTCCGGGCAAAATCTAGTATTTCAAGCTTATTGCGGAGGGATGAAACTCATGGTAATAGAGGCCGCCATGTCCCGACCAGCCAACGCCGCGGCTTCGCGCCGGCCGCCATGGATTCGCGTCCGCCTGCGCGCGGCCGGCCATTTTGCCAAAGTGGCGCAGACTTTGCGCGTTACGGCGCTGCCCACGGTATGCGAAGAGGCCGATTGTCCCAATCAATCCGAATGTTTCAGCCGCGGCACGGCTACTGTGATGATCCTGGGGAAACGCTGCACGCGCCAATGCCGGTTCTGCGCGGTTAAAAGCGCTATCCCCTACCCTGTTGACCCCAGCGAGCCTGAGCGCGTAGCGGCCTTGGCGCGCGAGCTTGCTCTGCGGCACGTGGTGGTAACCAGCGTCACGCGCGACGATCTGCCCGATGGCGGCGCCGAACTCTTTGCCGAAACTATTACCCGGCTTAAGGTGCTGCCCGGCGTAACCGTGGAAGTGCTGACGCCTGATTTTGGCGGCGATGAACATCTGGTGGCAACGGTTCTATTCGCCGAGCCGCAAGTGTTCAATCATAATCTGGAGACTGTCCGCCGTCTCCAGCCGGCGGTGCGTCCCCAGGCCGGCTACGAGCGTTCCCTCAAAGTTTTAAGCGTGGCGGCGGCATGGCGGCCCAGGCCGATTGTAAAATCAGGACTGATGGTTGGCTTGGGCGAAACCGACGAAGAATTAATGGAGACCTTGGCCGACCTGCGCTCGGCCGGATGCCGGAGCTTGACGCTCGGCCAGTATCTTGCGCCCACGCGAGAGCACTGGCCGGTAAGCCGGTTTGTTCCACCCGAACAGTTTGCGCGCTATCGGGAGCAAGCGCTGGCGCTGGGCTTCACGGCCGTGGCGGCCGGTCCCCTGGTGCGCTCCTCCTACCGGGCGGATCAACTTACGGCCGAAGCACGGATGATGGCAAATGGTTAATGGGAGCGAGGCGGGTAAACTTTTCGCCGATCAGGCCGCATCAACCATGAACCATTGACCATTCCCTTTTTATGAGTGATCTATACCTATCTTATCGCGCTGCGCAGGTGGTCAGCCGCAGCTTGCCGCGCCGGTTTGCTTATTGGGTGGGGCTGCGCACGGCCGACCATTTTTATGCCGGCGATCATTCCGGCCGGCAGGCGGTTATGGCCAACTTCCGGCAAATTCTGACCCAGCAGGGCGTGGCCGCTTCGGAGGAAACGCTTGCCCAGATGGCGCGCAAGAATTTCCAGTACTTTGGCAAGTATCTGGTTGATTTTTTCAAGTTTGCGCGCTTTACGCCCGCGGGCATCCAGCGCCTGGTGAGCATGGAGCATTTCGAGCGCCTGGAACAGGCTGAGGCCCTGGGACGCGGCATTATCTTAATCTCGGCCCATCTGGGCAATTGGGAGCTGGCTGCCGCCATCCTGGCGGCCATGGGGCGGCAAATCCATGCGGTCTTCCTGCCGCAGCGGGTGAATAAAATCAACGAGCTCTTTCAGAAACACCGCAGCCAGCGCGGCATTCAATGCATTCCGCTGGGGCGCGCTGCGCGGGGCGTTATGGAAGCGCTCCGGCGCAATGAATGCGTGGCCATGCTGGCCGACCGGGATTTCACCGCTCACCAGTACCCGATTCCATTTTTCGGCAAAAGCGCGCGTCTCTCCAGCGGTCCGGCGCGCATGGCCGTCAGAACTCAGGCCCCCCTAATGCCGACCTTCCTCCTGCGCCAGCCGGATGATACCTTTCTGCTGCGCTTCTATCCGGCGATTGTGCCGGACCGGCAAACGACCGCTGTGGCGTTGCAGGAACGCATTCGCGACGTGCTGGAGCAGGAAATCGGCCGCAACCCTCTGCAGTGGTTCATGTTCGACGATTTCTGGAACCCGCGAAGGAATTATGAACACGTTGCCATTGGCTGAGCGGCGCGCCTGCGTCGTTATCCCCGCCTATTCTGAAGAGCGCAAGATCCGCGACGTAGTCGCGCGCGCGAGGCAATACCTGCCAACGGTCATTGTCGTGGATGACGGTTCGCCGGATCGCACCGCTGCGGAAGCCGCCGCCGGCGGCGCCCTGGTCCTACGCCATTTCCGCAATTTGGGCAAGGGCGCGGCCCTCAATACGGCCTTTCGTTATGCGTGGGTAAATGGTTTCGACTTCCTGATCACGCTGGATGCCGATGGCCAGCACGCGAGCGCTGATATTCCACGCTTCATCGAAACCTATGAGTGCACCGGCGCAAGCGTGCTGATTGGCAACCGGATGGAAACCCGGAGTAATATGCCCCTGGTGCGCCGGTGGACCAACCGCCTGATGAGTTGGTTCTTGAGCCGCGCGATGGGCCAAAGGGTGCCCGATACCCAATGCGGTTTCCGGCTCTACCGCTGCGCGGCGCTGCCGCGTAGCGCCCCGCGCGCCACGCGCTTCGCCGCCGAATCGGAAATCCTGCTCGCGATTGCCGCTCAAGGCGTCCGCATCGGGTCGGTGCCTATCACCGTGATCTATAGCGATGAATCAAGTAAAATCAACCCGCTGCGCGACACTTTCCGATTCTTCCTGATGTTGGCGCGGTATTATCGTGACCGCCGGCGGCGGCGCGGGCAGGCATAATCACTTCCCCGTTGTCCGCTGTCTGTCGTCCGTCATCCGTTGTCTATGGTCTGCCGCTGTAGCCGTGCCCGCCCGCCTGCAACGCTGTGCGTAGCATTGCCTGCCCGCAGGACTTCGTCCAGCGATGTAGGCGGGCGGGGCAGGTGATGGCGTGGATTTCGCCGGAGGCCACACGGCGTCACCGCCCGCAGCTACATGAAATAGCGTCGGCCTGGCGCCATGTTGTAGCCGTGAGACGACAGGCTCGCGTCCCGTAGCCGCGCCGGTGACGGCGCGGTCTTCATATCAGGTCCGTCATCCGTCGTCCGGCCTCTGTCCTCCGTCGCCGTCATCATCCTCGTCGGGTTCTTCCGGCTCTTCTTCGTCCGCGACTTTCGGCTGCGCGGCGGCCAAGGCGAACTTGTGCTCCACCAGCAGATATTCCTGCCATTCCCGGAAGGCCAGATCCTCGCGCCGCTGGCGAAGATACTGCGCCAGGTCGTTCTTGATGGATTCCAGCAGGGTTCGGTCAGCCGTAACCCGGGAATCCACGTGGCCAATGATTATGCCGTCGGCCGCGACGATCACCTCGGTTAATTCACCGGCATTCAAAAACATGATTTTCTTGGCCAGTTCGTAAAACGCTTGCTCATCTTCCGTGTCCGCTCCGGTGCGCAGCGTAAATGGTTCGGTTGTGATTACTTCCAGGGAAAAGGGACGGATGGCCTGGGCAAAAGTCCGGCCTTGCCGCAGCGCCCCTTCCGCCGACTGATGGATGGCCGTGGCGGTCTGGGCCAACTTGTTGGATAGCGCTGCGGCCCGCGCGGCCTGGCGCGCGGCGGAACGAACCTCGGCAAAGTCAGGCAAACGCGCGTGGGTCCGCTCTTCGAACGCCAGCACATAATAAGCGTTGCTGCCGCGCACGGGCTGACTGAAGTAATCTTCCGGCGTCGGACGCAGGCTAAAGGCGGTCCGGTTGAAATCTAACCCCGCTTCCAGACCGCGCAGCGGCTCCTTTAATGAAAACAGCGCCGAGGTCACCACGCTCAGGCCGGCGGCGGAAGCGGCTGCCTCAAAAGAGGGTGCTTGCCCCTGGCGGTCGGGCGCCAGGGTAACTTCAAAATCGGCGGCCTGATCGCCCGCGGCCGCCATCGCCGCTTCCTGGGCGAGCCGATCGCGGAGCGTGTCTTCCACTTCCTCGAATGAGCGGGCGGAAAGCAGGTCGCCGGTTGCCGCGCCGGTGAACTCCTCAATATGCTCGTCATAATAACCGCGCAAATCGCTGTCGAGCACGGCGCCTTCGTCGAGAAAGCGCTCGAAAGGAAAACTTACGAACTTTACGCGCATTTTTTCCGGGATGATGAAATCATTGGTATGCGCCGTAAAATAGGCTTGCGCCTCGGCGTCGGAGACTTTAACGGTTGGCTCCAGGTCATCCCGGGTGAGCATCACATAACTGACGATAAAGGTGTCATAGAGCTGGCGATAGATCTGCTCGATTTCAAAGGGCGCCACCCACGTGGCCTGGGCCAGCATCATGCGCGCCTTGGTCATCAGGATTTCCTGGCGAATGTATTCTTCAAACTGGTTTTCACTGGCGCGCAAGCCGGCCAGATACTGGCGCACAAAGGCTATGTAACGCTCGGCGCTGAACTGGCCCTTGTCCTGAAGAAAAGGCTGCTGTTGAATAGTGGCGACCACTTCCTCCGGACCGGCGCTGAGCCGGACTTCCTGCGCTCCGCGCAGCGCTATCAGGCGCCGCCAGGCCATGTGCCGGAGCGCCGCATCAACGCGGGGCGTTAGCTTCAGTTGACGGCCCAACATCAGCGTCATGTACAGGTAGGAATTGAAATAAGCCGAACGCGCTTCAGCCTCCGGTATCGGCTTGCCGTCCAAGGTAGCTGCGGCCCGGTCGGCCTCTTCCCGGGGGCTTCGGCCGGTTTGCGTTTGCCAGGCCACGAACGAAAGCACCACCAGAAAGGCAAAGATACTCCAGACAATTTTGTTGCGGATCAGCCGGTTGAACCTGGAAATGAACATCATAATAGATTCAGTTTCAGAACTATGTTTTGCCACAAAAATGCACAAGCCTGCCCGGATTCGGCCAGGGACACACAATGATTTTGTGAATCTTGTGCCTCTTTGCGGCTACTGTTGACATTATCGGAACGACCTTGCTCCTTGGGATTCAGCGGCCAACACCATAGCGGGCCCGCGTCGGAGGGTCAATGCCAAAACCCGGACAGTAAAAATTATCTGCCCATGACGGTGATACGTGTAATGAGGCGATGCTTTCGCGCCGGCGCAGCGAGCAACTGAAGATGCCCATAACTCCGGCCTTGGACGCCTATCCCCATATCCTCCTCGCCCCATATAACCTTGGCCGGCCGCCACTCCGGTTGGACCAACACCCGCACCCGCTTCCCTTTCAGCACAAAGGTTTTCCCCTCCCGCTGCATCGCAAAGGGCGTATGCAGATGGAAGGTCGCGGGGAGTGAACGGGTCAGTTCCAGCTCGTCGGCGATTTCAAAAACCCCCGGCGAGGGCGAGAACACCCGCCGGCGGCAGGCTTTGACATGCCGCGGCCAGGCGGCGGTCGTCTCGATAACCGCCCGTAACACCCCGCGGCGATAGGCGGCCCGCGGAACAATATCGTTCGGATGATCCAGGCTCTGTCTCGGCACGGAACCGTCCGGCATGGCCGGCACGCACACGTTATGCGCCTCGGGCCTTTTAACGAGCATGCGCGGATTATTGTAATTGCCGATTCCGCGATCAACCAGGACTCCCTCGCCGCCCGCCTCCAGGAGGATGTTGCCCCGGTCGTCGTGCGAGTGGCTGCCCGATCCGCCCGGCGCGCCGTAGAGTTGAAGGCGGACGCGGCCCACGCCCGGGAGGTTCCGGCAGACCACCAGGTGGCCCGTTTTCTTTTGCACCAGGAACTCGGGAACGAGCGACGTGATTTTCTGCACGCGAGTGGGGCCAAAGATGATGGCCTGTGCAACCCCCCCGTAAAGAGCCGGCTGCCTGAGGGCCCAGGCGGCCAGGCGGTTCGAGGCCTTGCCGGGGAATACCCGTGTGAACATAGCGGCAAGCCCGCCGCTGCAAATCGCGCCACCGTGGTTGTCGGCGATCGGCAGAGACATACCCGGATTTGCCGTGCTCGCGAACGCGAAAGGAGAGGATGGCGCCCGGCGCATCTTGCGGGGAACCAGGTCCGCCGGCCGCCGGCCGTCGTGCCGGGCCAGCGCCAGGATGCCGAGCAACCCGACTTGGAGCGTGTAGAGCCAATACGCGGGTCCTTCCACGGAGCCACCGTCCCGCGTGAACGTTTTATCGAACATCTCCCAGGCATCGTCCCGGGCTTCCCGCAGCCGGACCTCGACCCGGGGCCACGCGTGGCGGAGCGCCAGCAGCCCCAGGATGCGCCCCGTATTGAATGCGATCCCCTGGTTCATCGAGCGGATGTATTCCGATTCGGCAAAAACATGCTGAACATGCGGCAGACCGCGGCGCGAAATCGCGTCGCGCACGACCGCCTGCCCCTCCTCGGTCAAGGCGCTTCCGGCCCAGTCCAGCGCCAACGCCATCCACTCGGTCACGTGCGCTTCGGTAAAGGCCGCATGGTGAAACCGCGTGCCGGCCAGTTCGCCGGCAAAATCGTTGGACCAGTACTCGCAACTGGCCACGCTCAGCATCCAACGCGCCGCATGCCGCAGTAGTTTCGCGTCGCCGTCGAGCAGTCCAGCCAGCGCGAGATAGGAGAACGGATCCCAGGGCGACGGATAGCCGCCAATGCCCACCAGGCTGTCCCGTTCCAGCGGCCGGGTGTAGTGCAGCGCCTGACAGGCGAAACGGCCGATGAGCGATTCGGGTTTGACGCCCATCAGCTTGCGCGCATG
>JACPGM010000121.1 GCA_016188985.1 Lentisphaerota bacterium | reverse complement strand
GTTGTCCAAAGTTACCAGGCCATCCATCACGGTATCCACGCCGAAATAGAACCAATAGACACCGGGCGCCAGGGTGCTGATGGTCAACACATCGGCGGAACTAAGATCAAAAATTGGTCCTTGCCAGGTAACCGCCAGCCCTGCGCGCCATTGGGCAGGCGCATTGAGATAGTCAAAGTAATACCAGGCGCCATCCTGGCTTGCGGCCGCCAGCCACCAGTCGGCATTGGCTCCGGCATAGGCGCCGGCCGCCAGGCCGGCCGTGATGGTAAGGGTGTCGCCGGCGGGAATGGAGAGAGACGAGTCAGTGTGATTGGCCTGGATAACTGGAATCGGCGCGGGTGCATTGGAAATCGAAAAGAGGGCCGCCTGGTTGGGGCCATCATAGCCCAGGAATAATTTATTGCTGACAATCACGCTGTGCGGGCGATTCCACTGGCCGGCGATAACGGATTTGTTGGTTAACAGGGTCCAATTGGAATCATAAACCGCCATGTAGATCGGCCCGCCTTGATCATTAGTCATATAGCCATAATGGATAATGAAGCTGCCGCTGACCGGCTCGCGCGAAAGCCCGGAGACGATACTAAGCGCTGGGATGGAATTGCTCAGGATGGTGGTTTTGTTAGAGGTCAACTGCCAGTCGCTGTCGAAGATCAGCCGGCTGTAACGGTAGTTCTGGCCGGGCGCGAGCGTATCCGGCGCGACCAGGTAATAGCTGCCATTGTAATAGGTGAGGGCCGCCCCGTTAGCATGGATGTTGTTCGGTGGCCCACCAATGGCATTGGTCAGAAGCAGGTTCAGGTCGGCATCATATTTATAGATGCGGTGGCCGAAGCCGGGCAGGAATTTGCCCACGCAGACGTTGGTGCCGTCGCCGGCCATGAGCATGTCGTTGGTCGGAGGATCATTGGAGGCCACCGTGGTAATGGCCAGGCGCGAGAGGTCACGGTCCAGCTTAAGGAGATAGAGGTAGTTGGCCCCGGAGATCGAGAAGGTCAGGTAATGATAACCGTTCTGGAAAATATGCTTATGATCGGCAATCCGGTCATTAGCGGCGGTGTCGTTGGTGCCGGCGACTACGACCGGGCTGCTGAGTTGGTTCAGTTCCAGGTCAAACTTGGCGAGGGAGATGTTGCCGTCGGAAGTCTCTCCGGAAATTACCACATTGCTGCCGTCATACACCGGAATGCTGAAAGTGGACCCGTAGCTGAGCGCAAAGTTCGTGACCAGGGTCAGCTCCTGCGCGGCAACAGAGCGCGCCGCCAGGACCAGGGCCATGCGCAAGATTAATTTAACGAGACGATTCATCGGCGCGCGTTCCTGATTGTGGTTTTGCGAACGCATTCAGCCAATACCATATCTTAAGATGGTGGCAAGCGAAAAGGGCTTTTTCGCCGGCAATGTAAGGCCTCAGCCCTTGTGGGGGCAAGAGGTAGGGCGCGTTCGTCCAGCCTTCGTAGCCAGTAGGCTTACTACGGCGGAGTAGGCCCGAACGCGCCACGGACCGTCGTCGCGCCGTAGCGGCGCTTTGCCGCGTCGCGAAGGCGGACGGCTCGGCGAGCCGTCCCTACCCAGACGCACTTCAAGAAACTGAGCCATTACCCGGCAATTTCTTTTTTTCCTTGCTTTCAAAACGCGGAATCAGCAGGGTAATTGGCCGGTAACAAAGAACTAACGGGAGAAAGGGTGATAGAATGAGCAAAGCCAAGCTGGCGTATGCAATCTGGCCGTGGGGACTGCAGAAGGAAGAACAATTGCGGCAGGCTCTGGCAGACATTAAGGCCGTGGGGTTCCGCTTCTTTGAAAGCGTCGCCACGGCGGTGGCGATGTTCAAAGACCGAGCGGCGGATTTTAAGGCCATCATTGACGAATACCAGGTGTATCCGGTGAGTTTTTATTTCTGGAACCGCGGCGACGGCGAAAAAGATACGCGCACCGTGCAGGAGGCGCTTGATTTCCTCGCCGCCAATAAGATCCGCTCCATCAGCGTCCAAGCCGCCGGCAAGCCGGGCGGAGGGGCCACGGAGCAGGAACTGGCCGCCGAACTGAAAGCTCTGACACGCATTGGCGAAGTCTGCCGGCCCTACGGCATCAAGCCCTGCCTGCATCCCCATGCCAACACCATGGTCATGTTCGAGAACGAAATTGATTTCATAATGCGCAATACCGACCCGCAACTCCTTTATTTCGGGCCGGACACCGCGCACTTGACGGTTGGCCGCTGCAATGCCGTCGAGATTTTCGATCGCTACGTCAAGCGCATCCGCTTCGTGCATCTCAAGGACGTCAAGAAAAACAAGGCGGCGGCCGGCGACGGCGGCCAGAAGCAGGGCTTCGAGGTCTACAGCAACTTCCTGGAACTGGGCGAGGGCGAAGTGGATCTGCCGGGCGTCTTGAAGGTCCTGGAACGTTCGGGCTACGACGGCTACCTCACGCTCGAGTTGGATTCATCCCGGTTCGGCAACAAGGAAAGCGCCGTAATGAACATGCAGTTCATGCAAGCGCACGGATTTGCGTAATCCCCACCCCATTAACCATTTACCATTATTGCCGAAAGAATCCACGCCGTCACCATGCAAAACGCTTGGCAAGCCGGCGCGGCTACAAAAAGAGCAATTTACCATTAGAGCGAGTTTGACGATGGATACCCTGGCGATCAACGGCGGAAAGAAAGCGGTTCCTGACAAACTGATCAAGGTCTGGCCGCCGATCGGCGCGCTGGACCGCAAACTGGTGCTGGCCTCGCTCAACGGCCACGAACACAGCTTCGGGCCCAACTGCCGGGCTTTCGAGAAAGAGTTTGCCGCCTGGAACGGCAACCAGTTTGCCATCAACACCAATAGCGGCACGGCAGCGTTGCACATGAGCCTGGCGGCTTGCGGCCTGTCGGCGGGCGACCACGTGCTGGTTACCGCTTATTCCTGGAGCTCCAGCGCCACCTGCATCCTGCACCATAATTGCATTCCCGTATTCGTGGATATTGACTTTGCCACCATAAACATTGACGTCCGTAAAATCGAGGCGGCCATCACGTCCAAAACCCGCGCGATTATCGTCGTCCACCTGCACGGGCTGGCCGTCAATATGGACCAGGTACTGCGCATCGCCCGCAAGCATAAGTTATTGGTGATCGAGGACGCCTGCCAGGCGCACGGCGCGCTCTATAAAAACAAAAAGGTCGGTACGTTCGGCGACTGCGCGGCCTTCAGCTTCAACCAGAACAAGTGCCTCTGCAGCGGCGAAGGCGGAATGTTTGTCACCGATAACCCGGATATGTTTCAGAAGGCCAAGCAACTCTGGTCGTTCGGCGAAACCCGCGCTCCGGGGCAAGCGCGCGATTACCATGCTTACGCCCTGGGCTGGATGTACCGCAGCAGCGACCTGGTGGCCGCCTTCGGCCGGGCGCAACTTGCCCGCTTGGATTACTATTTCAAGACCCAGCGCGAAAATGCCGCATTGCTCCTGGCCGAGCTTAAAGGCACCCCGGGCCTGATCCTGCCGGTCGAGCCCGCAGGCCACACGCACAACTGGTATAATTTCACCAGCCGGATTGACCTGAGCGCCGCCGGGTGGAACGGCCAGCCGGAACGCTTCCGCGATGCGGTCATGAAAGCGCTTCAGGCTGAAGGCGTCCCGGCCAACGTCTGGCAGAGTTTCATCCTGCCGGCCATGACGGTCTTTCGCGCCCGGAATGCTTACGGGGGCGGCTGCCCGTGGACTTGCCATCAGACCCGGCCGGTAGAATACGACCCGGCCAAATTCCCTGTAGCCCAGCGTCATTGCGCCACGCACTTCGGCATGACCACCCCGCTGCGCGCGCCAAACGGCAGGGCCGCGGTTAACACAATAGCCCGCGGATTCAAGAAAGTATTTGCGCAATTAGATCGCCTGGATGTTGAAAAAATCCTCAGTCTCAAAAAATCTTAGCCGGAGGCGTAACTACTCAGAAGCTATCTGAGAAAACACTTTCCGCCCGTGGCGGATCCGCCTCAGGTGGATCATGCCAGAGGCAGACCCGCCTCTGGCGGGAACTACGAAATGCGCGAAATTGAATACAATTTCTATTCCCATTTTCGCGCCTTTTGCGTTTTTCGTAGTTTCATTTCTTTACGACCTTGAGCAGTCACCCGGAGGTTATGAGTTATGAAACTTTCCGTAATGTCCTACACCTTTGACCGCGCCAAGGATTTTACCCTCGAGCAAATCTGCCAACTGGCCAACGAATTGGGGATTGACGGCATAGACATGGTTCGCACCTACGGCAGAAAACCGCAGGAGATCCGGCGGTTGCTGGACCAGCACGGCCTGAAAACAGTCTGCCACACGTTTTTGGCCGACCTCATTTTTCCGTCAACCGCCGCCCGTCAAGCCGGGGTGGATACAATCAAGCAGAGCCTTGAGGCCGCGGTAATCCTGGGCGCCGATAAGGTCATGCTGCCGACGCCGGGCAAACAAGGCGTGCCCCGCGATCTGGCCCGGAGCTACATTATCCGCGGCCTGCAGGAGGCTTTGGTCCTCGTGCGCCAAGCGGGCATAACGCTTACCCTGGAAAACTTTCCCGGCGCGAATAGTCCCTTCGCGATTTCCTCGGACCTGCTGGAAGCGGTGCGCGAAGTGCCGGGGACCAAAATCACGTTTGACAATGGCAACGCCCTGATGGGCGGCGAGGATTCGGCGGTGTCATTTGAACGCTGCGCGAGCCACATTATTCACTCCCATTTCAAGGATTGGGTCCTGGCTGAGCGCGGCCAGGGCATGGAAGGGCTGGACGGCCGCTGGTACCAAGCCGCCCTGATCGGCGAAGGCGTGGTGAATCACAAGAGCTGCCTGCGGGCCATGAAACATTCCGGCTATGCCGGTTACATCAACATCGAATACGAAGGCCGCGCCTACCATCCCGCCGACGGCACGCGCCGCGCCGCCGGCTATTTAAGCAATCTTATTGCGTCCATCTAAGAAACGATCAGAGGTTGAAAATGGAGCAAAAACTATTAGTCGGCTGGGCTGAGCGCGACGTGACGCCGGACCGAGCGGTCAACCTGATGGGCCAGGTGCACATGCGCATCACGCAGGAGGTCAAGGATCCTCTGACGGTCACGGCCCTGGCATTAGCGCGCGAAGGCGCTGCACCCGGCGCGGCCGTCGTGTTCCTGAGCGCCGATACCGCTCATATCGCCTTTGGTGTTAACCAGCAGATACAGCAAATAGTGGAACGGCAGATTCCCGAACTGGCGACGGAACAGATTATCATCCATGCCACGCACACCCACACGGCGCCAATGCTGACCGATGACTGCTACCCGCCGGCGCCCACCGGGGTCATGACGGGGAAAGAATATGCCGACTTTTTTACCGCTCGGGCGGCGGAAGCCATCGTCGCGGCCTGGCGTAATCGGCGCCCGGCGCAAGTCAGTTGGGGGTTGGGACAAGCCGTCGTAGGCCGCAATCGGCGCG
>JACPGM010000126.1 GCA_016188985.1 Lentisphaerota bacterium | reverse complement strand
ACGTCGAGCTTGTGCTTCGCCGCCAGGCGGAGAATCGGATCCAGATCGCAGGGCAGCCCCAGCTTGTGCACCACGAGGATCGCCCGCGTGCGGTCGGTAATGCAGGGGGCAATGGTCTCCGCCGCGATATTGGGCGCGCCGTTTGCCGTATCGCAGAAGACGGGAATATAATGCTCATAGAGCAACCCCATGATCGTGCCGTAATCGGAGATTGGGGAAACAATGATCTCGTCGCCGGGTTGGTACGGCCAACTGGCGGCCAGGACATGCAGGGCATTCGTGCAACCGGGCGTGCCGACAAAATATTTCGTTCCCATGGCCTCGGCAAAGGCCTGCTCGAAGCGCCCGACCATATTCGCGGTCAGGCCGCTGGCCACAACTTCCTGCACATACTTGGAGCAATTAGGCCCCATCACGCGCGGGAAAACGGCGGGGAACTCGGCTTTAACCGAACTGGCAAACGCCGCCGCGCCATAATTGGCCCGCTCCAGCTTTTTAGCCATTGGCTTCATATCAGGAACCTCTTTTTGTTTCTTCCGATCCGCGCGCGCCACGTATTGCCTTAAGTGTCCAGGCCTGTCAAGGCCGAACTTGGCGGCTCTCAGGGCGGTTGTATTGTGTTGGGAACAATACAAAACAGGTTGCTTTTGATGAACGGTCTTGATAAACACCCCGCGCGGTAAGGCAACAACAAAGCAGCCGTCGCTTACAAGCGCGCTGGCGAATTACTTCATGGCGCTCTCTTTGACAGCCAGGGTCGTCGGCATTCCGGTTCGCTCGGTTTATTGGGTCTGGCTGATGGCCGGCGAAGACCGGTCGGGCGCACCCTGCCTTTACACCACCATGGGCCAGGGCGATTCCTGCGGACCGTTATTCGTCTGCCAGATTGATCTCCAGACCGGCGCCTGCCGCAGTTTTCGCGCGCAGCTTCCCAACGCCAATTATCCCACCACCGCCATCTGGAGCCGGCGCCGACGCGGCCTTTTCATCGGGGCGGCCTATGCCGGCCAGCTCTATCGTTTCGATCCCCGCAGCGAAACATTGGAAGCCCTCGGCGCTATTAATCCGCAACAGGCGACTTTTCCCTGTCAGATTGACGAAGCGCCCGACGGCACGCTTTACATCGGCAGTTATCCCGCCTGCGACCTGACACGCTACGCGCCCGGCACCGGCGAATTCATCCGTTACGGCCGCATGGATGAAACCGACCAGTATTTTTATCCCGTCTGCGGCGCGGACGGCACCGTGGCCGGACGCGTCGGCTTCACCCGGCCGCATGTCGTCGCTTTCGATCCGCAAACCGGCGAACACCGCGCGATCGGGCCGGTGGCCGACGCCAACGCCCGGGAAGGCTTCGTTGAATTGCTCAAATGCGCCGATGGGTTGCTCTACATTCGCAGCCATGCCGGAATCTTCCGCGTGCAGGGACTTGAAGCCCGGGCGGTCGAAGTGCTGCCGCCGCCGCGCCCGGATTTCGACGACAGCCAGACAAGCACTCAGCCGTTGCCGGATGGTTCAACTTATCGTTTTCTTGACCGGCATACCGCCGAATTCCGCCAGATCGAAATTATTCCGCCTTTGAGCGTTTGGCCGCTGGGTGCCAATCGCCGCCGCATGATTTATCTCGATTGGGAGTCCGATGGTTCGGGCTTGTTTGTTGTCCGGGCGGGGCCCGACGGCAAAGTTTACGGCTCCAGTTATTTGCCGGAACATTTTTTCTCGTTCGATCCCCTGACCGGTGCGCTGCTCAACCATGGCGCTTGCACCATTAACCAGGGCGAAGCCTATTCAATCGGCCAGCTTGACGGCCGGCTCTACATTGCCTCCTATCCTAATGGTTATCTCTCCGTCCATGATCCGGCCAAGCCCTACCGGTTCGGTGCCGACCGCGCCGCCAATCCGCGTCATCTGGGACGGATGGATGACACCGCCTGCCGGCCGCTGACCATGGTGACCGGCCCGGCCGGCAAGGTTTGGGTCGGTTCGATTCCCGACTACGGCATGTGGGGCGGCACGCTTGCCTGGTATGACCCCAAGACGGGAACGTTCGGCAGCCACCGGCATCTCCTGCCCGATTGCGCTCCCCATACACTGGCCTGGCTGCCGGAACTGGACAGGATTCTGGTTGGTCTTACCATTGACGGCGGCAGCGGCACTCAACCGCGTGCCGCGCGCGCCGGCCTTGTCCTGTGGGATCCGGCCGCTGACTGCAAAACTTGGGAAGGCGATTTCGGGCTGCGCATCCGAACGGTTTACGATCTTTATGCGCTCGGCAACGGCCTGGTCTACGCCATGATTCACCATTTCAATCCTGCCTCCCGCATGGAATTGATGCTGCTGGATCTACGCGCGCGCGCCATTTGCGCGCGCGGTTCATTCGATACTGATTTGCTCGGCACGCCCATGCAACTATCGAGCTTCTTCCGGCATGGCGATTGGCTGTATGGCGCAACCTACAAGGGGCTTTATCGCGCGCGCTTCGGCACAACCGCCGTTGAACCGGCATGGGATGCGGCCGCGGCGGGCGCGCCGGCCCCGACGGCGCCCGGCGGACTGGTCGGCGCCACATGGTATTTCGGCGCCGCCGCGCGCCTCATGGCGCTATCATTGCCCGGCGCAAGCAACTAATATAGTGTTTCATAATTATCTATATCTATAGGCATTAGTGTTTCCTTGTAGAGCCGACTTTATGTCGGCTATGGCCGGTATAAAACCGGCCCTACCAATAGATTTCATAAATCAACATCTGGGTGAAACACTACATTAACCAGATGCAACGGCTTCAGCGGGAAAGAAAAAGAAATTGAATTAGATGGCAGGAGCACCAACTATTTCTGTAGCCGTCGGACATTAGGCCGACGTCCGCGCGAGCCTATCGTCTCGCGGCTACAACATGGAAATTCCTATACGTGAACTCAGATCACTCTCCGGCCACCAAGTCATTCATCATTCCCGACCGCACAGCGTTGCTGCAAGAGCTGGACCTGACCCGGCCGGCGCTCGCTCCGGTCAAGGATGCCTTGGACCATGGCGATGTTGCGGCCGCTGAAAACGCCTTTATTGCCCATCTCCGCACCCGCCCCTTGCACTCTCACGGCTGGTCTTACGATTGGAACACTTTACCGCGCGACAGCGCCTTCCGCAGTTCTTTGGCCGAAGAGTGTCTCAAGGGGCGGTTATCCGACGGCTACAATACGTATGACGTGCCCGCGAGCGGCATTGACTGGTATGAATGCCCGCTGGCCTGTTTGACGCGCTTTGGCATTTTTCCCCATTTGGCTCTGGCTTATCACCACACGGGTGATGAGCGCTATCTGCGGTACATCGTCGAGCATAGCCTGGGCTATATCCGGGCCTGGCCGATTGCCGGGTTCGCCGGCAAAACCACCCACGAGGGTTGGCGCCATCATTATGTCGTAGCGGCGCCCTGGTACTGGTGCATGCTGCCCGAGCGCCTGGATATGTGGGCCTTAGTGCTGCCGCTCCTGCGCCGCAGCAGCGCCGTAACCGCCGAACAATTGCTGATCATCCTGCACCGCCTGCTGGAAGAGACGCTTTTTTTTGTTCCCCAGATTCAGAAGCACGTGGACGCGGCGCACAATTCCGGCGGCTACATGATCCAGGTATTGGGAGTGCTCAGCGATGTGTTGAGTGATTTCAGCGCGGCCGCCGCCTGGCGCCGATACGGCGCGCGCCTCTTCGCCCAATACCTCCACGGGGCCTATTATCCCGACGGATTCAACAAGGAATTAACCTTGGGTTACAGTTTGGCGATAATGCGCACTGCCATGCAATGCGCCGCCCTCTACGCCGGCGAGCCGGAAGCCGCCGACTGCCGCGCGCAGATCAGCTCCATTGCAACGGCGCACGCCGCGCTCACCCGCCCAACGGGCAGCGCGCCCTCTTACGGCGATCACCATGCGTCGGCCATTGGCAACTATTTCTATCAGCCGCTCCTGCAATGGCCGGAACTGAAGTGGCTGCGCTTTTTCCTGAACGATCCGGCCGCAAGCGCGCCACCCTTCAAACAGTGGCCGCTGCCGGGCGCCAGCAGCTACGGCGGCTATTACGTGATGCGCAGCGATTGGTCGAGCGCCGCGCGCTACCTGCTGATTGACGGCGGACCGTGGGGCGTCACCCATCAGCATGGCGACAAGCTCAGCATCGCCCTTACGGCTTACGGCGCTGATTTCCTGGTTGACCCTGGCGCGTCAAAATACGCCAGCAACGCGCCGGACGCCATGATCTCCATCATGAACGCCGGATTTCTGCACAACGTGATTACGGTTGACGGCGTGGATGAATACATGAAGTCCAATGCCGATCTGGCTACCCGCGCGCCCTTGATTAACCGCTGGGAGCAGACCGAGGACTATGTTCTGTTTGTCGGGTCCTTTGACTTTGCGCCGCTTAAAGCCGTGCACTGGGAGCGCCGCGTATTGTTCGTGGACAACTCCTACTGGCTGCTTCAGGACGTTCTTACCGGCACGCAACCCACGGCGGATATTGAGCAGAATTTCCAGTTCGACGAGCGGATTGAAGTCAGCCTGGAGGGCCTCCGGTGCCTGGCCACGGCGAGCAATGGCGCGCGGCTTTTACTGCAACCATTGGAAAGTCCGCTCAAACCCGTGGTAACCATAGCCGACCGCGCCGCGCGCGCGACCTATTCCACGCAGTGGTACAGTTCCGACAACGATCCCACGATGGCGCGACAGGATTTTCCGCACGGACGCGGCTGGGTGGCGCGCTTTACCGAGAAACTTTATCCGGCGCCGGCGGTAACTTATATTGGCCGGATTTCCCTGCCGGCCATGATCACCCTCGCGCTTGTCCCGCAGCCAAGCGCGAGCGCGGCCATGCCCGCGCCGGCTTGTCCCGCCGCAGCGCAGGGCCCGGCAACGACCTGGCGGCTGCCGCGACGCTCCGGAGAGTTGCAGTGGCACACGACCTTGAGCCAGTGCCAAGTGCTCTTGGACTGATTGGCCCGCTGATTGAAAGGACTTCAAGGGCGCGCATGGGCCGGGAATACACAAGACATCACTGGAACGACAGAACTGTTGCGGCGGGCGGAACACAAGTGGCGAGAAAGATGTGCGCGGTACTATTGTAGCCGGAATACCACATTTTGTAAGTATTCACGCCGGACTTAATTACTGCTATGGAGTAAGCATGTGCTGTATCGCCTTTGCCGGCCGTGCCCAGGGGGATACGCCCATCGGTCGAGGTCGTATTCGAGTTGGCCGGGATAGCATTGTTATGCTTGGTCCAGGTCAGGCCATCCGGGGAAGTCGCGTAGAAAATACGTAGAGTGCCCCTCCTACCACGGCCGGATAAACCACCGCCACATCGTCTCCTTTTCCGTTTGTTCCCGGCGGGATGCGGCCATCAGTCGAAGTTGTATCCGAGAGAGCCGAGGTCACATTGTTGTATTTGGCCCAGGTCGTGCTTTCAACGATAATCTCCGCGGATGCGGTCAGGCAAATGCAAAAGCTCCCGATCAAGATCGGGACACGGATGGCCAGAATATTAAGGAAAGTTTTGCTCAATTTCAAGCAAAGCCCCTCGCCTGCTTTTGGATTGTGTTCTTTCCTTACCACATCCTTACCGTCGTGCCGGGAACCGGTATCTGGCCCCAGACAATCGTGCCATTTCCGGCGTAAGGCGCGCTGCTCGTGTTATAGGCACCGCCGGTGGCCGTAGCGCTGCCGACAAAAGAGTGATACATTCGCCACACCGCGATACGGCCGCCGGCGCTGCCGTAACCGTTGTAAGTCCCATCGCCGCCGCCGCTGCCGCCATCGGCCCGCAGCGTGCCGCTGCCCGAAAACGAACGGCACCTGATGTAAATGCTCCCGCCGGACCCGCCCGAAAGACACTGCCCCGACGGATAACCCCGTCCCCTCGCCGAAAGCGTTCCATTAATGGTCACGCTGCCGGATTCGGCCTGGAGGTTAATGACGCCGCCGCCGAAACCGCTAACAGTGCTGCTATTCGCCCCACCCCCGCTGCCCGGATTGATCGGCGCGTTGCTCGAACCATACACCGCCAAGGAGTTGGCCGCCGCCGTCCCCCCGTGACTCGCCCCATAGGTGACATTTCCCTGGCGCGCCAGCCCGCCACCCCAGCCCCACCCTCTTTGGCTGGAACCGATAGTCATTTTATACGACCCGCAACCGGTATAGTCCGCATTGATGGAGCTGTTGGAATCCACCAGGATGGTGGCAGCGAAAATGATCGGCGAGCCCCCGTTCGTCGCGTGCGAGTAGGGATAAACCGCGGATCCATTCGTTACGGCGAGCAGCCCGCCGACCGTCACCAGCGCGCCGGTGGGCTGCGCGGCATTCGTGAGGGCGCTGTAGATATT
>JACPGM010000122.1 GCA_016188985.1 Lentisphaerota bacterium | reverse complement strand
GGCAACCAGGCAACCAGGCAACCAGGCAACCAGGCAACCAGGCAACCAGGCAACCAGGCAACCAGGCAACCAGGCAACCAGGCAACCAGGCAACCAGGCAACCAGGCAACTTTATCATACTGTCAGTTGCCTATCTGACAAGCTTTTTCTCTCCTTCTTACCGTCTCACTTCATTGTTTTTCCGCAGGCGCCATTGGCCTATCGCCAATGGCTTTTTTCTTTCCCGCTGGTTTCAGCTTCTAAGCGTCCTTATTGCAGGGGGTATCCATGAAACAATTACGCAATGACGGAATTATTAGCAGGTGGGTTGGCCCGGCAGCTCTGGCGCGTCTGGCGTTGGCGGGTCTGCTGCTGGCGCTGGGGGTAGTGTCAGTCGTCTGGGCGACACAGGAACCGTCCCAGTTCGACCAGTGGGCGGCGTATTTCGGGTTGAGCGGGAACGACGCCAGGGAAGCAGCCGATCCTGACGCAGATGGCCGGTCCAACGCGGCGGAATACAGTGCCGGTCTGGATCCGACCTCATGGGACACCGATGGCGACCTGCTCGGAGACGGCGAGGAGACCAATAATGCTTTGAGCCGCGTGATGTTGCGTCTTGGAGACCCGCTTTTTTCGATGGCCGATGGCCAGTTCGTCTACCCTTTTCCCCAGTGGTGTTTGGGCGCGCGCACGGTTGCGGGGGAGTCGATTACCAACGCGCCGTTGAACGGTCAGTCCACGAACGCCTGGCATGTGGCCGCGGCAGCGGGCACGGGCGCGGTGGAAGTGGCGATTGACCGCAGTCTGATAACAACGCAGGACCTCATGTGCGCCGTGGCGTTTTTCGACCATGCTTCTTCGCAACTCATTCTGCAACTTGCTGATGCGAATGGAACGACGTTGGCTGACGATCTGTTCGGCAATTTTGCGGGTGGAAGCGACGCGCTGCGCAGCGTGGCACTTCCTGTGCCGCTGAGCGGGTATCCGCAGGCGGCCATCATCAGGCTGCAGATGGTAGCCGGGGAAGGCACGGTGTATACGATTCAGGTCTATCGGGATTCTGACGCCGACGGACTCGATGACGAGGGCGAGCAGGAGGCCGGCAGCGATCCAAACCGGCAAGATACTGACAACGATACCATCTCGGATTTTGAGGAAGTGGTGCGCTACAAAACGAATCCGGCGGCAGCGGATTCTGATGGCGATGGGATATCCGACGCGGCGGAGTTGCGGGTGGGCATGGACCCGCGGCGAGACGACCGTCAGGAGGACCTTGACGGCGACGGGGTGAATAACGGCACGGAGTATCTGATGGGCCGGAGCGTCGGGGTCGCCGGCGCGGAGAGCGATACCAGCGCCCAGGTGCGCCTGACGCTGTTCCTGCCGCTGGAGTAGGCAGAAGGGGTGAGAAACCAAAGTGTAGTGACCGTTCGAAGAACGGTCCACAGTCTTGCGGGCAATGGTGGCTCACACTTTGGAAAGTGTGAGCCTGTCGCGCAGGGCAAAATGGCGCGACACGAGGTCGCGCCCTACGTAGGGCCTCAGCTTGCTGAGGCCATTGGGATCATTACGGCAAGCCATGATTAAAAAGCGGCTCTGGATTGCTCGTGTTCTTTGGCGGCTGATTTTCTTGCCCGGGGCGGCCTGGGCGCAGGAAAGCGCAACGCCACTGACCAATCAGGTGGTCGTGGCCGCGCACTATCGCGTGCCGGCGGATGCCGGCGCGGGGTGTGATGTGCTGGAGATTTTCTTGTCGAACATGAGTTCTAACCTGTTGACTTTCTCGTCGGTTAATGAGGCGGCGCAAGGCGGACCGCGTTCAACGAACGCGGCTACAATTGGCGCCGAGCGAACTGAAATCAGCGCCAATTTGATTTGGGCGCAATTTTATCCCTCCGCCAATGCCGCGCCAGGCGAAACCATTGTCTGCCGAGTATGCTTCCTCAAAGCGCCGGACAAGGTCACGCCCTTGCTCCTGCAGACCGCCGACGGCCGGACCTTGCGCGTCAGCGCGCCGCTGTTCAAAACCCCCTTCCAGCGTTTGGGCGCCATCGCTTTCAGCCGCGACTATAAACGGGTCTTTATCCAATACCGGTCCAAACACGCGCCGCCGAAAACGCTTCGACTCAATGGTCGGGAAGTATCACGGTTTGCTATCCTGCGCGCGCCGGAGGCCGGGGCTTATGACATGCTCTCCGGCGATGTGCCGTTTGCGTTGTCCGTCGGTGCTCCGCTCTATGTGAACGTAGTCTTCAAGGACACCTCCCAGGCCCGCGCACTTGTGCGCGCGCTCTCCGGCATTGTGCTGGATGCCTATTCAATTCCTGAAAAGGAGCGCGCAAAGGTGACGGCACAATTTGGGTTGGAGGCCGAGCCGGCTTTGAGCGGCTTTGGCGTTTCATGGGGCGGGGACGTTGCCTGTTACGACAGCGCCGGCAGGGCGCGCGGCGCGGCCTCTGCCGGTATCATTGCCGAACGCCTCGCACTCTATCGCGCGCATCCGGACAAGTTGAGCTTCATCCATTACTGCACGGACTTCTATCCTCCCCTGTGGAACATGTATGGCGCCATCGCCGACACCGCCATGGCCAGCCCCTATTGCTTGAGCCACTGGCAGGACGTCTCCCGCTGGTTAGACAACGAGGAGGGGTTCATGGACAAAGCGCGCCGTTCGACCCAGCCGGCGCCCTGGGGCTGGATTCCGGACGCCTTCCGACGTAAAGCGCGGTTCATGGAGCCGGAGGAATTGCGGGTGCTGGCCTGGGTGGCGCTGGCGAAAGGCTGCAAGGGAATCAAGTATTTCGCCTGGCATCCGGGCCTGCCCAATCAGGCGGGGTTTGACGAGTGTCCCCTGCTGGCCAATGCCATTGCCGAGGTGAATAAGACCATTGTGCTCAAGCAGGCGCGCTTGGCGCCGCTCCTGCCGGTATCCGAGCGCTTGGAGGGTAATCCGCAAACCGGCATCAAAGTTTATACCGCTTGGTCGGGCGACCAGGGAATGCTGGTTCTCCTGCGCAATCTGGATTACACGACTGACGATCTGGCCAACAGCGATGGCGCTGCGCCCAGATTTGAAGTGAAGACGAAAACCAACGTGACGGTAGCGTTAAACATACCGGACTGGCTGGTCTATAACGGCGTTAAGGATTTTTTAACGGACGAGGCGTTGCCAACGCAGGGCGACGGTCGTTCGCCGCGAGTGGCAATCGCGCGCTTGGCCGCGTTCCGCGTGCTCTGGATAGAGAACATAGCGCCCGCTGTAGCCGCGCTCGCCGAGCGCGGTCCGCGATCGGAAAAACCCTCTCCCGTTGGGAGAGGGGAGGGTGAGGGGCGGGGTGATGATGGCGCTCCAACCGGTGCAGTAGCCGCGAGCGCCGATCGCGGTGAATGGACGCTTACCAACCGCTTCCTGCTTTATAGTGCCCTGGGCGTGTGCGTTCTGCTCGCGCTTGTATGGGCGGCAAGGAAAAGGAAATAGGCGCCTAAAAGAAACAGTATGCCTGTGTAATGAACCAACCGATCGGTTGAAGAGTGACCAAGGAGACGATGACATGAAATCCAGCATGAAAATAGTATGGGCAGCCTTGACCCTTTGGGCGTATGCGGCGACGACCATGGCGCATGACCCGCCTCCGCCTGTCCCGTCGACGTTTAGCGTGAGCAAGCCCAGCGGCTTTCAAGGCTATTTTTGCAGTGATTCGAATGTGATCTTGATACTCACGCACAGTTGTACGAGCAGCCCACCGCGCACCAATCAAGTCAATCTTGGTAAACCAGGTGTGGATCACTACACGGACCGACACGAGACGTTCACGATCGCAGGTGAGAAACAATACAGCCCCCACTATTCCTATACCGTGGTGGATGTCGAAGGCAGCGTCAAGGCGGCCGCCAGCTTGACTGTAACTGGTCATATCGTGGCCATCTCCAATCCGGATGGTGGCGGGGTGGATTGGGAAAAAGTGGGGGAGACATCTACTTGTCCAGACAGGGCGATCGCCTTTACGACCAGTAAAGATGGCAATAATTTTTGGGTTAAGGTGAAGCCCGAAAGTGGCAATGGGTCTATCACCGTGCTGGCGAAACATCCCAACCTGAGCTCGTGTACTCAAGAGTTTACGGTTGCCATAACTGGTTGCGAGGCCTGCCAGGGGGCGTGTTCTGCGGGTGGCGCTGATATTGGAGCTTGTAGCGCCAGTGCCATCTTCTACCTCGGCCAGGGAAATCGGGGCGATCCCGCCGGACGGCTGCAGATTTCCGCCGAAACGCCGTCCCTTGACCTGGCCACGCCGCGGCAACTGGCGCTCTCTGCCTTCGATCCGACGATGGAGGTTATCCGCGTTCCGGATGGCGTCGCCAATGTGTTGCGCCAGGTCGTAGCCCCGGAAACATTTGTTGATCTTGTGCCCATCTCATCCTTCAAATATGAAATCCGTTTTTATAAGCCCACTGAGGCGGGCGCCAAGGACACCAACGGCCTCTATGTTCCTACCGGAGTGCCCTTTATCAGCTATGCGCTTGAAAATCCCGCAGCCGGCACCAATGACTTCAACACTTTGCGCATTACCGAAATGCGCGGCAGCGCGACAGTGGTCTATGAATATGTTTATAGCGAAACGGTTGGGGTAGGCGAGTGGGCCTTGAGTTCGGGCAATGGGCTGAAAAGCGAGGTTGTGAGCACGGTGACCAATGCAACCGGGCGCGTCTTTACCCGCACGGTGCGGGACAGTGCCGGCCAAATTGCCTCCAAGACGCGCACTACCTTCCGCAACTTCGATTGGGGCGAAGCGATCATCGAGCAAGTGGAAGATCCCGACGGCGCCGCGCTGACGACGACCAGGACCTACTATGATGACGACGCCATCCATCCGGGCCAGTACGGCCAGCTCAAGCAGGTTAATAAGCCCGACGGCTCCTGGCGGCGATATGATTATGATCCTGAAGGCCGCGAAATTCTGGAAGTCTCCTCCTGGCTCAATGCTCCAACCAATGCTACCGCCGGGGCGGCACAAGCGCGCTATCAGAGCTATGCATCTGTGGACCCGCTGGACGATGGCACGGCTTTAGCCCACCAGCCGCGCCTGGTGGAAGAAAAAATATTGGGCACGACTGTGTCCAAAACCTTCTACGCCTGTTATTTTTCCACCAACAATCCGGGTGAGCGCCTGGAAATCGAGGAACGCGCCACGATGCCTTCGGCCGCCTATGGAGCTGCCGGCAATTTAAGAACGACGCGGGTCTATTACCCCGTTTCTATTGCCTCCGGCCTGCCGGAGTCCGGCAAGCTTAAGGGCGTCACCTCTCCTGACGGCCGCCTGGCTAACTATTTCTACGAAGCCGGTGACTATGCCTCCGGCACTTTTGCGCCCAGCCTCACCGGCGCCTATGTCCGCGCGACAACCGTTCATGGAACTGCTGGTTCCCCCGCCGGGATCGCCAATCGCACGACCCAGGAAGCGACGGTGTCCGATCGGTTTGGCCGCACCGTCTTGCAGGAGCAATACGTTTATACCGGCGGCGGCTATGACCTGATCGCCTGGACCCAAAATACGCTGGACGAGTTCGGGCGGGAGTTGAGCCGTCGCCAATCCAACGGCGAAGAGGCGGATACCACCTGGGCCTGCTGCGGCAAGGATTATGAGAAAAACGCCAACGGTATCGAGCGCACATTCTCCTACGACGCCCTGAAACGGCTGGTGTTCTCCACCAAAGCGGGGATTGCCGCCGGCACATACCCGGCGCAGGAGGCCATCGCCACCACTTACACGCTCGACGCCCTGGGACGTCAAGTGCAAACGGTCGTGAACGCGGGGAGCTTAAGCCAGGTCAGCAGCAACGCCTACGATCTGGCCGGGCGCTCCGTGCGCTCCGTGGACACTGCAGGCTTAGTGAGAGAAACCGCCTATGCCAACAATGGTCTGACCACCACCGAAACTCTTCCCGGCGGCTTCACCCGCATCACCGAGCGCTTCAAGGATGGCCAGGTTAAGGCGATCACCGGCACGGCACAAATCAGCCAGTATTACGAATACGGCGTGAATGAGGACGGCGCCAAGTGGACCAAAGTTTATTCGGCCTCCAACAATTCACCGGTCTGGGTGAAGACCACCACCGACCTTCTAGACCGATCTATCAAGGTCGAGAAGCCCGGCTATGCCGGGACGGAGATCACTGAGAACTTCTATAATTCCAAAGGCCAAATGGTTAAAACCACAACCACCGGCAGGCCCGATACGCTTTTCGCCTATGACGAGCTTGGTAAACAAATCCGTTCCGGCTTGGATGTTAACGCCAACGGCATCCCCGACCTCGCCTCCCTGGACCGCATTTCCGAATCCGATACGTCCTATGAGCAGGTGTCTGGCATCTGGTATCTGGCGTCTGTTTCCCGTATCTACGCGACTGACAACAGCGCGACCCCGCTCACGACCTCCATCACCCGCGAAAAATTGACAGGCCTTAGTGGAGGGACGCGCTCCGTCGCGTCCGCTCTTGACTTCTTGGGCAACGAAACCATCACAACCATCACCGTTGACCGCGACAACAAGCTTGTCACCCAGACCACCGATATTCCTGATTCTTCTTCAAATGTCATCACAGTCGCCGTGAACGGTTTGGTGCAATCAACCACTTCAAAATCCGGCCTCACGACTTCCTATACCTACGACCCACTTGGGCGTCGTATAGGACAAGCCGATGCTCGGATCGGATTGTCCACGCACTACGATAGTCACGGCTGGGTTGATTATATTGAAGACGCCGCCGGAAATCGCACGAGCTTCACGTTCGATCCGGCCACCGGCCGCAATCTCTCCGAATCAAAAACCGTGAACGGTGAACCTCATACAACCTACTTTGCCTACACGTCCTACGGTAAAGAGGAAAAAATATGGGGTTCTGCTTCCTATCCCGTTCACTACGAATACGATTCCTACGGCCGCAAGACCAAACAACACACCTACCGCGACGGTTCCGGCTGGTCTGGCCCCGCCTGGCCCGCCAGTCCCGGAACGGCCGACACAACCGAATGGATTTATCACGAACCCTCCGGCCTGCCGATCGCCAAGACCGACGCCGCCGGGAAACAGGTCAGCTACACATATACTGGAAACTCGAAACTTGAAACTCGAAACTGGGCAAGAAGGGATGGCACAAACGACCTTGTAACGACCTATTTCTATAATGATTCCAGCGACTTGACCGGCATTGATTATTCGGATTCCACTCCGGATGTCTCTTTCACCTACGACCGTCTCGGCCGCCAGAGAACCGCCGCCTCAAGTGTTAGCGCCCACACCTTCGCCTATTCCGGTCTCTTGCTCGACACCGAAACAATCGTTTCCTCTGCCGGAACAAATGTCATTGACCGTTCCCATGACAGCCTCGGAAGGTCCAGTGGCTTTACTGTAGCCGGGGTCGCTGACCCCGGATCTTCCGTTGCCTATGGTTATGATAGCTTGGGAAGGTTCAGTCAAATTTCCAATTTCCAATTTCAAGCATCGTATTCTTATCTGGCAAACTCCGATCTGATTGAAACACTGTCAACTGATAACGGTCTACTGATTACTCGCAGTTACGAGCCTCACCGCAATCTCCTCACCGAAATCGAAAATGCTCTTGGCACTAACACGGTTTCCGCCTATACTTATGCCAACGATCCCCTTGGCCGCCGGGTCTCCGCCGTGTGGGGCGGCACAGCCTTCGACGAACTTGGACCAACCGTCATGAAGTATGCCTACAACACACGCAGCGAAGTGATCGGGGCCGAGCGGTTCTTCGGCGACGACCCCGCCACGGCGACTGAGCCGACAGCGGGGCAGAACTGGGACTATGCCTTTGACCCCATCGGTAATCGCCAGACGGCCGCGCGGGATGGCGACACTGAAATCTACACGGCCAACAATCTGAACCAATATACGCAGCGCACTATCCCCGGCGCGGCGCACCTTGCCGGCACGGCCGATGAGGACTCTACCGTGACGATTAACCGGCCCTCGATCAGCGGGACGACGGTCGAGCCAGTGACCCGCCAGGGCGCGTATTTCCACAAGAAGCTTTCATTGGACAATTCCGGGCACGCCGACAAGGAAGAAATTGAAGTAATCGGCGTGAAAGCCGGTGCAGGCACTGGTGGGGTGGACATTGTCAGCGCCTATACCGGCTTCGTCTGGGCGGCCAAATCGCCCGAGCAATTCACTTATGACGCTGACGGCAACATGTTGTCCGATGCCCTGCGTAAATACGAATGGGATGGAGAGAACCGCTTGATTGCGGTCACAGTATCAAACGTGGTGGATGGGTCCTTGACTCGTGTTGAAATGGAATATGACTACATGTCCCGGCGGGTGAGTAAAAAGGTCTATTCCTGGTCTTCGTCAAATTTCGAGTTTCAAATTTCAAGTATCCGCCACTTTCTCTACGACGGTTGGAATTTGATCCGTGAAATAACGACCGCAACCGGGCTTGGGTCAATCACCGATGACTACGTCTGGGGCCTGGACTTGAGCGGCAGTCTGCAAGGTGCCGGAGGCATCGGCGGACTTCTTGCCCGTTACCGGAGCGTCCACCGGTACTATGACGAGCAGGGCATGTTGATAATTTGTCATCATCCGCCCGGCAATCCGGAAAATAGGGAAACCCTGCGGATTAACGAGAATGCCTGGCCCGCGCATCAAGCCCACGGTGACACCCTGGGCGCGTGTGGCGGTGCCAGTATTTCCAACAGCGCCTTCCTCTATACCTACGACGGCAATGGCAACGTCTCCGAACTCCTTCTGTCGTCTGTCGTCGGTCCTCCGTCGTCTGTTGTGGCTCACTACGAGTACAGTCCCTTCGGCGAATTAATCGCCGCCGTCGGCCCGGAAGCGTTCGACAACCCGTATCGTTTTTCCACAAAGTATTACGACGAGGAAACCGCGCTCGTCATGTACCAGCTCCGCCCCTACAGCCCCAGCCTCGGCCGCTGGCTCTCCAGAGATCCGGTCGGGGAGGATGGTGGCATTAACCTTTATAAGGCACTAGTTGTGAATGCTATAGATGTCTTAGGATTATGGGGTATCGACCCGTGGGTGGATATGGAAATTAGAGGGATAGTTCGGGACCGCTGTACGGGTGGTGACTACGGAGTATGTAGTGTTCGAGGGTCGGCTATTTTCCAGTGCGATCTGAATATTGGAGTCGTCACTCTATATGTTAAAGTGGATGATTATTTTTATTTCACAAATCTTGGCAGGCATTCTGCTGTTATTAAATTAGGCGAAAGTTTTCATTATAACAGTACTAAGCAGTTATATAATCAACTATATTCCTTAGCTGCAGCTCATAATAACCATCCTTATCTGACATCATGTGATTGCGAGGAAGAAGCAGAAAACTATCAAGAACAAGCGGGCGAAATACTCGACACTTACTGGCGATATAATGAAGGCCTGGAAGTAGTACATAAAAGATATGGTGCTGCAGTGCGTCGCGAATTCTGTGGAAATTAACAGATAATTGGCAATAGATCGACTTAGAAGCGGTTGCAAATCAATGAAAGCATTGACCGCTAATTATAAGATACTCTTTTACAGTTTGCTGACTATTGTCATTGCATGGCAAGGAGTTCCCCTGTTCAAGGTGAAGCCAAGATTGCCTTGGCATAAAGCAAAAACTCTGGAGCAGATAATTGCTGAGGAAGCTCACAACAAGAATACTCCAGAAGAAATGTTCAAGCTAGGATACCTTTTGTATATCAAGGGCCAATATCATGATGCCGATCTGATATTGCGTTGTATTGCAACAAAGAGTAGTAAAGAGAGCGCATGGTTGAATTGGAAAATTAGAGCGCAACAAATATTGTTAAGCGATAATCTCCAGTCATTTTATACAAATAGGAGCGAGGTTGTCGGTACGTACTCTATAACAAGTGAAGACCGTCAGCTTTTTGATAAAGAAACGGTCATAACGAAATATGGACAACCGAATGAAATTATTAAGCTGACCAATGGACTTTATGATGAAAAATGGATATATCGCCATGGCGATAGCATTGTTATGACTTGTATTTTTGGAAAAAATGAATTAATGCATTTGATAATTCCTGGGGGGGAACACATTTATAAATGGGGAAGCATTGGGGGGGGTGAGTGAGGGCGCAAGCCCGCACAAGTCCTGTCGGAAGCACCAGAAGACGGAATGGGGTCACTCAGAAAGCGCCGATAAAGATCGGCAGAGAGTAGAGAATGAAAGAGTCTTACGGTGAAGGTATAGCAAACCGCACCGGCTCCGAGTCATGCCTCGACGGTCCGTGAGGGCGTGGGGAAGCGTTGACAGGGGAAAGCACAGGCGGGCTATTGAATTCCGAAAACACTAACATCTGAGGCGGCTCAGGGTCAGCCCCCGAAATAGGACTTAACGTCCTATTCTTATCTCCCATCTCCGACCTCCTCTCCGGTCTGTCGTCTGTCTCCACTCGTTCCTACGAGGATCATAGGAACTTGTTGACCCAAATCGAAAATTCGCTTGGCACAAACATTATCTCCTCCTACACTTATGCCAACGATGCCCTCGGCCGCCGGACTTCCGCCGGCTGGCAGGGCACGGCCTTCGACGAACTTGGCCCCACCGTCATGAAATACGCCTACAACACGCGCAGCGAAGTGATTGGCGCGGAGCGCTTCTTCGGCGACAACCCCGCGACGGCGACGGAGCCGGTTTCCGGCCAGAACTGGGGCTATGCTTTCGATCCCATCGGCAACCGCCTGACGGCCGCCCGCGACAGCGACACCGAAATTTATACGGCCAACAACCTGAACCAATACACCCAGCGCACTATCCCCGGCGCGGCGCACGTGGCAGGGACAGCGGATGAGAACGCCACCGTGACGATTAACCGGCCCTCGATCAGCGGGACGACGGTCGAGCCGGTAACCCACCATGGCGCGTATTTCCACAAGAAGCTGGCGCTGGACAACAGCGCCCACGCGGACGCCGAGGAAATCGAAGTAATCGGCGTGAAAGCCGGCGCGGGCACCGGCGGGGTGGACATCGTCAGCACCTATACTGGTTTCGTCTGGGCGGCAAAATCGCCCGAGCAATTTACTTACGATGCCGACGGCAACATACTCTCCGATGCCCTGCGCCAATACGAATGGGATGCCGAGAATCGCTTGATTGCCGTGACGGTCTCGAACGTCGTTGACGGCTCGCTGACGCGCGTCGAGATTGCTTATGATTACATGAGCAGGCGAGTCAGCAAGAAAGTCTATTCCAAGTCTTCATCAAATTTCGAGTTTCAAATTTCAAGTATCAGCTACTTCCTTTACGACGGTTGGAATTTGATCCGGGAAATAACGACGGCAACCGGGCTTGGGTCAATCACGGATGACTACGTCTGGGGCTTGGACCTTTCCGGTTCTCTTCAAGGCGCCGGCGGCATCGGCGGACTTCTGGCGCGCTACCGCACTGAGCATCGCTATTATGACGGGCAAGACATGCTGATCATTTGTCATCGTCCGCCGGGCAATCCGGAGAACAAGCAGACCCTGAGAATCAATGAAAGCGCCTGGTCGGCGCATCAAGCCCACGGCGACACCTTGGGCGCCTGCGACGGGTCCAGTGTCTCAAACAGCGCCTTCCTTTATACCTACGACGGCAACGGTAATGTCTCCGAGCTCCTACAGTCTACGGTCAACAGTCCACAGTCTATCGTCGGCCACTACGAATACTCCCCCTTCGGCGAAACGATTGCCGCCATTGGTCCGGAAGCTCAGGATAATCCCTTCCACTTCAGCACGAAGTACACCGATGAGGAAACCGGACTGGTGATGTACCCGAAGCGGCCATATTCGCCGGGCCTCGGCCGCTGGCTCTCTCGGGACACCATCGGGACAAGGGGAGGCAAGAATCTTTATGGCTTCGTAGCGAATTCTCCAATTCATCGAATTGACCCGCTCGGTTTGCAGATTTTTCCCGGTCCCAGTCCCGGCGGCAATGAGCCGCCGAGTTCGGTCTCTGCCTACTGTTGCGGAACGCCTGTGAAGGTCTACGATCCGGAGACGCACTGCTGCTGCAAGAAAGGCGCTGTTGTGTCGAGTGATCTAAGTTCCGAATGCAAACTGGTCGACAAGAAAGAAATCTCATCCGGTGCCGTTAAACACAAGGCGAATGGCATCCCGATACCGGACGCACCGGCGCAGATTCATTACTGGTTGTCCTGGTCGGGCTACGGGTCTGACGGTTCCGCTGATTCAAACGCCCCGAACAACGTCGGGAAGGTCTCTTCTCCCGCCGCCTACCAAATCGACGACTATCCAACAGAGGATGTGAAACTGTCCCCGTGTGAGTACGACTTCACGGAATTCCACAAATGCCTTTCCGACACGGCCCAGGCACAAGATGGCCAAAGCGGTCCGCAGTGCTACACCTTCGTGAGCCAACTTCTTCGCACATGCATGGACGCAAGCAAGGGATGCACGGCCAAGTGAGAGCGTTCTTTTCAGTCGGTGCCCTCTGTATCCTGGCGTTGGGCTGCAGATCGCCAATCCATCGAGACAACTCCGGTTTGGTGATTACTCCGGGTCTGGGGATCAGCAACGTTCTCGAACTGAGCATGACGCCCCAGGAGATCGCGCACAAAACGGGCGATCTCATTGTAAAGGAACTCAAAACAGTCGGCGCATGGAGTTTCGAAGTGCCGTCTTTGGGCGCCAGTTGGGAACAAGAGTCCAAGGATCAACCTCCCCCTGGAGTTTACTTTCACGTAGCCCCAGGAACGCAGTTGTCTCATTGCTTTCGCGGCAAAGTACGAGGTGGGCTGTCTTTTGGCGGCGAAGTTGCGGTGACGCGTGAGGATGTCGTGAGAGTATTCGGGCCACCACGACACGTGCTGCGAGAGGCAATCGTCTTGTCCAAGAACGCGGATGAGTTGCGCGAGTGGGCGACAAGGGGCGAACCGTATGCCCTACAGAATCCGGTCACCGGCACAGAAACGGTCATCTATCCCACGCAGGGAATCCATTTCGGCTTGCACAGCAATGCTGTTGTAGTCGTCAACGTATTCCGTGCAGCTCGGAAGTAGGACAAGGCGGACCGGGGTCACTCATCAAAGGCGCGGTGTCAATAGACATAAATCCCCCTTGCCGCACGGAGTGCGGTTTATTTCTCTTTGATAGCGTTTCGTTTGCCCGCGCGTCGAACGGATGCCGTTGCTTGTTCCATCCGATCCCGACCCCGCTGAAGGCGGGACAGGCTTAATTACGTTCAATCCGTGTCCGGCAGTTGCCGGACCAAGAGGCTTCGCAGGACAAGCCGGAATCGAAGCGTGTAACCGTTTCGTTTCCGCCGATAACAAAGGCGGACCCCTGGCCGAGCTCGGGCAGGCCGCCCCTGGCGGGCAGTCCACTCATCTGGTTCTTGTCCCGAGGGATGATCACAAGCGGAGTTTGTTTGTCTGCCCGCCTACAAGTCCTTCCCGATAAAATCGGGACGGTCATTTCACTTATGACACATAGCGCCGCAAAGCTTGCAAATGAGCCTGCCCCGTGGTAACACTTCCGGCATGAGCAATCTCATTTCGGCGCAGACTATTCCGGCGATCCTCTCGGCCATCTGGACAACCCTGTGCGAGATGGCGCCCTATCTGCTGTTCGGGTTCCTGGTGGCCGGAGTGCTTTCCGTGTTTATCAGCCCGGAAAAAGTGGAACAGCATCTGGGCGGCTGGGGCCTGTGGTCGGTCATTAAAGCCTCGTTCTTTGGCGTGCCTTTGCCGCTCTGCTCCTGCGGGGTAACTCCGGTGGCCATCTCCTTGCACCGGCACGGCGCCAGCCACGGGGCCACCACGGCCTTTTTGCTGTCCACCCCGCAGACGGGCGTGGATAGTATCGTGGTGACTTACAGTCTGCTGGGCGGTTTGTTCGCCATCCTCCGGCCAGTGGCGGCCTTTATCACGGGCGTGGTGGGCGGGTGGCTGGTGGATAGTCTGACCGGTTCTGAACAGGGTCAGGAGGCCGAGACCCCGGTGCCCTGTACGGATGCCTGTTGCGCGCCGGAGTCAAAACAGTCGCGCAAATTATGGCGCGTGCTGCATTACGGCTTTGTGACCTTGCCCCGCGACATCGGCAAGGCGCTGGTGGTGGGACTAATTATTGCCGGGGTTATCGCGGCGCTCGTGCCGGACGATTTTTTCGCCGGCTGGTTCGGGTCGGGAATCACCGGCATGTTGATCATGATGGCCGTGGGGATTCCCTTATACGTCTGCGCGACCGGTTCAGTGCCGGTCGCCGCCGCGTTCATCATGAAGGGC